>JAWVFR010000076.1:0-20184 GCA_033855845.1 Solirubrobacteraceae bacterium
TTCCTGTTCGACCAGGCCGAGCGCCAGGGCATCTCGTACTTCAACTTCGGCGAGGCGATCGCGGGCAACATCCCGGTCTTCCCGGACAAGGACCGCGGGGACGCCGAGCTCCAGGCCTCCACGGCGAAGTTCAACAAGTCCGACGTGGGTCCGCCGGTGCCGGGCAGCTGCTACACGAACGACGCGTTCATCTACCAGAACTCCCTGAGCCAGAACCCAGTGTCGGACTCCACGCCGCCCCCGGGCTCGCCGCCCAACACCGAGTCGCGCTTCGAGTGCTTCAAGCAGAAGTTCGGGGCGCAGGTGGCGGCCGGCGGCGTGCCCGCCTTCACATACATCGTGCTGCCCCAGGACCACACCGAGGGAGGCACGGCCGGCAGGCGCACGCCGCGCGCCTGGGTGGCCAACAACGACTACGCGCTGGGACAGATGGTGGACGTCATCTCCCACTCGCCCGTGTGGAAGGAGTCGGCGATCTTCGTCATAGAGGACGACTCGCAGGACGGGGCCGACCACGTGGACGCCCACCGCATCCCGGCCGCGGTCATCAGCCCGTACGCGAAGCGCGGCGCGGTCGTCCACACGCGCTACGACTTCCTCTCGGTCATCCGCTCGATGGAGCTGATCCTGGGCATGAAGCCGCTGGGGCTGTTCGACAACCTCGCCACCCCGATGTACGACGCCTTCCAGCCCACGCCGGGCAACGCGGACCCCTACAACGTGATCGCGCCCACCTGGGACCTCAACGAGCGCAACGCGGCCGGCACGGCGGCCTCGCGCATGAGCCGCGGCCTGAACCTCAACCGTCCCGACGGCGTGCCCCAGCGCCTGCTGGACCGGATCATCTGGAAGACGGTCCACGGCGATCGGGCCGAGCCGCCGCCGCCGGGGCCGAACGCCAATCCGGGCGGGTAGCTCGGTTCCGGACCCCCCGGTTGCTAGGGTGCCCCCGCCGTCTGCCGCTTCCTCGATGCCTGCCACTCTCCCCGACATCGGGCGCTTCGCCATTGGGTTCGACCCTCGCGACCGCGCACGCCTGCACGACCTCTGGGACGAGGTCATCGACTCGAACCAGTGGTCCGAGGGCTCCATGGTGCAGCGCTTCGAGGCCGCCTGGGGCGCCTGGAACGGGCTCGACGCCGTGGCCACCTCGGGCTGGAGCGGGGGCGCGCTGGCCGCGCTGGAGTACGCCGGGGTCCGGGGCCAGACCGTCCTGTGCCCGTCGAACACCTTCGCCGCCACCGCCCTGGCCACCAAGGCCGCGGGCGCGGAGGTCGCGTTCGTGGACTGCAACCGCGAGGACCTGTGCGTCTCCTTCGACGACTTCGTCGCCCAGGCCGAGCGCCATCGCCCGCGCGCGGCGTGGGTGGTCCACATCGGCGGCCACATCGCCTTCGACATCGAGCGCATCGCCGCGTTCTGCCGCGACGAGGGGATCTTCCTGCTGGAGGACTGCGCCCACGCCCACGGCGCCGGCTGGAACGGCCGCCGCCCGGGGAGCTGGGGAGACGCGGGTATCTACTCGCTTTACGCAACAAAGACCATTTCGACCGGCGAAGGCGGCATGCTTGTGTCCGGCGACGCGGAGCTGCTCGAGTTCGCGCGCGCGTTTCGCAACTACGGCAAGCCCGATTACCGAGTCGAAGGCATGAACCACCGCATGAGCGAATTCACCGCAGCGCTGGGCCTGGTGCAGGCCGAGCGCCTGGAGGAGATCGTCGACTGGAAGAACCGCGCCGCCCGGGAGCTGCTGGACCCCGAGCATCCGTCGCGGATCGAGCTGCCCGAGGGCATGACCTCCGGCCTGTACAAGTACATCGTCTTCGCGCCGATCGAGCGCTCGACCGGAAAGGTCTACGACATGCCGCTCCATCGGCTCATGGGCAACGGGGAGAAGCTGCCCAACTCCGACTGGGTCGCCGAGAACCACTGGTGCGTCCCGCTGTACTACCGCCCCGCCGGCGACGAGGCGGAGGCCGTCGCACGATGAGGGCGCTCGTCACCGGCGGCGCCGGCTTCATCGGGTCCCACGTGGTGGACAGCCTCAAGGCCTCGGGCGTGACCCCGAAGATCTTCGACCTGGTCGCGTCCCCCCATCACGAGGACGGGGAGATCGAGACCGCGCTGGGCGATCTCCTCGACCCCTCGGCGCTGCGCAGCGCGATGCACGGCTGCGACTTCGTCGTCCACCTGGCCGCCATGGCCGACGTCGGGGTGGTCGAGCGCCGCCCGGCCGACGCGGAGCGGATCAACTCCCAGGGCACGCTCAACGTGCTCGAGGCGGCCCGCGACGCCGGCGTCAAGCGCGTGGTCTACGCCTCGACGATCTGGGTCTACTCCGACGTCGAGGGCGACACGGTCAACGAGGACACGCCGCTCTCGCCGCCCGCCCACATCTACACGGCGACGAAGCTGGCCGGCGAGCTGTACTGCCGCTCCTACGCCGAGCTCTACGGGCTCGAGTACACGATCCTGCGCTTCGGCATTCCCTACGGCCCGCGGGCCCGGGCCGCCGCGGTCGTCCCCACCTTCGTGCACAAGGCGATGTCCGGCGAGCCCCTGACGCTCGCGGGAGGCGGCCTGCAGACGCGCCGCTTCGTCTACGTCGAGGATCTGGCCGAGGGCGTCGCCAAGGCGCTGCGCCCCGCGGCGGCGAACCGGATCTACAACCTGGTCGGCAGCGAGGACGTGACGATCCGCGAGGTGGCCGAAACGGTCGGCAGGGTCGTCGGCGACACGGAGATCGTGCATACGCCGGGGCGCAGCGGCGACTTCGGCGGCGTCGAGGTCTGCGGCGCACGCGCGGCCGCGGAGCTGGACTGGCGTCCCTCGACCTCGTTCTCGGAGGGCGTGGAGGAGTACGTGGTGTGGCACCGCGGCCAGAACGGCAACGGGTCCTCCAACGGCGCCGTCGCGGAGCCGGTGCGCAGCGGGCCGCTCGCCCGTGCCGCCGCTCCGTTCCGCGGCGCGCGGGTGCAGGCGCCGATCGCGCTGCTCCTCGGGGTCGTGGCGATGGTGGTCCTCCTGTACGAGGCCTTCCGCCAGACCTCCGGCGCGCACGACGTGCGGACCGTGGCCACCACCAGCCTGCTCGGCCTCACGCTGTACATGGCGCTCTCCGCCGACACGGACTCCGAGCGCCGCCCGCTGTCCAGCCTCGCGCGACTGGGGTGGCTGGCGACCGGCATCGGGCTCGCGATCCTCTGGAGCGGGCCCTACGACCCGCTGCGCCTGGTGCACTCCGACGTGAAGCTGCTCATCCTCAGCACCCTGGGGGCGGCGCTGGGCGTCGGCACCGGGATGGCCGGGCGCCGGCTGCTGCGCGAGCGGCTGGTCGAACGCCGAGCCGACTCCGGCTGACCGCCGGGCGTCACACGGCGTCCGGTCGCAGCCCGCGCTGGACGATCGCGTCGAGCACCGCGGGGAGGGCAGCGGCCGTGCGCCGCCACGACCCCTGCGCACTGTAGAAGTCCGCGTCATGGAGGAGGACTACGTCGCCCGGTCCGAGATCCTGCGTCGCCTTGGCCGCGATGGACTGCGGCGTGACGCGCCGGGCCCAGTCGCGGCCCCAGCGCGACCACAGCAGGGGAGCGAGGGAGCGGCGCCGCACGAGCGCCAGGGCGGCGGCGCTGAAGATCCCGTAGGGCGGGCGGTAGAGGTCCAGCGGGCGCCCGGTGGCGCCCGACACCGCCTCGGCGCCGCGATCGAGGTCGTCGGCGAAGGTGGACGGCGTGAGCCGCAGCGCGTTGCGGTGGCGGTATCCGTGCAGCGCGATGCCGTGCCCGGCCGCCGCGACCTCGGCGGCCAGCGCCGGGTAGCGCTCCACCTGCTCTCCCACCATGAAGAAGGTGGCGCGCGCGCCGGCGCGGTCCAGGACCTCGAGGACGGCCGGGGTTCCCTCCGGATGGGGCCCGTCGTCGAACGTCACCGCGACCGTCCCGCGCGGCGGCTCCAGGCGCCGGGGTACCCCCAGCGCATGGCACAGCGGGGGGAAGTGCGGCATGAGCGCCGGCAGGGCCCATCCGACGGCTCCGGCGGCGGCGATGGGTAGCGCACGCATGCCGGGATGGTGTCAGTGATGGACGGCCGGACGCTGCTGGGACTGGGGATCGCGCTGGTCGCGGCCGGCTGCTACGAGACCTCCTACGCGCTGCAGGCCCTCGCCGCGCGCGCGGTGGACCACAGCCACGCGCTGAAGGCCTCGTTGCTGCTGAGCCTGGTGCGCAACGCGCGCTGGGTGGGCGCGATCGCGCTGGGCGTCGCGGGCTGGGGGCTGCAGATCGTGGCGCTGGGACTCGCGCCCCTGACCCTGGTGCAGCCGGCCATCGCCTCCGGCCTGCTGCTCCTGCTCTACCTCGGCGTCCGGGTCCTCGGCGAGCGCGTCGGGCGGCGCGAGCTCGCCGCGGCCGCGGCGATCGTGGGCGGGGTTGTCGGCATCGCGCTGTCCGCGCCCCGCCACGTGGAGGCGCCGGAGGGGTCGTTCGCGCTGTACGCCGCCCTGGGCGGCCTGGTCGTCATCACGGTCGCGCCGTACCTGCTGCGCGGCCGGGTGGGGCGGATGGGGGTCGCGCTGGTGGCCAGCGCCGGCGCGGCCGACGCGGGCGCGGCCCTGGCGGCCAAGCTGGTCTCCGACGAGCTCAACCTCGGCCGCCCTCTGCTCGCGCTGGCCTGGGCGGGCGGGGCGGCCCTGGCGATCCTGCTGGGACTGCTGAGCGAGACCACCGCGCTGCAGCGGCTGCCCGCCACGCGGGTGGCGCCGCTCGTGCTGGTGATCCAGGTCCTGGTCCCGGTCGTGCTCGCCCCGCTGGTGGTGGGGGAGAACTGGAGCGCCACCCCCCTGGGCGGCGCGGTGATCGGCGTCTCACTGGCCGTGGTGCTCGCCGGCGCGGCGGTGCTGGCCTCCTCCCCCGCCGTCGGCGACCTGCGCGCCCCCGAGCCGGTCAAGGACGAGTGACGCGGCCGAGGGGAGCTGCGCGAAGGAGAGGTCGGGCTCGCGGCGACGGGCCAGCGCACGGCGCAGGGCCTGCGCCAGCTGCGGGCGGGTCGTGGCCACCTCGGCCAGCCCGAAGCGCGTGAACGCCTGGTTGTTGACGCGGATGTGCGCGCGGCCCCAGCCGTAGGAGATCGTCGGGCACCCGCGCACGTGGGCCTCGAGGACCGTCAGGCCGGCGGTGGAGTGGATCAGCGCGTCGGCCGCGGCCAGCAGGTCGCCCATGCGGTCGGTGAAGCCCTCCACCCGGACGCGGGGCTGGCCGGCGAAGTCCGCGGCCAGCCGGGCGCGCACGTCCTCGTTGCGCCCGCACAGAGCGATCACCAGGGTGTCGGGCACGTCCAGCGCGGCCGCCACGGCGCCCTCCAGGTCCCCGACCGCCCAGCCGCCGCCCGAGACCACCACCAGCCGGTCGCCGTCGGGCACCTCCAGGTCGCGCCGCGCCTGGTCGCGGTCGCGGGGCACCAGGAAGTCGGGTGAATTGAGGCCGCGCACCGCGACGATGTCGGAGGCCGGAGCGATGCGTCGCACCTCCTCGGCCGACTCGGGATGCGTGAGCAGGTGCAGGTCGACCCCGGGGTGCGCCCAGTAGCGCAGCGCCGCCAGGTCGGTGATCGCGGACACCACCGGGATGTGCAGGCGCCCGCGCCGGCGCAGCTGCCCCAGCAGCTCGGTCACGCCCGGGTACGTGGACACGATGATGTCCGGGCGGGCCGCGGCGATCGCGCGCAGCATGCGCCGGGCGCCGATCAGGTAGACGAGCTTGCTCGAGAGCCACATCGTGGGGGGGAACTTCGAGACGAGCCAGAACTCGACGTCGAACATCCGGTTGCCCCACTTGGAGTGGAAGGCCGACCCGCCGGTGATGACGTTGCTCAGCGGCCAGCCCATGATGCGCAGGCCGTCGTCGATCTCGGTGTGGGTGCCCGGGGACTCGGCCTGCAGCTCCTCCGCGACGATCCGCGCGGGCAGATCGTGGCCCTCGCCGATCGCGGCCGAGAGGATGAGTACGCGGTGCGGGCCGTTGGGTGGGGCGGACATGGGTGGGCATTCAACCGGGCCGGGCCCGCGCTTGGTTTCATGGGCCGCGCCGATGCACGCACAGCGCCTCACCGCGCAGCTGCTGGCGGGCCCGCCGGCCCGCGATCCGGTGGCGGTCGCGCAGCGGCTGCTCGCGGTCCAGGGGCAGGACCCGCGCGGAGCGCGGCTGGCCATTCGCGCCCGCAGCACGGGGCTGCGCGCGGCCGACGTGGATCGCGCCCTGACCGAGGACCGCTCGCTCCTGATCACCTGGCTCAACCGCGGCACGCTGCACCTGGTCCGTAGCGAGGACTACGGGTGGCTGCACGCGCTCACGGCGCCGCCGCTGTTCACCGGCAACGCGCGGCGACTGGCGCAGAAGGGCGTGGACGCGGGCGCCGCGGAGCGGGGGGTGGCGGTGATTGCGCGCGCTTTGGAGCGCGAGGGCCCGCGGACTCGCGACCAACTGGTCGAGCGCCTGCGCTCCGCGGGCGTGCCGTGCGAGGGCCAGGCCGCGATCCACCTGCTGTTCCGGGCGTCGCTGCTGGGCATCGCGGTCCGCGGCCCGATGGTGGGCCGCCACCACGCCTACGTGCTGGCGCGCGACTGGATCGGGGCGACCGCGCCGGTGGACCGCGACCGCGCCCTGGCCGAGCTCGCGCGCCGCTTCCTCGCCGGCCACGGCCCGGCCGGCGACCGCGACCTCGCGCGCTGGGCCGGCCTGCCTCTGCGCGACGTGCGCGCGGGGCTGGAGGCGATCGCGCCGGAGCTGACGCAGCGCGCGGACGGCCTGGTGGACCTCGCGGGGCGGCCCGCGGCCGGCGAGCTTCCGCCGCCACGCCTGCTGGGCGCCTTCGACCCGGCGCTCCTGGGCTGGGTGGACCGGGCGCCGCTGCTGGGCGACCACGCGGCGCAGGTCATCCTCGGCGGGCTGTTCCGTCCCTTCGCCCTGGCCGGCGGCCGCGCCGTGGGCGTGTGGTCCTGGTCGAAGGGGGAGGTGGCGCTCGAGACCTTCGGTCGGCTGAGCCGCGAGGTGCGGACGGCCCTGGAGGCGGACGCGGCGGACGTGCGGCGGTTCCTGGCCGCCGGTTAGGCTGGCCTCATGGAGCGGGTCGCGGACGAGCTGGCGCGCAGCGAGGCCGAGCGCGCCTGCCTGGACGCGCTGCGGGAGCTGGCGGGCGGGCCCGATGGCCCGCTGGAGCGCCACAGCGTGCGCGCCTACCTGCTGGCGGTGGAGCTGGCCGGGGCGGAGGACATCGACCGCGAGCTGCTCCTGTGCGCCGCCCTGCTGCACGACGCCGGCCTGTACCCCGGCGCCGAGACCAAGGCGGCTTACGTCACCGACGGACGGGTGCTGGCCGAGCGCGTCCTGGCCCCGTTCGCGTGGCCGGCCGAACGCCTGACACGCTGCGGCGACGCCGTCGAGCGCCACCACGAGCTGCGCTCCCAGGCCGCCCGCGGGGCGGAGGTCGAGCTGCTGCGCCGCGCCGACCGCATCGAGGTCAGCCAGGGCCTCATCCGCGAGGGCCTGGACCGCGCGGTCATCCGCGACATCCGCCGCCGCATCCCGACGAAGGGGTTCGTCCCCGAGATCCTCCGCCTCCTCGGCCGCGCGGCACGCCGGCGCCCGGCGAGCCTGCCGCGCATCTTCAAGCCCGGCCCCTGAGCTCCTCAACACGCTGGACGCTTGATCTAGGCGTGCGCAGGCGGGCTGGGGGCGGGGAACCGGCCTGCCGATGCGCCCATCGTGAGGCGTCTTACGATCACGATGCTCTTCGCCCTGGCCGCGCTGGGGGCCGCGCCGGCCGGCGCGTCCGCCGCCTGCGCGGGCGCAGACGTGCAGGTGACCGACGTCGCCGCCGCCGAGCACACGATGCTGTGCCTGCTCAACGAGTACCGCGGCTCGCGCGGAGCTCCGCCGCTGATCCTCGACGTGCGCCTCGCGCGCGCCGCCCGCGCGCACGCCGACGACATGGTGGCGCGCCGCTACTTCGACCACTACAGCCCCGAGGGCCTGGGTCCCAGCGAGCGGGCGCGCAAGCAGGGCTTCCCGAGCGGGGCGGGGGAGAACATCGCCTACTCGTCCGACGTGACTCCGCAGTCCATTTTCGAGCTGTGGCGCACGAGCCCCGGCCACGACCGGAACATGCTCGACCGCTCCTACAACGTGGTCGGGATCGGCTTCGCCCTGGGGATGCCGCGGGCCGACGGCGGCCCGGGCTCGCCCGGCGCCACCGGCGTGCAGGACTTCGGCGACGTGGAGGTGCCGGCGGGCTCGGACACCGGCCTGGGCGCCGCCCCGGCGCCGGGGCCGGCTGCAGCCCCGGCCGCCGCACCCGGTCCGGCCCCGGCCTGCCGCGCCGCCACGCCTTCCGTCACGGCGCTGACCGGTCTGCTGCAGGCCCGCCGGCGCCAGCTCTCCGCCGCCCTGGCTCGCGCCCGGGCCCAGGCCGCGCGGGTCCGCGCGACCCGAGGCCATCGCGCCCGGGCCCGCGAGCAGCGGCGCCTGCGGGCCGGCCACCTGTCCCTGACGCGCGCCCGCCAGGCCGTGAACGCCAGCCGCCACGCGCTCGCCGCCGCCCGCACCCGCGCCACCCGCGCGTGCGCCGGCTCCTGACCTGGAGCCATCAGGCGTTTGAGGTAAGGTGCCGCGCCTCGTGGCCGAATCGGAATCCCTTTCCCACAGCGCGGACAAGAGCGAATGGCTTCAGGTCCTGCTCGCCGTCCTGCTCGGAGCGGCAGCGCTGTCCACCGCCTGGGCGGCCTACCGCGGCGAGCTGTACGGCGGCGACTCGGTGATCCTGCTCAACACCTCTACGCAGACCAGCGACCGCGCGAGCCAGGCCTTCAGCGCCGCGGAGACCGTCTTCGTGCAGGACGTCAACCTCTTCACCCAGTTCGCCGTCGCCGCGCAGGGGACGGCCAAGGACAAGGAGACGGCCCAGTACCTGAAGGCCACCCTGATGCGTCCCCAGCTGGTCAAGCAGGTCGAGTGGTGGGCGGACACGCCGGACAGCGTGGAGTCGCCCTTCGTCAAGCAGGACCCCTTCTTCACGCCCCCCGTGCGCAACGCGGAGGGCTTGAAGCTGCGCGCGCAGGCCGCCGCCGAGTTCAAGCGCGCTCGCGTCCTGGACGACACGGGCGACAAGTACGTCCTGTACACCGTGATCTTCGCGGCCGCGCTGTTCCTCTACGGCATCGCCAGCGTCGCCAGCAGCCGCAAGGTGCTGTTCGCCAGCATGAGCGTGGGCGCGGTCCTCTTCATATTCGGGTTGATCGGCCTCATCACCACCACGGCCGACGCGCCGAAGCTGCTCTGAGCCGGCGCGCCGGGGCCCTCGCGCTGGGCGCGCTGGTCCTGGCGACGGCGGCTCCCACGCCGGCGACCGCGGCGGCCCCGGGGTTCCGCACCGGCTGCGCGGACTCGAACTTCGAGTGCATGCGCGTCAACGTGCCGCTCGACCGCACCGGCCGGGTCCCGGGCACGGTGCCGCTGTACGTGGAGCGCGCGGCCGGGCGAGGCTCCGGCACGATCTTCGCGCTGGCGGGCGGGCCGGGCCAGGCGGGGACGACGCTCACCGGGAACTTCGCCAGCGACCTGTCCGGGTCGCGGTCGGGCCAGCTGATCGTGCTCGACCAGCGGGGGACAGGCAAGTCGGGGCTGCTCAACTGCCCCGAGCTCGAGCGCCAGCGCCGCAATGACACGCCGCTGGACGGGCGGGCCGCGGTCTGCGCGCGGCGCCTGGGCGAGCGGCGCCACCTCTACACGACGCGCGACTCCGTGGAGGACATCGAGGCCGTGCGCCGGCGCATCGGCGTCGGGAAGATCTCCCTGCTGGGCGTGTCCTACGGGACCAAGGTCGCGCTGGCCTACGCGCTGCGCTACCCCGCCAACGTGGAGCGGCTGGTGCTGGACTCGGTCGTGGCGCCCGAGGGCCAGGACATCTTCGACCTCGACACCTTCGCGGCCATGCCCCGTGTCCTGCGCGAGATCTGCCGCGGCGAATGCGCGCGCGTCACGCCCGACCCAGCCGGCGACGTGGCGACGCTGGTGGACCGGATGGCCGTCGCGCCGCTGCGCGGCGCGTTCTACGACTCGCGCGGGCGCGCGCGCCAGGTGAGCCTCACGCGCCGCGGCCTGTACGACATGATCCGCGCCGGCGACGGGCTGGACGAGCTGCGCATCGCCTACCCCGCGGCCGTGCGCTCGGCGGTGGAGGGCGACCCGGCGCCGCTGCTGCGCCTGGAGCACCGCTTCGACGAGTCCGGGGCGCGCGGCCCGGAGATCGAGCCGCGCCCGCAGGACCTCAGCGTCACCCTTTCGACGGCGACGCTGTGCGAGGAGACCCCGCTGCCATGGGAGCGCACGACCCCGTTCGCCCAGCGGCCGGCCGCCGCGCGCGCCGCCGCCGCGGCCGTCCCCGACGCTCGCTTCGAGCCCTTCGACCGCGCGACCACGCTGGCCTCGCGCGGCGACACGCTGACCAGCTGCATGCGGTGGCTGGCGGCGCCCGAGGCGCCCGCACTGGGCCCCGGGCCGCTGCCCGACGTGCCCGTGCTGGTGCTGGAGGGGGCCGAGGACCTGCGGACCCCGCTGGAGGTCGGCGCGCGCGTGGCGGCCCGCTTCGCGCGGTCCGAGGTCGTGGCGGTGCCCAAGACCGCGCACGCCGTGCTGGGGCGCGCCGGCGGCTGCGCCGAGCTGGCGGTGCGCCGCTTCTTCGCCGGGCAGGCGGTCGGGAACCCGTGCGCGGCGCGCCGGCGCGGGGCGCGCGTGCTGCCCAAGCTGCCCGCCCGCCTGAGCGACGTGCCCGCGGCGCCCGGCGTTCCCGGCCAAGTGGGCCGCACGCTGGCGGCGGTCGGGCTGACGCTGCGCGACCTGTACTCGGAGTACGACCAGCTCAACTCGATCGGCGAGCAGCCGGCCGGCGGCGGGCTGCGGGGCGGGCGGTTCCGCGTGCGCGGGGGCGCCCTGGTCGCCGAGGGCTTCACGCTGGTGCCGGGCGTGCGCGTCGGTGCCCGGGTGGGCCTGTCCCGGCGCCCGGCGGGGACCGTCACCGTGTCCGGCCCCGTGGCGGGGACGCTCGCGCTCAGCCGCGCCGGCCGGCTGACCGGCATGCTGGGCGGGCGCCGCGTGGCACTGAGCCTGGGCCGGCTGCGCTAGCCGTTGTTCCTGAGACGTTGGTCGCCTGCTGTGGGCGCAACGACGGGCATCGAGGAGGTGAACATCCGGCCGCGAGGCGTTGATTCCGGGAAGGCGTCGAGAACGCCCGGGATGCCGCGGAACCCGCCAACCGCGCGGGGAATTCTGGGTAACCGTCCTGCTTTGGGGTCGGATAGCGACCTCTAGGTAGGACAGTAGGCTCCGCTCACGCCCGGGCGGGCCCCGATGCCGCCGTTTGGACCGCCAACGTCGGACCCGGGTCTCCACGGCCAGCGGCGCTCAGGCGGCGCGGTGCTCGCTGCGGCCCGCCAGCGCGTGGCCCTGGGCGAGGCCGGCGGCGATCACCTGCGAGCGCGGGCGGGCGTCCATCAGGTTCGGACCGATCGCGGTCAGCGAGCCGGCGTCGGGGGAGACGACGGTGACCCGGGCGCCGCGGCGCTCGAGCGCCAGCGCTTCCAGCGCCGCCACGGACCGCGACAGCAGCCCGAGACCGCCGAACGGCGACGAGCGGCTCGGGCGCATCGACCCGGTGGGGTTCAGGCACAGGACGCGCGTGCCGCGCTGCACCGGCGCGCAGTCGAGGTTGGTCGGGCTCCACGCGCCGCCGTCCACGTAGTGGCGGCCATCGACGACGATCGGCCGGAAGACGCCGGGGATCGCGCACGAGGCCTCCACGGCCTGGCCCACCGAGGCCTCGGGCGCGCCCGGGGTCCCGAACATGACGCGCCGGCCGGTCTCCACCTCCAGCGCCGATACGGCCAGGCGCCCGTCCCAGCGCGCCCCCGCGCGCTCGAGCTCGCGGCCCAGGTGCTCCAGCGAGCGGCGTCCCGGCGGGACCCGCGAGAGCGCCGCGCGGCGCAGCAGCGCGCCGCCGGGCTGAGTGGAGCGCAGGCCCAGCGCGACCAGCGGCGCGGCGGCCGCCCCGCCGGCGGCCATCCCCGCCTCCAGCACGCGGCGCAGGGCCCCGCCGTCATCGTCGGGCCCCTCCTCGGACACGGGCGGCGGCTCGGGGAGATCGCCCAGCCGGACGCGCGGGTCCACGCCCGCGCTGAGCGCCGCGGCCACGATGGAGCCGGCCGACGTCCCCAGGAAGCTCTCGCACTCGCGGGCGTCGAAGCCGGAGGCGTCGGACAGACCGGCCAGCACCGCGGACATCCAGGCCTCTCCGAGGATCCCGCCGCCGCCGAGCACGAGCACGGATGGGCGGTCGAAGGAAGCCATCTGCGTCCTCCTACCCCGCCCGGCGGCTAATGTGACCCCGGTGAGGAGGGGGAATCCCACGCGCGTCGCGCGCTGGACAGCCGTGGCGCTGGCCGCCGCCGCCGCGTGCTCGCTGCCCGTCCCGGCCGCGTCCGCGGCGCTGGGCCCCAACGCCCGCTACGAGCTGGTGCACGGCTGCTACGGCCTGAAGTCCGTGTCGCTGGGACGGCTGGTGGCGACCGACAGCGGCCCGTTTCGCATGCAGGCGACGGAGCTGGGGCGCTACCTCTTCTACGGGCGCAAGCGCGACTTCCTCACCGCCGCTTCGTCCGGCGCCGTGCAGGCCGCCGACAAGCCCAGCGACGCCGCCGACTGGCGCGTGGACGTCGACGGGGACGCCTTCAAGGTCACCCTGCCCTCGGCGGGCAAGTCGCTGGGCGTCGACGGAGCGGGGCAGCTGACGCTGGTCGCGCCCGCCGCCGCGGGGCAGTTCACCTTCGAGCCCGCGCAGGGCTGCCCGGAGTTCCCGGAGGTGCAGGTCAACGCCACCGGCACGCCGCCCGGAGGCCCTGTGCCCTACAGCGAGGTCTCGGGGATGCTGGAGTCCCACATGCACCTGATGGCGTACGAGTTCCTGGGCGGGAGCGTCCATTGCGGGCGCCCGTGGCACCGCTGGGGCGTCGAGCAGGCGCTCGTGGACTGTCCCGAGCACTATCCCAACGGGGCGGCGTCGGTCGTGGACCCGATCTACAGCGGCGGCGACCAGACGACGCACGACCCGGTCGGCTGGCCGACCTTCAAGGACTGGCCCCATCACGCGTCGGTCGTCCACGAGCAGAGCTACTACAAGTGGCTGGAGCGAGCCTGGCGGGGCGGGCTGCGGATCTACGTGAACCTGCTCGTGGAGAACGCGGTGCTGTGCGAGGTCTATCCGATGAAGAAGAACAGCTGCAACGAGATGGACAGCGTCCGCCTCCAGGCGCGCCGCATGCACGAGCTGCAGAACTACATCGACGCTCAGAGCGGCGGACCGGGCAAGGGCTGGTTCCGGATGGTCACCGACCCCTTCCAGGCCCGGCGCGTGATCAACCAGGGCAAGCTCGCGGTGGTCATGGGGATCGAGGTCTCCAAGCTCTTCGACTGCGGCGAGTACAACGACGTGCCCCAGTGCGACAAGGCCCAGATCGACCGCTCCCTGGACGAGGTCTACCGGATGGGCGTGCGGGACATGGAGCTGATCAACAAGTTCGACAACGCGCTGGGCGGCGTGGCGGGCGACGCCGGCACCACCGGCGTGGTCGTCAACCAGGGCAACAAGTACGCGACCGGGCACTACTGGCGCTTCGAGACCTGCCCCAGCACGAGCCACGGCGCCACGATGCATCCTGCGCATGACGAGGCGCAGAGCACGGTCCCGGGGACGGGCCGGGATACCGTGGCCGGAAACGTCCTGCAGGCGTTCCTCCCGCCGGGGACCCTGCCGCTCTACCCGGACCCGCCGCACTGCAACACGCGAGGCCTGACGCAGCTGGGCGAGCACCTCGTCCGGCGGATGATCGACAAGCGCATGATCGTGGACCCCGACCACCTCGGGGTCCTGGCGCGCAACCACCTCCTGTCGATTCTGGAGTCGCGCAACTACTCCGGGGTGATCTCCAGCCACAGCTGGAGCACCAGCGACGCCTTCCCGCGGATCTTCAGTCTGGGCGGGCTCGTGATCCCCAAGCCCAACAGCTCCACCAACTTCGTGAAGGAGTGGCGCGAGACCAAGCCGCTGCGCGACAAGCGCTACGTGTTCGGGTTCGGCTGGGGCGCGGACCAGGGCGGCTTCGGCACTCAGGGCGGCCCCCGCACCGGCGCCGCCAACCCGGTCCGCTACCCGTTCAAGTCCTTCGACGGGGCGGTGACGCTCGACCGTCAGCGCTCCGGCCAGCGCCTCTTCGACATCAACGTCGATGGCGTCGCTCACTACGGCCTGTACCCGGACTATGTCGAGGACGTCCGCAAGATCGCCGGCGACGAGATCATCAAGGACATGGCGCGGGGGTCGGAGGCCTACCTGCAGATGTGGGAGCGCGCGGAGGGCGTGCCGCGGTCCTACTGCCACACGTCGGTCAACGGGTTCGGCCCCGGTGGCGTGGGCAAGTTCGCGCTCCGGTCGGAGCCGGACGCGCTGCTGCGCCAGACCGGGCAGCCGACGGAGCGGATCGCCCGCACCTGGCGCTGGTGCGCCGGCGTGAACCGAGCCAACCGCGGCCAGGTGGTGGCGGTGTTCACACCCGGGCAGCGAGTGGGCTTGGTGGCCGCCACAGCGCCGCGCTGGCGCGGCCTGGGAGTGGGGAAGGGCTCGCCCGCGACGCGCCTGCGCGGCCGGGCGCGCCCGGTGGGCGGCGGGCTGTACACGCGGCGCCTGCGCAACGGGGACACGATGGCGTTCGTCGTGCGCCGCGGTCGGGTCCGGTACGTGGCCGTCGCGTCGTCCGAGGCGGCGCGCAGCACCGCCCGCCTGCGGGCGTACCTGAAGCTCACCGCGCTCAGCTAGCCGCAACCGGGCCGCTCTGTCCGCGCCGGGCCCGGCCGGCTCGACCGCCGGTCGAATCGCCGGCCGTCCTTTTCCGACCGCCGGTCGAGCTTGGCGGCGGGGCGCCCCGCGTTGGATGGGTCATGCGAATCCGATCCTTCCTCCCCGCGCTCCTCCTCTGGCTCGTCCCCGCCGCCACCGCTCACGCCGCTCCCAGCGGGCCCCTTTCACTGGGCCCCGACCAGGCCCGCTTCTGGCTCGGCGGCCAGATCGAGTCCGGCAACCTCTCCGACCCCGCGCTGTGCGACGTCCTGGCCCCGTGCCCGACCTTCGACCTGCGCCTCGCGCCGGGCGGCCACCGCCTGCGCGTCGCCTACGACACGCCGTCGCGGGAGGACTCGTTCCGCCTGGACCTGATCGCCCCCGACGGGAAGGTCACCAGCCGCAGCGGGTCCAACGTCTTCAACGCCGAGGCCTTCGTCGCCAATCCCGCGCCGGGCGCCTGGAAGGTGCGGGTGATGCCGCAGGGCGCGACCCGGGCCTTCCTGCGCCTGCGCGCCAAGCTGGAGGCCGGCCCCGAGGCCAAGCCGGCGGGTCGCGTCCCGCTGCTGCCCAACCTCAAGGCGGTTCCGCCCTTCGAGTTCGGGTTCGCGGCGCCGGCCAACCCGGCCAACGCCGCCTATCCGCCCGACACCGTGAACCCGCCCCTGAGCGCGGCGGGCCAGGAGCCGGCGTCCTGCACCGCGGACGAGATGGCGCCCGCGTCGCTCGGCGGCGGAGGCGCACGCGACTGCCTGCGCCTGACCACCGGGCCCATCAACGCCGGCGAGGGGCCGTTCCTGAAGTCGTTCAAGTTCGCCAGCGACGCCGCCGGCGGGCACCTGCACAGCGACGGTCCCTACATCCGGGGCGACACGCAGCAGGTGATCATGAACAGCGACGGGACGCACTCGACGCGCCCGGCCGGGACGTACTCCTTCCACACCACGCACGCCCACTTCCACGACGACGGGATCCTCACCTACGAGCTCTTCCGGGTGGACGGCCAGGCGCTGAGCCCCGCCGGCCACGGGACCAAGTCGGGCTTCTGCCCGGCCGACCAGCTGATGGGGGAGTGGCGCCTGTTCCGCCAGGAGAAGCCCGGCTTCTTCGGCGAGGGCGACACGCCCACCGGCAGCTGCTACGGCGCGTCGGACAACGGCCTGCTGTCCCTGACGCGGGGCTGGGGGGACGTCTACCGCTGGCAGCGCCCGGGCCAGTACGTCGACTTCGCCGGCAACGGCGACGGCTACTACGTGGCGCGCGTGACCGTGGACAAGAGCAACACCACCCTGGAGACCGACGAGACCGACAACTCCTCCTACGCGCTCATCCGCGTGTCCGGCCGGCGCATCGAGCTGATCGAGCGCGGGCAGGGGACCAGCCACCTGGATCCCCGCAAGGTCGTGTTCACCGGCTTCGGCCCGGCCTCCCAGGACCCCTACGGCGAGCTGCCCGCCGGCCCGGTGAGCCCGGCCGCGAGCGGCGCCGCCGCCGGGCCGCGCGACCGCTCGGCGCCGCGGGTGCGCGGCATCGTGCTGCTGCGCGGCGGCCGGCTGCGCTTCTGGCTCAGCGAGCCGGCGACGGTGCGGGTGACGGTCCTGCGCGGCAGCCGGGTCGTGCGCCGGCTCGCGGTCCGGGGACGGCGCGGCCTGAACACCGTGACGCTGCGCGGGCTGCCCCGCGGGCGCTACCGGTTCGCCCTCGCCGCCACCGACCCGGCCGGCAACGCGGCACGGCCGGTGGTCCGCTCCGCCCGGCGCTAGAGCGGCTGCTTGACGACGACGCTGCGGTTGGGCACGTTGTCCTCGCACGGACCGCGCGGGCAGAGGCTGTCGGGCCCGTAGTAGTCGGTCTTGACGTGCCAGTAGTAGAAGCCCGTGGGGTTCCCGATCGCCTTGCGCGAGAAGACGAAGGTGAGGGTCGTGCCCCGGCGGGTGACCGTCGCCGTACCCGTCTTGTGCAGCGGCGTGCCCTCCTCGCCGCCGGTGAACACCGGGCGCGTCCCGGTCTGCGGCCCCATGATCTTGTAGGGGGCCTCCTGGAAGGCGCCGGGCACGCCGCGCAGCGTGTGCGGCTTCGTCTTCCACAGCTCGAGGAACTCGTTGCCCGTCTGCCCGCTGGCCGGCACGGGCCCGTAGAGGGTGACGACGTGCTTGAGCAGCCCGCTCGCCGTCCTGGTGGCGCTGGCGGACTTGACGTCGATGAGCCCGCGAGTGTCCTTCGCGTCCTGGACCGTGGTGACGGCGGCGACGGCCGCCGCGGCGACCACGAGAGCCTTGACCATGGTGCGACCCAACCCCTTTTGGGGGCCGCTGTCAAATGCAAAAGGCAGGATTCCTGCCTGATGAGCACCTGCGCATGTCACCGCTACATATAGCGCTTGACAAACGTATACGTAAACGTCTACGGTTTGCCGATGGCCGCGACCACCACGCTGCGCGTACGACCTGAGACCCGCGATCGCATCAATCGCCTGGCCCAGCAGGACCGCGTCGCCGCGCCGGAGCTGATCGACCGCCTGGTCGAGAAGGAGGAGCAGGCGCGCCTGCTGCTGGCGATGAACCAGGACTTCGAGCGACTGCGCGACGACGACGCCGGATGGGCCGCCTTCAAGGCCGAGACCGCCGCGTGGGACACCACCAGCGTCGACGTGCCGGCCGAGCCCGACCGGACTTGACCGTTCACGCCGCCGGCCAGGGTGAGGTGTGGGACTGCGAGCTCGATCCCGTCGAAGGTCACGAACAAGCCGGCCGCCGCCCGTGTCTCGTCATCTCCGTCGACGCGATCGGCAAGGGGCCGAGCGACCTGGCCATCGTCGTGCCGATCAGCCGGTCGAACTACACGAGCCTCGATGTCCGGATCGAGCCGCCGGAAGGCGGGTTGACCGCCGTCTCCTACGCCCTGCCATATCAGGTGCGTACGATCAGCCGGGCTCGACTCGCCAAGCGCCGGGGTTGGGTGACGGACGACACGCTCGTCGAGGTGATCAGGCTGGTCCGCCTCCTGATCAAGGAGCCGTAGCCGGCTAGGCGGGGAGTGGGACGGGCCGCGGCAGCGGTGCAGTCCGGCGCGCGTGCAGCACGTAGTTGTGCACGTCGAACTCGCGCAGCAGGGCGCGCAGCCGGTAGGTGTAGCCGGGCCACAGCGTGCGGTTGCGGCCGTCCTCGTCCAGGTACCAGCTGGCGCAGCCGCCGTCCTGCCAGACCGAGCCCACGAGGTCCTGCTGCACGCGGCGGTTCCAGGCGTCCTGGGCCTCGGGCCGGGGCTCCACGGCGGCCACCCCGTCGCGCTCCATCGCCCGCAGCGCCTGGCGCACGTACTGGATCTGGGACTCGATCACGTGGACGATCGACGTGTGGCCCAGCCCCGTGTTGGGGCCGACCAGGAAGAAGAGGTTGGGGAAGCCGGCCACCGTGGTCCCCCGGTGGGCCTGCATGCCGCCGTCGCTCCAGGCCTGCGACAGCGCCACGCCGTCGCGGCCGCGGATGCGCTGCGCCACGGGCGGCGGGGAGACGTGGAAGCCGGTGGCGAACACGATCGTGTCGGTCGGGCGTTCCACGCCGTCGGCGCTGATCACCGAGCGCTCGCGGACCTCGGCGATCGGACCGGTGAGGACCTCGGCGTTGGGCTGCGAGAGCGCGGGATAGAAGTCGCTGGAGATCAGGATGCGCTTGCAGCCGATCGCGTAGCTCGGCGTGAGCTTGCGGCGCAGCGCGCGGTCGGGGATCTGCTTGCGCAGCATCGCGCGCGCGATCCGCTCGGGGCCCTTCATCAGCCAGCGCTGCCTCGTGAAGCCCAGGACGTAGAGCTCCCGCGTCCAGTAGATCGCGGCGCGTGCTGCCCGCTGGAGACCCGGGACGTGGCGGTAGAGCAGTCGCTCGACACGGGTGAAGTCGCGGTCGCGACGGGGGATGACCCAGGCCGGCGTGCGCTGGTAGAGGTCCAGCTGGGCGACCTTCGGCTGGATCGCGGGGACGATCTGGATGGCCGAGGCGCCGGTGCCCACCACGGCCACGCGCTCGCCGTCCAGCGAGTGCTCGTGGTCCCAGTCCGCGGAGTGGAACACCTTGCCCTGGAAGCGCTCGAGGCCGGGGACGTCCGGGGTCTTGGGGTCGCTGAGGCCGCCGGCGGCGGAGACGAGGACGTCCGCGGTCAGCTCGCCGCGGTCGGTTCGAACGCGCCAGAGCTGGGCTTCCTCGTCCCACGCGGCGTCCTGCACCGTGGTGTGGAAGCGGATGCGGTCCGTCACGCCGAAGCGCCGCGCGCAGTCGCGCAGGTAGTCGAGGATCTCGCCCTGGGGGGAGAAGGACCGGCTCCACTCGGCGTTGGGGGCGAAGGAGAACGAGTACAGCCGCGAGGGCACGTCGCAGGCCGCGCCGGGGTAGGTGTTGGCGCGCCAGGTGCCGCCGACGTCGTGGCCGCGCTCGAGCACGACGAAGTCGTCGATCCCGTCCTGGCGGAGGCGGATGGCCATGCCCAGGCCGGAGAAGCCGCTGCCGACGATGGCGATCCGGTGGTGCTCGGTCTGGCTGGCGGACATGCGCGCTCCCTGATCCCTCGTAGAAACAGTCTTGTCTTCCAGTGTACACTGTTGTTCCCATGAGTTACAGCCCCCCAACGCCCGCGCCCGCCGTCCTGCCCCGCGGTCGCCACGCGGCCTCGCGCAAGGTGGTCTGGGACTCCCAGCGCGAGCGGCTGCTGGCCGCCATGGCCGACGCCGTGGCCGAGAAGGGCTACTCCCGGGTTTCGGTGGCCGACGTGATCGGGCGTGCGGGGGTCTCGCGCAAGACGTTCTACGAGCAGTTCTCCAACAAGGAGGAGTGCTTCCTGGGCGCCTACGACGCGTGCGTCGACCTGGTGCTGGACGGAGTCGAGGAGGCGCTGCGCGCCTCCGCCCCCGACTGGCTGGCCGGGATGACCGCGGGCACGCGCGTGTACCTGGAGATGATGGAGGCGAACCCGTCGCTGGCGCGCACCTTCCTGATCGAGGCGCTCGCCGCCGGCCCGGTCGCACTGAGCCGCCGCGCCGTCGTCCACGAGCGCTTCGCCGCTCTGCTCGCCCGCGCCCACGCCGCTGCGCGGCAGGAGCTGCCGCAGCTGCCCGAACTCGAGCCCTACGTGTTCCGCGCCTGCGTGGGCGCCATCAACGAGCTGGTCACCGACCGCGTGGCGCGGTCCGGGACCGAGGGTCTGGCGGAGCTGGCGGGGCCGATCCTGGACGTGCAGGGGAAGCTGCTGCTGGGCGGGGCG
>JAWVFR010000077.1:0-65113 GCA_033855845.1 Solirubrobacteraceae bacterium
CTGCGGATCTTCCGCTCGCGCAACGTGTCGGGGGCCAACATCGTCCAGGCGCTGTCGGTGGCGGGGATGTTCGGGATGTTCTTCATGGGCTCGCTCTATCTCCAGCGGGTGCTCCACTACAACGCGCTGGAGATCGGGCTGGCCTTCCTGCCCACGACGCTCGTCATGGGGACGCTGTCGATCCGCTACTCCGAGCGGCTGATGATGCGCTTCGGCGCGCGCCAGGTGCTGCTGCCCGGCATGGCGCTGATCGGGCTCGCGCTCGCGCTGTTCACCCGGGCGCCGGTCAACGGCAGCTACGTGGAGCACGTGCTGCCGGTGATGGTCCTGCTCGGCCTCGGCGCCGGCACCTCGTTCCCGGCGCTGATGACGCTGGCGATGTCCGGCGCCACGCGGGAGGACGCCGGCCTGGCCTCGGGTCTGGTCAACACCTCAGCGCAGGTCGGCGGGGCGCTCGGCCTGGCCGTGCTCGCCACGCTGTCGGCGACGCGCAGCTCGGACCTGCTCGCCGGCGGCACGGACACCGCGTCCGCGCTGACCGGCGGCTACCACCTGGCCTTCTGGGTCGGCGCCGCGCTCGTCGTGGCGGCGATCGCGGTGGCGGCCACGGTGATCCAGCCGACGAAGCCGGGGGAGGGGCACGGCGCCCAGCCCGAGGCGGAGGCCGAGACCCCCGGCACGGAGGCGGCGACCTCGCAGGCCGCCTAACGCTCCGTCGAGACCTCGACGCCGCCCGCGATGGTCTGGAGCACGACGCAATAGCGCTCGGTGAGTCCGATCAGCGTGTCGAGCTGATCGTCGGACGCGTCGCTGTCGAGGTCGAACTTCAGGCGGATCGCCCGGAAGCCCACCGGCGCATCGCGAGCGACGCTCAGGGTTCCGCGGAAGTCCAGGTCGCCCTCGGCGACGACGCGGCCACCGGCCACGGGGATCTCCAGGGACGTCGCCACCGCGCGCAGCGTCACGCCGGCACACGCCGCCAGGGCCTCCAGCAGCATGTCGCCCGAGCACAGCTGCGAGCCGTCGCCTCCGGAGGCCGGGTGAAGGCCCGCCTCGGCCAGCGCGCGCCCGGTTTGCACCGAGCAGCTGATGCCCGCCCCCAGCGAGCCCTCGGCGCGCAGCGTCACCACCGCGTCCTGCGGCGAGTCCTCGTACCTGCGCTTCAACGGGCCCTGCACCGCCTTGAGCTGCGCGCTGTCCATACGGGAGATCGTCTCACTCCGGGCGTTCGGGGCCCAGCGCGATGCGCCACACGAACTCGTCGAGGCCCACCTCCACCCATTCGGCGTCCCGCGGGACGGCGGGGACGAGGATGCTCTGGTTGCGCATCTCGTCGGTCGTGTACGAGCCGCCGTGCCCGCCCCGCATGAAGTAGGGGGTCTCCGCACCGTCCGTGAACGAGAGCCGCGGGTACCGGCGATGGGGTTCGGCACCACGGTTCGCGGCGTGGGTCCAGTGGACGATCGTGCCATCGGCGTAGAGCTCCAGGAAGAGCACCTGCAGCTCCTGCGTCTGCGGGCTGTGGACCTGGACGATGCGAGCCGGCCCGACGGCGGCGAAGTCAGGGGGGAAGGGCCGGATCTCGGTCGGCGGGGGCGGCTGGGCCGCACGCTCGACCTGCGCTTGCGCCCGCGGCACCGCACGGGCTTCCGCCACGGGCACCTGGGTGATCGGCCCCGGTGGCTCGAGCTGTCCCTCGGCCTGGAAGCGCGCGCTCCACTCGTCGCGCTCGCGGTCGTCCACCAGTCCCATCCCGTGCAGGACCTGCAGGGCCCCGTGCGCGTGCTGGAGCATGAAGTCGTCGCGCCGGATCGTCACGTCGGGGACATGGTCCGGCGATCTGCGCATGGCCTCGCGGCCGCGCGCCACCAGGTCCAGGATCTCGCCGAGAGCATTGTCCGCGGCTTGGCGCATCTCCTCGGGAGCGGTCGGGCGGTGCGATCGCTGCATCAGCTGCGCGAATGCCTTGGCCTCCTCGCTGTTGTGGAAGCGCTCCACACAGGCCGCCAGGCGCTGGCTGAACCGCTCGCGATCGTCGTCCAACAGCAGGCCGACGGCGTACAGCGCCGCGACCGCACCGGACGCCGAATGCCACTCCCCGGGAAGGAAGTTCGGCCCCGGGTGGGCATGGTCGAGGTGGGAGAAGAGCGCCTCCAGCACCTCCTCCGGGGACTGTCCGCCCGCCATGAGCCAAGTTTACGGTCCGTCGCGGGCGCCGGGACCGCCGCGTAAGGAGCTCGTCAGGATCGGCTGGCCGGGCGTCAAGATCGCGTCAGGATCGGGCGGCCGGGCCCTGGGCGGGGCTACAACCCGGGCATGGCTTCCACCACGGGGACGGTCTCGCGGGCGCTGCTGGGCAAGCCGCTGCGCAGCGACCGGTTGGGGGAGACGCTGCTGCCCAAGCGCCTGGCGCTGCCGGTGTTCTGCTCGGACCCGCTGTCCTCGGTGGCCTACGCGACGGAGCAGATCGTCCTGGTGCTCGGGCTGGGCGGGCTCGCGCTGCTCGGCCTCACCCCGTGGCTGGCCGTGGCCGTCGTGGCGCTCCTGGCGATCGTGGTCCTCTCCTACCGCCAGACCTGCATGGCCTACCCCAACGGCGGCGGCGCGTACACCGTCAGCCGCGAGAACCTGGGAGAGGACGCCTCGCTGGTCGCGGCGTCCGCGCTGCTGATCGACTACGTCCTGACGGTTGCCGTGTCGGTGGTGGCCGGAGTGGCGGCGATCACCAGCGCCGTGCCCTCCCTGGCGCCGCATGCGGTCGCCCTCTCGCTCGGCTTCGTCGTCGTCCTGACCGTGATGAACCTGCGCGGCGTCAAGGAGTCCGGGCGGGCGTTCGCCGTTCCGACCTACGGGTTCGTGGTGGCGATCTACGCCCTGCTGATCGTGGGGTTCGCCAAGGTGGCGTTCGGCGCCGGCCTCACGGCGGAGAGCGCGCACTACCAGCTGCGGCAGGTGGCGGACACCAGCGGCCTGCTGGCCGTGTTCCTGGTCCTGCGCGCGTTCGCCTCCGGCTGCACCGCTCTGACCGGGGTCGAGGCCGTCTCCAACGGGGTCCCGTCGTTCGAGCCGCCCAAGAGCCGCAACGCCGCGACCACCCTGCTGATCATGGGCGTCCTGGCCACGACCATGTTCGCCGGGATCACCGCGCTGGCCGTGCTGGCGCACGTGCACATGGCCGAGCAGCCGTCGGCCCTGATCGGCCTCGCGCCCGGCCACGAGCAGAAGACCGCGCTGAGCCAGATCGCCCTGGCCACGTTCGGGACGAGCGTCCCGTTCTACCTGGTGCAGGCGTTCACGGCGGCCATCCTGATCCTGGCCGCCAACACCGCGTTCAACGGCTTCCCCGTGCTCTCCTCGCTCCTGGGGCGCGACGGCTACCTGCCCCATCAGCTCTCCCACCGGGGCGACCGGCTGGTGTTCTCCAACGGCATCGTGGCGCTGGCCCTGGTCTCCGCGGGCCTGATCGTCGCGTTCAAGGCCGACGTGACCCGCCTGATCCAGCTCTACATCCTCGGCGTGTTCCTGTCCTTCACGCTCAGCCAGTCGGGGATGGTCCGGCACTGGACGCGCGCCCTGGGGTCTCCGGAGGCGCCGGAGGGGGACCGCCGCGGCTTGCGACGCAAGCGCGCGGTCAACGCGGCGGGCGCCTTGGTCACGGGCCTGGTGTTCGTCATAGTCCTCGTGACGAAGTTCGCCCAGGGAGCCTGGATCGTCGTCCTGGCCGCCCCTGTCCTCTTCCTCGCCATGAAGGCCATCGCGGCCCACTACCGTCACGTGACCGAGGAGCTGGCACCCACCGCCGCCGGCGCCGTCATGCCGGGCCGCATCCACTCGGTCGTGCTGGTCTCCAACCTGCTGGCTCCGACGCTGCGGGCGCTGGCCTTCGCCCAGGCCACCGGGCCGGCCACCCTGCGGGCGGTGAAGGTGTCCGCGGAGGACGCGGAGGACCCGCTCCCGCGCCAGTGGGAGGAGCGGGGCGTGCCGGTGCCCCTGGTCGTCATCGAGTCGCCCTTCCGCGAGACGGTCCGGCCGGTGCGCCAGTACGTGCGCCAGCTGCGCCGCGAGAACCCCGGCGACGTGGTCTCGATCGTGATTCCGGAGTACGTGGTCGGGCACTGGTGGCAGAACGTCCTGCACAACCAGACCGCGCTGCGACTCAAGGCCCGGCTGCGCTTCGAGCCCTCGGTGACCGTCACCAGCGTCCCGTGGAAGCTGGGATGAGCATCAGCAGCCGCATCGAGTACGTGCAGTCCGGCGACCTGCTCGAGGACCCGGTTCCGCGCTCGCGCGCCCCGGCGCCCGGCCTGGGCGTCCGCCGCCGTCTGGCCGGTCTCGCGCTGGCGGCGCTCGGGCTGCCGCTCCTGACGCTGCTCCTCGACGGGGCGGTCAGCGGACTGTCCCTGGAGGGACAGGTGCTGCTGTACCTCCTCGCCGTCGTGGTCGTCGCCGTGGTCGGGGGAATGGTGGTGGCCGTGGTCAGCGCCGTGGCGGCGGCGCTGCTGATCAACTACTTCTTCGTCGCGCCCGTGCACACGCTGGACGTCGCGCACGCCGACCAGGCCGTGGCGCTGGTCGTGTTCGTGGTGGTGGCCGCCGTGGTCAGCGGTGCCGTGGAGGTGGCCACGCGGCGTGCGCGAGCCGCGCAGCAGGCCGCCGACGAGGCGGAGACCCTGTCCGCCCTGGCGGGCGGCGAGCTCGACGAGGAGGAGACCCTGCGTGCGGTCCTGCAGCGGGCGCGGCAGACGTTCCGGATGGAGTCGGTCGTGCTCAAGCACCGCGAGCGTCCCACCGGCGACTGGGTCGACGTCGTGCAGGCGGGATGGGGCCCGCCGGGGAGCGAGGCGCCGATGCGGTTCGACGTGCCCATCAGCCCCGACCTGCGCCTCCTGGGCCGCGGTCCCGAGCTGTTCGCCGAGGACCACCGCGTGCTGCAGGCCTTCGCGGCGGCCGCCCAGACGGCTTTCGAGGGCCGGCGTCTGACCGAGGAGGCCCGGGAGGCGCGCAACCTCGCGACCGTCGACCGGCAGCGCACGGCGCTCCTGGCGGCGGTGGGCCACGACCTGCGCACTCCGCTGGCCGGGATCAAGGCGTCGGTGAGCACGCTGCGCCAGACCGACGTCAGCTGGTCGGACTCCGAGCGCGAGGAGCTGCTGGCCACCATCGAGGACTCGGCGGACCGGCTGGAGGGAGTGGTGGCCAACCTGCTGGACGCGAGCCGTCTGGAGGCCGGCGCGCTGAGCGTCCGCACGGAGCCCGTCGCGCTGGACGAGCTCGTGGGCGCCGCCGTGGCCGGCCTGTCCGTGCAGCCGGGACGGGTGACGGCCGAGGTGCCCGCGGATCTCCCGCTGGTGAGCGCCGACGCCGGGCTGCTGGAGCGCGTCCTGTCCAACGTGCTGGACAACGCCCTGCATCACGGGGACAGCGCGGTGGAGGTGATCGCCTACGCCGGAGCCGGCAGCGTCAAGCTGGAGATCGTCGACCACGGACCGGGCGTGTCCGCGCGCGAGCGCGAGCGGCTGTTCGAGCCGTTCCAGCGCCTGGACGACCGCGACACCGGCGGCGTCGGGCTCGGCCTGACCGTGGCCCGCGGGTTCGTCGAGGCCATGGGCGGCGCGATGGCGGCCGATAACACCCAGGGAGGCGGGCTCACCATCCGGATGCGCCTGCCGGTCGCGGCGTGACCGCGGTGCTGGTCGTCGAGGACGACGCCGGCCTGCGCCGGGCCCTGGCCATCAACCTGCGCGCTCGCCACTACGACGTCGCCGTCGCGGCCGACGGAGCCACCGGGCTCGCCGAGGCCTCACGCCGGCCGCCCGACGCGGTGGTCCTGGACCTGGGCCTGCCGGACATGGACGGCACCGAGGTGATCGCGGGGCTGCGCGGCTGGAGCCACGCCCCGATCATCGTGCTGTCGGCGCGGGTCGAGCAGACCGACAAGGTGGTCGCGCTGGACGCCGGCGCCGACGACTACGTCACCAAGCCGTTCGGGATGGATGAGCTGCTGGCCCGGCTGCGCGCGGCGCTGCGCCGCGTCACGCCCGCGGACGAGACACCGGTGGTGGAGACGGAGGCTTTCACGGTCGACCTGGCGGCCAAGCGGGCGCTGGCCCCGGACGGGACGGCGATCCACCTGACGCCGACCGAGTGGCACCTGCTCGAGGTCCTGGTTCGCCACCAGGGCCGGCTCGTCGGGCAGCGCCAGCTGCTGCAGGAGGTCTGGGGCCCGGAGTACGAGACCGAGACGAACTACCTGCGCGTCTACATGGCCCAGCTGCGGCGCAAGCTGGAGGCCGACTCGTCGCGGCCCCGGCATCTGATCACCGAGCCGGGGATGGGCTACCGGTTCGTGGTCGAAGGCGCCTGATCCGCCCGGCTTCGGCCCTTGTCCGTGATCTCGAAGGCGTCCGGGCCCGGGCGCTCGATGCGGCGGATGAGCTGGCGCGACAGGGCGTCCTCGATCCAGGCCCGCGCCATGGCCTCGTCGAACTGGTCCACGCCGACGCCCTCGACCAGCTCCGCCGGACTGCTCAGGACACCGTCGGGCGCGTTCGCCACGACCCGCAGCGCCACGCGATCCCAGTCGTCGATCCCGGTCATCGGGAGCAGTAGTAGGCGAAGCGGGCCAGAGGGCAATGCCGTGCGATAAATAGGAGCCATGGCCGAAGGACCTGCCGCTCAGCCGCGCCGCGCCGGCGCGGTTCGCCATCGGCGGACGGGACGGATGAGCGTCGCGGTCGTCTCCGACGTCCACGGAAGCCTCGCCGCGCTGGAGGCGGTGGTCGCGGACCTCACACGCCGGGCGCCCGACGCCGTCGTCTGCGGGGGCGACCTGGCGCTCATGGGCGGCCAGCCGGCGGAGGTGGTCGGGCGGATCCGCGAGCTGGGGTGGCCGACGGTCGTCGGCAACACCGACGAGGTGCTGTGGGCACCGGACGAGCACGAGCGCCAGCTTCGGCGCGCGCCGAAGCTGCGGCCGCTGCTCGATCTCATCTTCGAGGAGTACGCGCCGGCGACACGCGCACGACTCGCCCCCGCGGACCTCGACTGGCTGCGCGGCCTGCCGCCCGAGGTGCGGGTGGGCGACGTCCTCGTCCTGCACGCCGGCCCCGGCGACCTCTGGCGCGCGCCCATGGCCGACGCACCGGACGAGGAGCTGCGGGCCGTCTACGGCGGATGCTCGGCGCGGACCGTGGTCTACGGGCACATCCACCAGCCCTTCGTCCGCGACCTCGACGGCCTTGTGGTCGCCAACAGCGGGAGCGCAGGTCTGTCCTGGGACGGGGACCCGCGTGCCTCGTATGTCCTCGTTCAAGAGGGCGGCGCGCAGATCGTGCGCGTCGCGTACGACGTGGAGCGTGACGCCGCGGCGCTGCACGCGACCGGGTACCCCGACGCCGCGCGCCTGGCCGAGATGCGCCGGCGCGCGCGCTTCCTGCCGGTGGGCTGGCGGCCCGAGTGACCGCGGTCAGCGGTCGTAGGTCGCGATCGCGCGCAGCGAGAGTCCGGTGAGGATCGCGACCAGCGCGACGGTCACGCCCAGGCAGGCGGCGAGCTTTCCCGCGTCCCAGCCGTCGATCACCAGCGAGCGCAGGCCCACGATCACGTAGCTGACCGGGTTGGCGCGGGCCAGCGTCTCCATGAGCGGCGAGAGCCGGTCGAAGGGGACGAAGTTGGGCGTGAGGAACAGCAGCGGGAAGAACAGCAGGAAGCTGGTGTTCGTGGCCTGGACGTTGCGGGTGCGCAGCGCGACCAGGATGCCGAACCCGGCGTAGCCCACTCCGAACAGCGCGGCGAGCAGGACGAGCACCACGGCGCCGAGGACGCCGCTCTCCATGTGCGCTCCCAGCGCCAGGCCGGCGAGCAGGACCACGGTCGAGCCCATGACGCCGCGCACGAAGTCCGCGGCCAGCCGGCCGAAGATGATCGACGAGCGGCGGATCGGCGCGGCGAGGAGCTTGTCGAAGTAGCCCTGGTCGATCTCGGTCACGAGCGCCAGGCCGGAGCTCGCCGTGGCCACCGCGAACATCAAGGACACCGGGAGCTGAAAGGCGACGTACCCCTGCCCGTGCAGGAACGGCGTGCTGCTGGGGAACGTCTTGGAGACCTGGCCGATGTTGACCGCGAGGAAGAACAGCGGGATGAACAGCGAGGGGATCGTGGACTCCGGATAGCGCACGATCTCGCGCACGGAACGGCGGGCGAGCAGCAGGACCTCGGTCATGCCGCCTGCTCCTCGGCGGCGCCCTCGAGCCGGCGTCCGGTGGCCTGGAGGAAGACGTCGTCCAGCGTGGGGCGGGACACCGAGATCGCCCCGACCCGGATCCCCGCGCGGTCCAGGCGCCGCACGATCTCGGCGATCGAGCCGGCGCCGTCCTCCAGGTAGAGCGCGAGCCGCTCGGGCTCGGCGACGACGCGCTCCAGGCCCGGGAGGTCGCCCAGCGCCGCCTCGGTCGCGGCTTGGTCGGCGCCATCCAGCTCGACGGTGACCACGTCGTGGCCCATCTGCGCCTTCAGCCGCTCGGGCGTGCCCTCGGCCACGATCTCGCCCGCGTCGATGATCGCGACGCGGTCGCACAGCTTGTCCGCCTCCTCCAGGTACTGCGTGGTGAGGAAGACGGTGGTCCCGGAGTCGTTGATGCGGCGCACCTCGTCCCACACGGTCAGCCGCGAGGCCGGGTCCAGCCCCGTGGTCGGCTCGTCCAGGAACAGGACCTGCGGGGAATGGACCAGCGCGGTCGCCAGGTCCAGCCGGCGCTTCATCCCGCCCGAGTACGTCTTCGTGCGCCGGTCCGCGGCCTCGGTCAGGCCCAGGAGCTGGAGCAGTTCCTGCGCCCGGGTCTTGGCGGCGGGCCCGGTGATCCCGTACAGCCCGCACTGCAGCTCGAGCAGCTCGCGGCCGGTCTGCACCGGGTCCAGGCCGATCTCCTGCAGCGCGACCCCGATCCGCCGTCGCACCTCGGCGGCGTCCTGCACCACGTCGACGCCGGCGACGGACGCGCTGCCCCCGCTGGGGGGCAGAAGCGTGCAGAGCATCCGCACCGTGGTCGTCTTGCCCGCGCCGTTGGGGCCGAGGAAGCCGAACACCTCGCCCGCGGCCACGCCGAGGTCGATGTCGCGCACCGCCTCCACGCCGCCCTTGAAGGTCCGGCGCAGAGCGCGCGCCTCGATTGCCTGTGTGCCGTTCATGCGGCGGCCGATCCTACGGGGTGTGGTGCGTCGGGCTTTTGACCATTGGCGATGAGACTCGGAGCGGTCGGGAAACTCATCGCCCTTGCCGCGTTCCGTACGCTCTTCACATGGCCGCCTGCACCCACCTCGACCACGTCCGGATCACCGAGCTGCCCGAGTCCGTGGCCGGCTGCCAGGAATGCCTGGAAACCGGAGATCCGTGGCTTCACCTGCGGATCTGCCTCGAGTGCGGCCAGGTCGGGTGTTGTGACAGCTCGCCCAACCGGCACGCCTCGGCGCACGCGCGGCAGGCTGGTCATCCGCTGATCCGGTCCCTGGAGCCCGGCGAGGACTGGTCGTTCTGCTTCCTGGACGACGTCGGCCTGCTGCTCCCTCAGGTCCAGGGAGCCACCCGGATCCCGCCGTCGCCGCTGGGGGGCTGAGCAGGCCACCGGCGCGTGCAGCCGCGCCGGGAACCGCCGCACATGAGAGGTCGCTGAGATACGGTCCCGCCTCGGGCAGTTCATCGAGCAGGGGGACGACTTTCATGCGGCAGCGGAGCAACGTGTGGCGGCTGGTGTTGGGCATGCTGGTCGCCGGTCTGGCGGTTCCCGCCTCGGCCGCGGCCCATCTCGAGCGGCCGTCCTACTGGCCCGATCCGGCGCCGGACACCTCCGTGAGCCCGCCCGCCGGCGGCGCGGTGCCGGCGGCGCGCACGCTCCAGTCCGCCATTGCCCGCAAGGGACCGGGCCGGGTGCGGGTCGTCTGCCAGGGGCGCAGGGGCTGGAGCTCGCTGAGCCTGGCGGTCCGGTCGATCCGGGAGGCGCGCACCACCGGCTACCGAATCCGCCCGAGCCAGCCCGTGATCCGCTACACAGCGGCGGAGGCGGGACGGATGCGGCGGCTCAACGAGCGGCTGCGCGCCATGTGCCGGTACCGCTCGATCCAGCGGGCGGTCAACGACTCCGGCAACAACGACCGCGTCGTGATCATGCCCGGCCTCTACACCGAGCCGGAGTCGCGCAGCCGGCCGCTGAACGATCCCCGCTGCAAGCCCAGCCTGCTCCAGAAGGACGCCAGCGGCGATCCGACGCCCAGCTACGCCTACCAGGTCACGTGCCCGAACGACCAGAACCTCGTCTACGTCCAGGGGCGCGCGGTGAAGGGCCAGCCGCTCGGGACTCCGCGCGCCGACCGGCAGGGCATCCCCGCGCAGGAGCTCGGCGCGTGCGTGCGCTGCAACCTCCAGATCGAGGGCAGCGGCCCCAAGCCGGAGGACGTGATCATCGATGCCGGCGACAAGTACAAGAGCACCGGGCCCGAGGCCAAGCCGGGCGGCTACACCAAGCACGTGGTCATGCGAGTGGACCGCGCCGACGGCTTCGTCGGGCGCAACATGCTCATGCGCGGCGGGCTGGAGTTCGGCTTCTACACCGAGGAGACCGACGGCGTGCTCCTGGACCGGACCAAGTTCTTCTGGAACGCCGACTACGGCCACCTGAGCTTCACCACCGACCACAACGTCGTGCAGAACTGCGACGGGATGGGCGCGGGCGACGCGGCCATCTACCCGGGCGCGGCCCCGGAGACCGGCTCCCAGGCGACCCGCTTCTATCCCGACGCGCCGCGCGCCAACACGGTGATCAGGTGGTGTGACATGCGCAACTCCGCGCTCGGCTACTCGGGGTCGATGGGGAACGCCGTGCGGATCACGGAGAACCACGTCTACGGGAACGCGACGGGGATCACGAGCGACACGCTGTCCTCCGCCGGCCACCCGGGATTCCCGGCCGACAGCGCCGAGATCGACCACAACTTCATCTACGCCAACAACTTCAACGTCTACACCACCAGCTCGCCGGTGAAGCCGCTGGTCGGCGTCCCGATCGGCGCCGGAGTCGTCTATGCGGGCATGAACGACGCCCGGGTCCACGACAACTGGTTCTTCGACAACTGGCGCTTCGGGACGATGCTGCTGGCCGTGCCCGACCCGCTCACGAGCGCCGGGGGCCCGGAGGGCGCGGTGTATCCGGGCGTCTCGTGCGCCGGCGCGCCGGACAACCAGGTCTCGACCTCGTGCGGCAACAACTACTACCGCAACCGCATGGGCGAGGTGCCGCCGGGCTTCACGTTCCCGGACGCGCTCGCGCGCTACGGCGTGCCCCACGGCCTGGCCAGCAGCCGGGCCCTGCCCAACGGGCTGGACTTCTGGTGGGACGAGTTCTCGTCCAACCGCTGGAACTGCTGGTTCGCGAACACGGGCCCCGATGGGACCCCGGGGACCATCACCGGCTCCGGCGACGCGGGGCGCACGCCCGGCCTGCAGCCCAACGTCATCCCGGACTGCGCGGGCGGCACGAACCGCAACCTGAGCGTGGGCAACGGGGACGCCGCAAAGGAGGCCTATCTCGTCGACTGCTCGGAGGGGCCCGACACGGACACCAGTCCGCTGGCCTGCGACTGGTGGACGCCGCCGGCCCGGCCGGGCAGCGCCGCCGCGCGGGCGCGCAGCCGGGAGGTCGCGGACGCCTCGGAGCGGTTCCGCCACACACCGGAGGCGGCGGCGTTGCGCGAGCGGATGGCCGCGCTGGTCGGCGGGTCGGGCGGCTAGCCCGATGCGGCGGCTGGCGGCATCGGCGGCCGTGGTCGCGGCGATCGCGGCCACGGGGTGCGGCCAGCGCAGCGGGGAGGTCAAGCCGGTCGGCCACGAGAGCGCCGGGTCGGTCGTGCAGTTCGCCGACTGCAGCGACTGGCGTCGGGGCAGCCGTGCCGAGCGGATGGTCACGATCGTGCGCCTCCGCGGGCAGCTGACCCCGCAGCGCTCGAAGACCGCCGCGTCGCCGCTGCGCGACGAGCGCGCGTACGCGCTGATCCAGAAGGCGTGCACACCCGCGTTCGCAGGAAGCCTGCGGCTCTACAAGCTCTATGTGCGGATGCAGGGCTTCGCGCCGTTGAGTGAGGTTGCAGTCCCCCGATCCGGCTGAGAGACTGAATCGGCTGATGGGAGTTGGGAATATCGGGTGGAGGACGCTCGCGATCGCGGTGGCGCTCGCGGCCTCGCTCTGCGTCCTTCCGTCCTCCGCCGGGGCGTTCGATACCGGCCCGCACGCGGACCTGACGCGCGACGCGCTCACGTCCGAGGGCTTCAGCTCCGCGTCGGCGAGCATCGGCGCGGTCGACAACTGGCTCGTCGACTACTACACGAACCCGGACAAGAACCCGTACTCGGGGCACGCCGGCGCCCTGATCGGGGTCACGCGTCTGGGGCTGGCGCGCGAGAGCTGGCCCGCCCACTGGGTCCTGGCGGCGAGGCGCCTGCACTTCGACTCCGAGAAGCGCACACTCGCCATGGCGGACCTCTCCAAGACCGCGGGCGTCGAGCAGGAGTGGCAGCGGCTCATGTGGACGACGCGGTTCCGGCAGCTGAACTTCGCCGCGCAGCGCAACGACCCGCTGATGGTGCTGGCCATCGTCGGGACGACGCTGCACACCGTGCAGGACTTCTACGCGCACAGCAACTGGGTCGAGCCCACCAATTACGGGGTCCCCGGCGGGCCGGGCGTATCCAAGCTCGGCTACGGAAGCCACCCCACGTGGTTCGACATTCCGCCAGAGGTGCGCGCAACGCTGACCGGCGTCAAGAGGGTGTACACGGGGGTCCACGGCGTCACGCGTACGCACGGAAATTGGCGCTCGAATTCCAACAACTCGCTGCGGTCGGGGCTCAACAAGGACTGGCCCGGACGGCCGAAGTACGAGGAGGCCTACATCACCGCGTACTTCGCGTCGCGCCAGTGGATCCGGGCGATCCGGACCTGGCTGGGCAACGAGCCGCTGTGGCAGCGCGCGATGGCGATGAGCAACACGCCGGAGCTCGCGCACGACGTCACCGGCGCCGAGGAGATCTCCCAGTTCAGCGGCCACTGGCAGGGCGGCGGCGAGCCCTGTGTCCCGTTCAGCTGCGGGGAGCGCACCGGCAAGGCCGGCAGCGTCAGCAGCCTGCGCATCGCGCTGGGCGACTACCACAGCCGCGGCCCGACCCGTTACCGCCGGGCCTTCAACGCGCTGATCGGGGAGTGGTGGAAGTACCCGGAGAACATCCCGCACCAGGCGGATCCGCCGTCCAGCCGCACCGACCAGGTGTTCACCCGGTTCGTGAAGCTCGAGGTGCTCAACTACCGGGCCTTCGCCCTCGGCGATCCGGTCGGTTCCGCGGACGTCTACGTAAACGCCCGCATCGGCGGGCAGCCCTACACGTCGACGGTTATCAACGGAGCGCAGTCGTTCAGCTTCCCGGGCGTGTACGCGCCCTTCACCTGGATTCGCTCCGTCCCGACGTACCACCAGGCCAGCACCCCCGTGACGTCGATGACCGTTCGGGTCGAGACCGGGAACCGGCGCTTCGCGGGCACCGACGACGACGTGTACCTGCGCATCAACGGCAATCTGCGCTTTCCCCTGGACAAGGGGCTCTACAACGACTTCGAGCGCGGCGACAGCGACACCTACAGCGTCCCCATCGGCGAGGCCACTCGCAACGGGCTCACGGTCGGGGACATCGATCGCGTCGCGATCGAGAAGAGCCGGGACGGCGCCGCCGGCGGCTGGTTCCTGCACGGCGTCACGCTCATCGTCAACGGCCGGCCGCTCGTGAGCAACCGGGCCATCGACCGCTGGCTGGAGAAGTCCAACCGGGTCTGGGTGGCACCCGGCTTCGTGCGCGACCAGCGTACGGACGACGTGGTCGGCGTGTGGCTCCAGATGCGCGACGACGACTTCGGCCCCAACGACACCGGGGACATCAACCAGTACGACCGCCACACCTCCGCGCCGGTCGCCTACCGGCTCGGGACCACCGTCCAGCAGCTGGTCCGCGGCGGCGCCCGGCTGGCCGGACGGCTGCCGCTTAACAACGGCGACAGCGCGCAGCTGACCTACCGGCTCACGACGCTGGCGGTCATCCCGCCCCCGCAGTCCGGGACGCCGCCGTCACAGCCCGGGACGCCACCCCCTCCGCCGCCCGAGCCGCCCCCGCCGACGCCCGGCCAGACGCCGGACCTCGTCATCACGAGTTTCACCGCGTCCGACTTCACGGTCAAGAACCAGGGCGTCGCGGCGGCGGGCCCGTTCCGGGTCACCGTCGTCGCCAGCCCGTCCGGCACGGCGCAGAACTTCGACTTCGCCGGCCTCGCCGTGGGTGAGTCCCAGACCCGGAACTACAGCTCGAACTGCACCCAGACCTGGGAGGCGCGAGCCGACTCGCTCAACCAGGTGGGGGAGAGCAACGAGACGAACAACACCGCTACCTTCGCGTATTCGTTCTGCTGACCGGCCCTCGCGCGGAGGTGGGCGCAATGAGAGCGGCCAGGGCGGGCAGCAAGACCCGCTGGTAGACGAAGCGGATCGACCAGGGGGGAAGGTGTGCGTGACGCTCCTCCAGCGCCACCCGCGCGCGGGGATGCGGGGCGACGAGCGCCAACCCGAACGCCCGGACCGCCGACGGATGCCACGGGCCGGCGGGCTCGCGCGCGTGCAGCTCGATCCGGCAGAGGTGCTTCGTGTTCATGTAGCCGTACTGCCCGGGGCTGACGAGGCGGACCGGCGCGCCGTGGTCGCCGGTGAGCGGCTCACCGGCGAGGCGGTCGGCGACGAGGACGTCATCCGCCAGCGCGTCCTCGACCGTCAGCGTCGAGCGATAGCCGTCGAGGCCCGCGAAGCGCAGGTGCGTGATCTCATCGTGCGGCTCGGCCTGTGGCAGGATCGCGTCTTCCCAGATCGTCCGGAACGGCACGCCCTCCCAGCGCAGAGCGCGGACGCTCCATCCGGCCACGCAGTGGAAGTCGGCGACGAGCGTCCGCCGCGGCAACTCCTGCAGGGCCGCAACCGGAAGATCGAAGGGCGTGGCGACGGCGCCGCGCACCTCGATGCTGGGCTGCGCCGGCACCGCGGGGAGGGGGTCCGCGAAGTGGACTCCGAAGCGCGGGAACGTCCGGACCAGGCCCTGCCCGGGCGGCAGTCCCTCGGCCTGCGCTCCGCGCTGCGGCCAGACGTTGCGGACGGCCGTGACCGCCCCCGCGACCCGTCCGGGACCGATCACCGCGATGCCTGCGCCGGCGTCCGCGGAACCGGGGCGCGGCGCCGCGCCCGTGCGGCCCAGACCGCGAAGGAGAAGATCGCGATGCCGCACGCGATGTCCACGCACACGTGGGCCTGGCGCCACCACGGCATGGAGGTCGCTCCCGGGACGAGGTAGTGCCCGATGCCGATCAGCCCCGATCCGGAGTAGGCGGCGAGCAGGAGGAGCGCGAGGTCGGAGGGGCGACGCCGGAAGAGCAGGTACCCGGCGAGACCGGCCGCCGTGAAGGGGAACCAGGCTCCGAGCACGAGCGCGGCGCTCGGGTTGGGCACGGTCCTCGCCACCGGGTAGTCCCCGTAGTTCACGTAGTTGTCGGTGTAGTGAACGATCGAGGCGGCGACCGCGAACGCGAACAGCACGGTGAGGATTCGCACTGCCCGCTGGTGGTCATAGGCGCGCATCCGCACGGCACCGTAGCATACGGTACCGTATAGATCGAGGAACATGGCCGCTCCGACCCGAACTCCACGCACCAGCTGGATCGAAGAGGGGCTGCGGGCCCTCGGCGTCGGCGGCCCGGACGCCGTCCGGATCGAAAAGCTGGCGCAGGCGCTGGGCGTCACCAAAGGCGGCTTCTACTGGCACTTCGACGACCGCGGCGCACTGCTGGACGAGATGCTCGACGCCTGGGAGCGGGTCGGCGTCGACGCGGTGATGGAACGCGTGGAGGGGGAGGGCGGGGACGCCCGGGCCAAGCTGCGCCGGCTGTTCGCGATCAGCAAGTCCAGCGGAGACCTGATGAAGCTCGAGCTGGCGATCCGCGACTGGGCTCGGCGCGACAAGGCGGTCGCCCAGCGGCTCCGCCGCGTCGACAACCGGCGCATGGACTACATGCGCTCGCTCTTCCGTGCCTTCTGCTCCGGCGAGGACGACGTCGAGGCCCGCAGCATGCTCGCCTTCTCCCTGTGGATCGGCAATCACTTCATGGCCGCGCAGCACGGCGACCGGAGCCGCTCCGAGGTGCTGCGGCTCGCGACCGAACGATTGCTCAGCGGGCCTTGACATACCCCCTGGGGGTTCTGCTACCGTCCGCGGCGGCATATACCCCCCTGGAGTATCGAAGGAGAACGGATGGAAGCCGCCGCGCACTCGCACGACCATCACGAGATGCCCACGTCCGGCCGGGCCCTCACCAACGTGGCGATCAGCGCCACGCTGCACTGCCTCACCGGTTGTGCGCTCGGCGAGATCGCCGGCATGATCATCGGGACGGCGTTCGGCTGGTCGAACGGCGCGACGATCGCGGTCTCGATCGCCCTGGCCTTCGTCTTCGGCTACAGCCTCACCAGCCTGCCGCTGCTGCGAGCCGGCCTCGCGCTCTCCGTCGTCGTGCCGGTCGCGCTGGCCTCGGACACGCTCAGCATCGCCACCATGGAGCTGGTCGACAACGTCATCATGGTCACCCTCCCGGGCGCCATGAATGCCGGGCTGGGCGACCTCCTGTTCTGGGGCAGCCTCTCGTTCGCGCTCGTCGTGGCCGGCGTCGCGGCGGTCCCGGTGAACCGCTGGCTGCTCGCTCGGGGCAAGGGCCACGCGGCGGTGCACGAGACCGGCATACACGGCGGTCCGCCCGTGCGCCTGGTCGCCATCGGCGCCGCGGTCGCCGCGGTGTTCGGGACCACGGTCCTCGTGACCGACGCCATCTGGGGCCAGGACTCGATGCACGGCGGCGGCCACTCGATGTCCGGGGGGCACAGCTCGGCCGGGCACTCGGCCGGGCAGGACGCCGTGCGCGGCCTGGCGGCCAGCGAGGGCGGGATGACCCTGGCGCTGGAGCAGAGGCGCGTGGCCCGCGGGCGCACGACCGAGCTCGGCCTTCGCATCCTCGGCGCCGACGGCCGGCCGGTCCGCGACTTCGAGGTCACGCACGAGAAGCGCATGCACCTGATCGTGGCCCGGCGCGACCTGACGAACTTCCAGCACCTGCATCCGCGGCTCGGCGCGGACGGCACGTGGCGAACGCCGGTCGCGTTCGCCGAGGCCGGCGGCTATCGCGTCTTCGCGGACTTCAAGCGCGGCGGTCGCAACGTGACGCTGGGAGCCGACCTGGCGGTCGACGGGCCCGTGCGCAGGCGCGACCTGCCGCCGCCGAGCGCCACGGCGCGGACCGGCGACGGCTACGAGGTCCGGATGGACGGTACGAGCACGGCGGGCCGCGCGTCCGAGCTGCGCTTCCGGATGTTCCAGGGCGGTCGGCCGGTGACGGTTCAGCCCTATCTCGGCGCGGGTGGTCACCTCGTGGCCCTGCGCCAGGCGGACCTCGCCTATCTGCACGTCCATCCGACCAGCGAGACGGCCCGCGGGCCGATCGCGTTTGCGACCGAGTTCCCCACGGCCGGCCGGTATCGCCTCTTCGTGCAGTTCAAGCACGGCGGCGCCGTCCATACGGCGAGCTTCACCCGAGACGTGCGAGACGCGAGCACCCAACACGACGGAGGACACCATGGCGAGTGAGAACGGCGGGACGCGCGGCTACACCGCCTCCAAGGATCAGCTGATCAAGCGCCTCAGGCGAATCGAGGGCCAGGTCCGCGGCGTCGAGCGCATGGTCGAGGAGGACCGCTACTGCATCGACGTGCTGACCCAGATCAGCGCGGTGCAGGCCGCGCTCGACAAGACGGCGCTGGGGCTGCTCGACGGTCACGTGAGGCACTGCCTGGGCGGGGAGGGAGAGGCTCCGAGCACGCCCGCCGGCCAGGCGGACGAGCTGATGGCGGCCGTGGGCCGCATGGTGTCGCGCTGAGTCGCCGACCGCCAGCTGCGGGATCATCGAGACTCGGTGGAAACCGACACGAAGACCCAGAGCAAGCGCACCGCCGCGCGCGGCGCGCTGATCGGCGCCCTGGGAGTGGTGTTCGGCGACATCGGCACCAGCCCGATCTACACGGTGCAGACGGTCTTCAGTCCCGCCGACCCGCATCCGGTGACGCCGACGCACGACGCCGTCTTCGGCATCGTCTCGATGATCTTCTGGTCCGTGACGATCGTGGTCACGGTCACCTACGTGCTCCTGGTCATGCGCGCCGACCACGACGGGGAGGGCGGCATCATGGCCCTGATCACCCTGGTCCGCCGTCGCGAGGTCCCGGGTGGGCGACGGACCAAGCTCCTCCTGGCGGGGTTGGGGATCTTCGGGGCGTCGCTGTTCCTGGGCGACAGCATGATCACGCCGGCGATCTCCGTGCTGTCGGCGGTGGAGGGGCTGAAGGTCGCGTCGCCCTCGCTGGACAGCCTGATCGTCCCGATCACGGCGGCGATCATCGTCGCCCTGTTCATGCTCCAGCGCCTGGGGACGGCGAAGGTGGGCCGGCTGTTCGGGCCGGTGATGATCGTCTGGTTCGCCGTCATCGGCGCGTCCGGCGTGCACGGCATCGCCGAGCATCCGGAGATCCTCGAGGCGCTGTCGCCCACCTACGCGCTGGACTTCTTCTTCAACCACTTCTCGATCGCGTTCTTCGCCCTGACCGCGGTGGTGCTGGCCGTCACCGGCGCCGAGGCGCTGTACGCGGACATGGGTCACTTCGGGCGCGCTCCCATCACCCGCGCGTGGCTGCTGCTGGTGTTCCCCGCGTGCATCCTCAGCTACATGGGCCAGGGCGCGCTGGTCCTCAAGGACGCGGCGAACATCAGCAGCCCGTTCTTCCTGCTGGTGCCGGACTGGGGGCGCTGGCCGCTGGTCTTCCTGGCCACGGCCGCGACGGTCATCGCCTCGCAGGCGGTCATCACGGGCGCGTTCTCGGTCGCGCACCAGGCCGTCCAGCTGGGCTACCTGCCGCGGCTGCGAATCCAGCACACGTCGGAAGAGACGATCGGGCAGATCTACGTGCCGTGGATCAACTGGCTGCTCATGGTGTCGGTGCTCACCCTCGTCTTCGCCTTCCAGACCTCGGCCAAGCTGGCCTTCGCCTTCGGCATGGCGGTCACCGGGACCATCACGATCACGACGGTGCTGTTCTTCTACATCGTCCGCCACCAGTGGCGCAAGCCGCTGTGGCTGGTGGCGCTCGGCGCCGTCCCGCTGCTGACGGTCGACCTGCTGTTCCTGGCCGCCAACCTCACCAAGCTCACGCATGGAGCCTGGCTGCCGCTGCTGATCGCGGTGACGGCGTTCACGATCCTCACCACCTGGCAGCGCGGCCGCGAGATCACCACGCGCCGGCGCGAGGAGGCCGAGGGGCCGCTGCGCGGGTTCGTCGACGAGCTTCACGCGGGCAGTCCTCCCGTGGTGCGGACGCCGGGGACCGGGGTGTTCCTGAACCGCAACCCGGAGACGGCGCCGCTGGCGATGCGCGCGAGCGTGGACCATCTCCACGCGCTCAGCGAGCACGTCGTGATCCTGACGATCTCCACGCTCGCGGTCCCGCACGTGGCGCCGGACGAGCGCCTGGTCGTCGACGACCTCGGCTACACCGACGATGCGATCACCCACGCCACGGCGCGCTTCGGCTACATGGACACGCCCGACGTCACGACGGTGCTGCGGCTGCTCGAGCATGCGGACATCGAGTGCCCGCTGGAGGTCGACGAGGCCTCGTACTTCCTGTCCACCGTCGAGCTCATCCTCAGCGACGACCCCGGCATGAGCCAGTGGCGCAAGCGCCTGTTCCTGGCCACCTCGCACATCGCGGCCGACGCCGCCGAGTACTTCGGCCTCCCGCGGCATCGCACCGTGATCCTGGGCTCGCGGATCGAGATCTAGGGGCGCGCGCTATCGCGGACCCCGGGCTAGAACCCGAGGGCCTCGTCGACGAGGACGACGGTGAAGCGGTCGGGGACAATCTCGCGATTGACGATGAGGACCTTGTTCACCGCGCTGCTGATGCCGTACGCCTCCTGCGCGCGAGCATCCTCCATGGGCAACGCGTAGTCGTTGATCCGGCGCAGTCCTTCGTCGAGGTCGGACACGATCTTCTGCGTCCCCACGACGAGGATGACTCGTCCGGCGCCGCTGGCGTACGGTCCGAGCTGGCTGCCGCTCATCGAGGCCGCCAGCAAGGCGCCGGTTTCGGTGACCGCGTGCACGCTGCCCAGCATCACGTCCGGGGCCGCGGACAGGCGGCGGATCTCGTCGGCCTGGGTGGCGCGGTCGAGGCTGAAAATCCGCGGGCGAACGGCCTCGTAGCGGGCCGATCCCTCGATCTCCTCGCTGATTCCAGCCACGTCAAGCGATCGGGACGCGCCACTGTGCACCTGCGCACCATCCGGGATGAGATCGAGCACGATCTGCTTCGCTTCGGCCGCATCTCCCGCCCGAAGCACACGGATGCCGTTGGCCTCCAGGGCGGCCGCGGTCCGGGTCACTCGGGCGGCGTCCGCGACGGTGCCGAAGCGACGCTGAATGGATTCGTCGAGCTGGAGTTGGGCTTCGGTGGTCATGGAGCGCTCCTTTTCCGGGGCGGCCTCGCCCTCTATGCTTGCACTTGCAAATACCTTACCAAAGTAGGTGCACGTGCAAATACTTCCTGATTCCCCTGATATCTCGGACGTCTTCGATCGGCTCATAGAGGCTCAGATGCCGGGCCGGCGCGGGCTGGAGGCGTGGAGCTCGCTGCTGCGAGCCCACGCGACGCTCCTGCGTCGCCTGGAAACGGATCTGGAGCAAGAGACGGGCCTGGCGCTGGCGGACTTCGACGTCCTCGCCCAGCTGGCCCAGGCCGACGGTCGGTTGCGCATGACGGAGCTGGCGGACCGCGCGCTCATCTCCCGGTCCGGGATGAGTCGTCGCGTCGCCCGGCTGGCCGGTGAAGGGCTCGTCCGCCGAGACCGAGCCAGCGCCGACGCCCGCGGAATCGAAGTGGCGCTCACCAAGAAGGGCCTCGCCCGTCTCGCCGAGACGGCGCCCGTCCATGCCCGCGGGGTCTCAAAGCTGTTCGTCGACCAGCTCGACGATCGGGAGCTCGCCCTCCTCGAGCGCGCTTTGAACAAGGTCGTTCTCGACTGCTCCTTTGGGTGAGGTCAAACCTTCGACGCCGCGGCGTCGGTAGTACTCGATCGCGCCGGTCCGCTTCAGGTCATCGAGGAGGATCGCTTCGACGTCGAGGTCCAGTTCGATCTCGTTGCTCGCGACCACGCCGCCGCCGGGGATCTCGTCCTGCCAGGAGACCCCGAAGTCATGGCGGTTGATCCTGGTGCTTGCCGCGAAACCGATCCGACGCATTTCGCCCTTGTTCTCGTCGCCCTCCCACCACGGTGTCTTCCATTCCCCCATGTAGGCGATGTCGAGCGGGACCGTTCGGGTCACGCCGCGGATCGTCAGGTCGACCTCGCCCTTGAAGGCAGTGTCGGCGGTGCGCTCGGTGAAGCGTCCGCTGAAGGTGATCTTGGGATGGTTCTCGACGTCGAAGAAGTCGGGGCTGCGCAGATGGGCATCGCGCGCGGGCTCGCCGGTCCAGAGCCCGGCGGCGTCGATCTCGCCGTGGAAGGTTGCGTCGAGGCACCGGTCCCAGTCGAGTTCGAGTTGGCCGTGGATGTCCTTGAACAGCCCGCGCACCCAGGTCACCATCATGTGACGGGCTCGGAACTCGGCCTCGGTGTGCCCAGGCTCGAAGATCCAGGTCGACATCAAGCGGCGCCGGCCAGGCGGTCGAGGCGGCGAATGGTCGGACCGGCCTCTCGCTCTTCGTAGTCGAGGTGCTCGAGAAGGTGGCCGTGGAGTTCGCGGAGGCCCTCGATGGCGGCTCGCCGCGCGTCCTCGCCGTTGGTGTCGGTCAGCGCGTCGGCGGCTGTCTCGATCTGATGGAGCAGGTCGGAGACGCGCCGGTGGTCGGCCTCCAACTTGTCCACCACGGGGGCGATCGACGGATCTGCCGCGCGCAGCGCGGGGAGCAGCATGACGTCCTCGGCTCCGTGATGGGAGTGGACGAAGCGGCAGTAGCGCAGGCAGTTGACCTTCAGCTGCCACAGCGGCCCGCCGGTCTTGAGCTCTCGCAGGACGGTCGCGACCTCCTCGCCCGGAAGCCCGGCCTCCACGTCGGCGGCGAGTCGCTCGACCGTCTCGAGGTCACGACGGATCACCGAGTGCACCCACAGCAGCTCCTCGAACATCGCCCGGCCTTGCTGCGTTTCGGGCCGCGCGCTCATCGGCTCTCCGCGAACACCGGCGCCACCTCTTGCGAGAGCTGCTCGACCTGGCGGGGCGAGGGGTCGACGGGCCAGAACACGACCGTGTCGAAGCCTGCCTGCGCGAAATCGGTGAGCCGCTCGGCCCACCACGCGGGGGGCCCGGCGAGCGGGTCGCCGGCCAGGTAGCCGACCGGGAGCTGTCCTTCGGGCGGCGTACGGCTTTCGCCGATGACGCCCTGCACGTTGAGGATCCGCCGGATTTGGCCAGGGTCGCGCCCGGCGCCCTCGGCGGCTTCGTCGATCCGCTGGTTGCCGGCTCGCAGCTCATCGATGCTCATCGCGCCGAACGACGGCAGCCACCCATCGGCCTTGCGCCCGACGAGCCGCAGCATGCGCGGCTTGAAGGCGCCCAGCCAGATCCCCATCGGGTGCACCGGGGCCGGGCCGGGGCGTGCGCCGGCGAGCCGGTAGTGGCGCCCTTCGAACGAGACCGAGCGCTCACCGGACCACATGAGCCGGATCACGTCGATCGCCTCGTCCAGCGCTTCCACGGCGTCCCCGGGGCTGCGCTCAGGGCCGCCCATGGCGGCGATGGCACGCGCGCGCTTGGGCTCGGCGAACGCGCCTGCTCCAAGACCGAGCTCGAAGCGGCCGGCGCTGAGCACGTCGAGCGAGGCGGCCGCCTTGGCCATCACTGCAGGCGGGCGCAGTGGCAGGTTCGCCACATCGGTGAAGAACGAGATGCGGCGCGTCTCGGCCAGGAGCGTGGCGATCAGGGCGAACGTGTCGAGGAACCGACCCTGATAGGGGTGGTCCTGGATGCCAACGAGCGCCAGCGCGCCCTCGTCGGCGACCCGCACCAGCTCTCGGCTGCGCTCCAGCGCGTCCGTGAAGGGCACGATCGCGATCCCGAGCTTCAAATCCGAGGAGGACATGCCCTCAATATACTTGAGCACGCAAGGATCTCCGGTGAGGCCCTTATGCTTGAGAGAGCAAGGAAGCTCATGCCACGTTCAGTCACAACCCCCGAAACCTCAGTCGCGATTCGGGCGTTCGTCCGGCTGGTCCGCGCGGGTGTGAAGGTGACGGGCCAGCTGAGCGGCCGGCTCAATGCCGACCACGGCCTGACGATCAACGCCTACGAGGCGCTGCTCCTCCTGTCCCGCGCGCCGGGGGCGCGAATGCGGCGCGTCGATCTCGCGGACGATCTGCTGCTGACCGCGGGTGGGGTTACCCGGCTCCTTGACGGCCTCGAGCACGAGGGCCTGGTCGGGCGCGAGCAATGCGAGAGCGACCGTCGCGTCAGCTACGCGGTCCTGACCAAGGCCGGCCGCGAAAAGCTGCGTGCCGCGTCGAAGTCCCACACCCGGCAGATCCGCGAGCTGATGGGCGGCGTGTACGACGACGAAGAGCTCGCCCAGCTCGCGTCACTCCTCGATCGGCTACCCGGAGCGGATCCCGAAGGAGGGAGCTGCGAGATCGACGAGAGCGCGGGGAGCCGCGGCTAGCCACATCGAGATCCGTGTCGCTGGCTAGGCTCCGCTCCGCGAGCGTGTCAGCAGAAGCCCGAGGCCTACCGCTGTCACGGCTCCGAGAGCGGGGATCGCGCGCTTCGCCGCACGCGGCGAGAGCGCGAGCTCGAATAGCGGAACCGGGTCGCCAACGCGGTCGCCCAGCCGTCCCAGGGGGCAGTCCCCGTGGTTGGCGGCAACCACGACAGCCTCACCCACCAGGGCTGCGATGGCCCGGCGCAACCATAGCCCGCGCCGGCCGCTGAGCGCGCACCACCATACGTACGCGATCGACGCCAGAAAACCGATCGCCACCAGTCCGTGTGCCGATCGCCAGGCGATCACCGCTGGTGACAGCGGGGCCACTCAGTTCGCAGCCGCGTGGTCGCGCGGCTCGCGCTCCGCCTGCTCGCGCACGACGTCGAGGAGCCCGTGGACCAAGACATGCGCGCCCGAGCCGATACCCAGGGTCCAGTAGCGGCGGAACCAGTGGCGCGCGTGCTCGTCGGTCGTGGAGGTGCGCATCAGCCCCCAGAGAAGTGTGCGGCGGTCGTCGAGCGGGCGCGTGCCGAGGGCGTACACCGTCTTGGCGTAGCCGGGCTCGTCGAAGTCACGAAAGTGGTCGGCGCTGACGTCGGCGTAGTCGATGACCGGGCGCCAGAACTTCCCGACGAGTCCGAGTGCGATCTCTTCTCCTTCGTGCTCGTCGAGCAGGGTCCACCCGCCGGAGCTCGCGGCCAGGGCGGGCAGGTCGTGTAGGCGCGCGCGGTCGGGCCCGGACGGGATCCCCTCGCCATGCAGCGCGTGGCTGACGAGCTCCGGGAGCACGCGCAATGCTCCGAGGACGCCGACCAGGGGCCGGCGGCGCCCGACCTCGATCAGGTCGGCATCCATGAGTGCGGCCCAGGTGGTCGGCGCGTCGGCTTCGACGACGACCGCGAGCTCGTCGGAGACGTCGAAGGTGGGGAGGTAGTGGTCGGTGAGCCGGGATGGCATCAGGGGGCCGGGGCGGGCGCCGTGGCGTTCTCTGTCATGGCGTCCACCGTAAGCGCGATCCCGTGGGAGGCCATCGGTACCCGGCCGTTCGTCGGCTCCGGGCAAACTACGAGCAAGGCATGCTCGGACGTGGTCACTCCGCCCGATAGCCTCGGGTGGACGATGACTGGAGCGCTCGATGCGTTGCGGCTGCGCCGTTTGGTCGAAGTCGGCGCACACCTCACCCAAGAGCTGGACCTCGAGGCGGTCCTGCGCCGCGTGCTGGAGGTCGCTCGCGAGCTGACGGGCGCTCGGTACGCCGCGCTCGGCGTGCTCGACGAGCAGAAGCGCGAGCTGGAGCGCTTCATCACCCTCGGCATCGACGAGGCGGGGCGGCAGCGGATCGGCGAGCTACCCCGGGGTAGGGGCGTGCTTGGCCTGCTGATCGAGGATCCCCGCCCGCTGCGCCTCCACGACGTCTCCGACCACCCGCGGTCGTATGGGTTTCCTCCCGAGCACCCACCCATGCGTTCCTTCCTCGGCGTGCCGATCACCGTCCGCGGTGAGCCCTACGGCAATCTGTACCTCGCCGAGAAACCGGGTGGCGACTTCGGCGAAGCCGACGAGGAGGCGGTCAAGATACTCGCCGAGTGGGCCGCCGTTGCCGTCGACAACGCTCGGCTCTACACGCGGGCGGAGAACCGCCGGGTCGACCTGGAGCGCGCGGTGCGCGGCCTGGAGGCGACGGTCGAGATCTCGCGGGCGCTCGGCGGTGAGACGGACCTGGCGCGTGTGCTCGAGTTGATCGTCAAGCGCTCCCGGGCGCTGGTCGAGGCGCGAGCGCTGGTGATCCTCCTGCTCGAGGGCGAGGAGCTGGTGGTCGCGGCGACCGCCGGCGAGCTTCGGGCCGGGCAGCGCGGGCAGCGGATCCCGATGGAGGGCAGCGTGGCGGCGCGGGTCGTCGCGTCCAAGCGCGCCGAGCGGATCTCGGACGTCCAGCGCGGGACCGGCGGCGGGACCGCGATGTCGACTCTCGGACTGGACGCGCACACGGCCCTGGTGGCGCCCCTGGAGTTCCGCGGCCGCGTCCTCGGCGTCCTGCAGGCCTTCGACCGCATGAGCGGCGGGACGGAGTTCACGCGCGAGGACGAGGTCCTGCTCGCCTCCTTCGCGGCCAGTGCGGCCACCGCCGTCGCAACGGCGCAGTCTGTGGAGCGGGGCCGCCTGGAGCAGAGTGTCCAGGCGGCCGAGCAGGAACGGCGCCGGTGGGCGCGCGAGCTCCACGACGACACGCTCCAGACGCTGGGGGCGATCCGCCTGATCCTCACGCGCCGGGGCCGGGAAGCCGACCCCGGCCAGGTCATGGACGACGCCGCCGACACCGTGCAGCAGGCTATCGACGGGCTGCGCGGGATCATCACCGAGCTGCGCCCCGCGGCGCTGGACGAACTGGGGCTGGCGCCGGCCCTCGAGTCGCTGGTGGAGCAGATGGCCGCCACGCACGAGACAGACGTCGAGCTGTCATTGGACCTCGGCCGGGAGGTCCCGCGGCTCGCCCCCGAGCTGGAGAGCACCGCCTATCGCATCGTCCAGGAGGCCCTCAACAACGCGCTGCGCCACGGCGCTCCCAACCAGGTGGCGATTGAGGTCTCGGAGTCGGACGGCGAGCTCAGCGTCGTCGTGCGCGACGACGGCAAAGGGTTCGACATGACCGCTCCGCGCAGCGGCTTCGGACTGCTCGGTATGCAGGAGCGAACCGAGCTGGTCGACGGCGTCGTCACGGTCGATTCCCGACCCGGGGGCGGCACGGCGGTGGTCGCCACGCTCCCGGCGCGCCGGGCGCCGGAAACTCAGGCGCGCCAGGTCTGACTCGAGGTCAGACGGCTTCGGGTGCGAGATCGTGCAGCTGCTCGGAGCCGGGGGGCACCGATATCTGAACCTCCACACCGGCCTCGACGGCGTGGAGCTCGAGCTGCTCGCGCTCGTCGGTGAAGCCCAAGCACGGCGCCAGGTAGCGCCCGGCGATCTTGGACGGCGGCCACCAGAGAGCCTGCCCGGACACGACGGCGTCCGGGTCTGCGAAGTCGTTCGCGCGGAGGTATGAGCGGCCCGTGCCGGTGAGCAGCACGCCGCGCAGCACAGGTGGCGCGGGCTCCGGCGGCTCGTGGCCCCGGAGCCGGGCGACGATATCCGCGACGACCGTGTCGGCCTGCTGGGCGGCCAGGCCACCCTGCTTGATCGGGCCGACGGTGCAGTCGCCGGCGGCGTACACGTCGTCCAGACCTTCCACGCGGCCGTGCGGGTCGGTGGGGATGAAACGGTCGTGGGTGTGCGGCAGGCCGCGGATCCAGGGACCCGACAGCTGCGGCAGAGCGACCAGCTCGTCGGCGGCCAGCACGTACTCGTCGGGTTCGATCAGCACGCGCCCGGGCGCCGTAGCGCGAGTGGCGTTGCCCTGGATGACCTGGATCGAGCGCTCGGCGAGCATCTCGGTCATGGCCTCCGCGGCCGGCTTGCCGAACAGGGCCAGCGGGGCCGACGCCGGGGTGATCAGCATCACCTTCACGTCGAGCGCTTCGTCGCGGATGAGCTCCGCGGTCATGAGGGCCAGCTCGTAGAGCGGGAACGGCCACACGCTGCCACGGGGAACGAGGAAGGCGACGCTGTGCGAGCGCCCGCTTCGCAGTCGCTCCAGCAGGTCACGGAACCCGGGGACGCTGCTCTGGTCGGTGAACGTGAGAACGTTCTCGAGGGCGGCGTGGCGCTCGGCGCCCAGCGCGACGATCAGCGAGTCGTAAGCGTGATCCTTGCCCTGGGCCGTGGCGATCGTGTGGTGCGCCGGGTCGGCGGACACGATCGCGTCCTTCTCCCAGGTCACGCCGTGCTCGCTCGTGAGTCGCCCGATCGAATAGCGGGTGGCGGAGGTGCGTCCGAAGGGCTCGCCGGTCGACAGCGCCCGGTAGACGAACTCGTCGTCGGGACTCAGGAGCGTGACGCGAGCCTCGGAGGGAGCCAGGTGGTCGCGGAGGGCAAGCATCGCCTCGAGGCCGGCGACGCCGCCGCCGGCGATGACGATGTGATGGGGAGGTTGCGAGGTCATAGTCCAATCACCCTAGCCCGCGATCGGCTCGCCGCCTTCCGTAGTTACCGCGCAACACGCGCCGTAGGGACTGCGCATGTGCGACGGCCCCGCGGAGGTCTAGCTTGCATCCCATGGTCAATCCCCTCGTTACGCTCGACTCGGTGAACGACGACTCCCCACAGGGGCAGACGACCATCCGCCTCCTGCTGGCTGATGACCATGCCGTGGTGCGCAGCGGTCTGCGGCTGTTGCTGGACGCCGAGGACGACCTCGAGGTCGTCGCCGAGGCCGGCGACGTCGACGAGGTGCGCCGGTACGTCCTCGGGCACAAGCCCGATGTCCTCGTGCTCGACCTCAACATGCCGGGCGAGTCCAGCCTCACGGCGATCCCGTCCCTGCGCGACGCGCATCCTGACACGCAGATCGTGGTCCTGACGATGCAGAACGATCCCGCGTTCGCCCGCGAGGCTCTGCGGGCAGGCGCGCTGGGCTATGTCCTCAAGGAGGCGGCCGACACCGAGCTCGTGGAGGCTGTCCGGCAGGCAGCACGGGGACGCACCTACCTCAACCCCGAGTTGGGCGCGCGGGTCGCGGTCGCCCCGTCCGAGAACTCCGGCCCCCCTGACGATCTGACCGAACGCGAGGTCGAGGTCCTGCGTCTGATCGCGCTGGGCCACACCAACGCCGAGATCGGCAAGGCGCTGTTCCTCAGCGTCCGCACGGTCGAGTCGCACCGGGCGCACATCCAGCAGAAGCTGCGCCGCACCACGCGGGCCGAGCTGGTCCGCTACGCCTTGGACCACGGGCTCGTCGAGACCTGACGCCGCTGTGGGCGACGTCGCACTGCTGGCCGGCGCCGCGGCGTTGACCGCGCTCGCCACCGGCCTGGGAGCCGTGCCGGTATTCCTGCTCGGGGCGCGCGCCGAGGCCCTGCGCCCGTTCCTGTGGGGCCTGGCCATCGGGCTCATGGGGGCGGCGTCGTTCGTCGGCCTGACTCAGCCCGTTGGGGCTCTGGTGGCCTACGCGCTGGTCGAGCAGTCAAAGGCCCTCTTGCCGGTCTCGTTCGGCTTCGCCGCCGGGGCGATGCTGGCGCTGATCGCGGCCGAGCTCGTGCCGGCCGCCTACCGTCGCTCCACCTGGAGGCCCGCCGCCACCGGGACGGCCTTCGGCGCCGGAGCGATGCTGGCACTCAGCGCGGCCCTTGGGGTGTAGCTCTGGAGGCGGCGGGCACGACGGCGCCGCCCGCGAACGGGCGGCGCCGGGTGCGTTCGTGCCGCGCGACTGTCAGCTGGACAGCGCAGGCTCGGCTGACGTGCGGGGGGCCGCCCGCGGATCCCGCGTCGTGGCCCGTCGCAGGGTGCGCCCGGTCAGCACCAGGAAGCCGATGCCGCTGAGGAGCAGGGCGACGCCCATGGCGATCGCGAAGTTCGCCACGTTCTCGGCGAAGTACGCGGTGTTCAGCGCGGTGGACAGGGCGACCTCGGTGACCCAGATCTGGCGCGCCGGGTTGTCGACCGGCTGCCCGCTCTTGGGGTCGATCGCCGCGGCCTTGTCGACGTTGGTCGGCTTGCCGGCCTTGTCGAGGAAGCGACCCATCTGGGCATACGTCTGGCCGCCCGTGGCCTCCAGCGCATGCTTGCGCATGGTCTGCGCGAATGCGTGCGCCTCGGAGCCCGTGTCGACGTGCTTGCCGGCGATGCCCTTCATGTCGGGGGTGCCGTAGATCTGCTCGTTCGCCAGATCGCTGCGCACCGTGCTGCGGCCGTCCAGGCCCATCGCCACCGCGCCGATGCCAACGGCGATCAGGACGACGCTCGCGGCGATCCCGCCGTACTCCAGCAGCTTCCTCATGACTTTTCCTTTCGAAGTGACTGTGCGTCCACATCTCACCGGCTCGGCATGTCTCCCGCCTCCGCTTTTCCTACGTCCTGCGTCGCCGGAAAACCCGCTCGCCGCTGCGGAGCACTACCGACGACGGGGCGCGCCCGCGGGCGTAGCGTGGATGTCCAACCCCGCGAAGGAGCGACGATGTCCACCCTCACCGCCAAGCCCCCTCGGAAGCGCAACGACTACCTCCCGACGTCCGACCCGCTGGACTTCGAGGTGCGGGACGCGATGACGCCGGGGGTGGTGTCGATCACCGAGACCGCCTCGATTCATCAGGCCTACCGCGCCCTGGTGGCGCACGGTGTGCACTCGATCCTGGTCATGGGGCGCAACGACGGCAAGCCGCTCGGCTGGGTGACCGCCAGAGGCCTCCTCGGCCGGGTCACCAAGCGAGACGACATCTGCTCCGTCGGCGAGGCGATCACCCATCCCCCCGCGTGCATCCAGCCGAGCGCGACTGTTCGCGAGGCCGTGATCGCGCTCCAGCAGCCCGGGATCAGCCAGTTGCTGGTCGCCACACGACCCGACGTGCTTCCCGAAGGCGTGCTCTCCGACCTGGACGTCGTCGCGGCCGCGAGTGGTTGACGTGCGGGTCCTCGTCGCCGCGGCAAGTCGCCACGGATCCACGCTGGAGATCGCCCAGGCCATCGGGCGGACGCTGTCGGCCCGGGGTCTGGACGTGCTCACCCTTCCGGCCGAAGAGGTGGACGCGGTCGACGGCTTCGACGCGGCGGTCCTCGGGAGCGCCGTCTACTACGGCCACTGGCTCGAGCCGGCGCGCGACCTGGCCGAGGCGCACGCAGCCGCTCTCGCCGGCCGGCCGGTGTGGCTGTTCAGCTCGGGTCCGCTCGGAGATCCCGACCACCGACTTCCGCCCGACGACGCCCTGGACGTCTCGGCGCAGGCCGAGGCCGTCCTGCCGGTCGAACACCGCATCTTCGCCGGCAAGCTTGACCGCCAGGCGTTGGCCTTCCGAGAGAAGGCCATGGTCGCCGCGCTGAAGGCGCCGGTCGGAGACTTCCGCGACTGGGAGGCGATCGAGGCGTTCGCGCACTCCATCGCGGACCGTCTTCTGGAGTCGGCTCCGTCGGACGACGTATCTCGCGCAGGCGCTGCGCGATCCCCCAGGCTCAGCTCATCCGCCGGTAGCGCCATACGCACAGGGGGATGAAGATCGCGAGCAGGCCGACGATCCAGGCGGCTGCTCCCGCCAGCGATCCCGGCACGCCACCGTCGAGCGCGTAGGTGCGGGCAGCATCCGCGGTCAGCGTGACCGGGCTCGCCTCCGCGAACGCCTGCAGCCAGTCCGGCATGCTCGAGACCGGCACGAACACGGAGCTCGCGAACACGAGCGGGAAGATCACCACGAAGCCAGCCGACTGCGCGGCCTCGGCGCCGCGCACCGTCAGCGCCACGAACGCGAAGATCCAGCTGAGGGCCAGCCCGAACGCGCTGACCACCGCGACGCACGCGAGCGCGTTCGGCAGCCCGGCGTGAAAGCGGAAGCCGATGAGGTAGCCGACCGCGGTCATCAGCCCGATGATCAGGACGTTGCGGACCAGGTCGGCCACGGTGCGGCCGATCAGCACCGCCGAGCGTGCCATCGGCATCGAGCGGAAGCGGTCGATGACGCCGCGCTCGAGGTCCTCGGACAGGCCGACAGCGGTCTGCGTCGCACGGAAGGCCACCGACTGCACGAAGATCCCGGGCAGCAGGAAGTCGATGTACTTCACCCCGTGAAGCGAGCCCTTCACTGCGCCGCCGAACACGTACGCGAACAGCAGCACGAACATGATCGGCTGGATCGTCGAGAAGATCAGCAACTGAGGCTGGCGAATGAAGTGGCGCAGGTTGCGCCCGGTGACTACGCGCGTGTCCGCGAGGGCTGAACGCACCTCTTGCAGCGAGGGACGATGCAGGGCCAGGAACATTCTCGCGCCGTCGTCGGTCGCGCTCGCCGGGCTCGTCGCCGGCGGTACCCGCCCCGCGCTCGCGGGCTCGTTCGGGCCGGCGCCGTCCTCGCTCGGCGGCGCGCCCGTGAGCTGCAGGAACACGTCGTCGAGTGTCGGTCGGCGGAGCCCGAGGTCGCTTACCCCGATCCGCGCATGACGCAGCGCCGAAGCGGCGTCCTCGATCAGCTCGAGGCCGTCGCGCGGCGCGGGAAGAGTGAGCTGGTCCAGGCGCTCTCCCGGCTCTGGATCGCCGCAGCCGACCGCGGCGAGCACGGACTGCGCCTCGTCGCGTTGAGCGGCGTTGATCAGCTCGACCTCGAGAATCTGGCCGCCGACGCGATCCTTGAGCTCATTGCCGGTCCCCTGCGCGATCACCCGCCCGTGATCGATCACCGCGATCCGGTCGGCGAGCTGGTCGGCCTCCTCGAGGTACTGGGTCGTCAGCATGATCGTCGTCCCCTCGCGGACGAGTTCCCGCACGATCGCCCAGATCTCGTTGCGGCTGCGCGGATCGAGCCCAGTGGTGGGCTCGTCGAGGCACAGGACCCGTGGACGCGTGAGCAGGCTGGAGGCGAGGTCGAGCCGTCGGCGCATCCCTCCGGAGTACGTGCGTGCCGGACGGTCGGCCGCGTCGGCGAGCTCGAAGCGCTCCAGCAGCTCGGCCGCACGCTGTCGCGCCTTGTCCCTCGAGAGATCGAACAGGCGGCCGAACATCTGGAGGTTCTCCCGTCCGGTGAGGATCTCGTCAACTGCGGCGAACTGTCCGGTGAGCCCGAGCAGCTCACGAACGGCCGCGGCTTCGTGCACCACGTCACGCCCGAAGACCTCGGCCCGCCCTGCGTCCGGCGCGAGCAGGGTCGCGAGCACGCGAACGAGCGTGGTCTTCCCGGCTCCGTTCGGCCCGAGCAGCGCGAAGACCGTCCCCTCCGCGACGTCGAGGTCGACGCCCCCGAGCGCGAGCGTCGCGCCGAAGCGCTTGGTCACACCCTCGACGTGGACGGCGGCAGCGGAGGGGTGGGCCGCAACCATGCGCGGCGAGCATACTCCGCGCCCGCCGCGCGGACGCGCGGAGTCAGACAGAGGGCCCAGTTCGAGCACCGCACGCTGGTTGACCGGTCGGACCGCGCCGTATCCTGAGGACGATGTCCCAGCCGGACGAGATCGAGCTGTTGACGAAGCTGGTCTCGTGCGCCGTGGATGCCGATGCCTGAGCCGCGCATCACACCAGGATCGCGGCGCGAGATCGGGGCCGTCAACGCGCTGATCGCGCGCCTGCTGGGCGCTGCGACGGGCGGGCGCCCGCCGCATCTCTTCACGACGCTGGCGCGGCACCGCCGCCTGTTTCGGCGCTGGCTGCGGTTCGCCGGCGCGCTGATGCCCGGTGGCGCGTTGCCGCGCCGGGACAGCGAGCTGGTGATCCTGCGTGTTGCCCACAACTGCGGGTGCGAGTACGAGTGGCGCCACCACGAGCGGCTGGGAGCGCTCGCCGGCCTGAGCGCGGAGGAGGTCGAGCGCGTCCGGTCGGGCCCGGACGCCGCAGGATGGTCGGCCCGCCAGGCCCTGCTGCTGCGCACGGCCGACGAGCTGCACGCGGACCGCACCGTCTCCGACTCGCTCTGGGCGCAGCTGCGCCCGCTCATGTCGGACACCGACCTGATCGAGCTCTGCCTGCTGGTGGGCCACTACGAGATGCTGGCCATGACGCTCAACGCGCTTGCCGTGGAGCCCGACCCGCTGCCGAGCGGCCCGTCGCCGCGTGCCGTGCGTGCGCTGCAAGCGATCTTCGAACGAAGGAGGAACGCGCATGGCGCGTGAAGCGAGTCTGGAGGGGCGCCGGGTCATCATCACGGGAGCGGCGCGAGGGATCGGGGCCCGAACGGCTCGGCGCCTGCACGAGCGCGGCGCGCGCGTTGCGCTGCTGGGCCTCGAGCCCGAGTTGCTGGCCGAGGTCTCAGCCACCTGCGGCGACGCGCCCTGGTGGGAGTGCGACGTCGCCGACCGCCGGCGCGTCGAGGAGGCCGTGTCCGAGGCAGTGGAGCGCCTCGGAGGGCTGGACGTGGCGATCGCCAACGCGGGCATCGGCGCGCAGATGACGTTGGTCGACGGGGATGCCGAGGTCTGGGACGCGACGCTCGCCGTGAACCTGACGGGGGCGTACAACCTCGTGCGCGCCGCCGGGCCCCACGTCAGCCATCGCGACGGCTACTTCCTCCTGACCGCTTCGCTGGCCGCCGCGGTGCACCTCCCACTGATGTCCGCCTACTGCGCGTCCAAGGCCGCGGTGGAGTCGCTCGGCGACTCGCTGCGAATCGAGCTGCGTCCGTCTGGGGCCCGCGTCGGTGTCGCCTACTTCGCCGAGCTCGACACGGACATGACCTCGCGCGGGTTCGCCACGGAAGCGGCGGCGCGCATGCCGCTCGGCGGCCACGGCCACCTGCCGGTCGCTCCTGTCGAGCCGGCGATCGACGCGATCGAGCGCGGCATCCGCCGGCGCTCCCGGCGGGTCGTCTCGCCCGGCTGGGTGGGCGCCCTGCTGCCCTTCCGCGCCGTTGTGCAACGGGTGATCGAGCTCCAGGCCAGGCGCGGCCTCGCGAAGACGCTGGAGATCGCGCGCGGCGAGCACCCCGAGCTCACCACCCCCCAGCCGCCGTCGAGTGGGCCCGGGGGCCATGCGGGGGGCCAGAATCGCGTTCGGTCGGCACAGTAGGAAAGCCCGACCGGCTTTACGGCTCCTGGTCGGTGTCGGCGATCTCGAGGATGCAGAGGAGCTCGACGAGGCCTGTGAACGTGCGCGGGTCGTGGCCGGTTTTGGTGGCGATCTGTTGGAGTCGGTAGCGCACGGTGTTGGGGTGGAGGTGCATCTGCTCGGCCGCTTTGGCGACGTTGAGGTCGGCGGCCGAGAAGGCGCGGATCGTTTCGACGGCCGTGGCGCGATCTTCGTCGGGGAGTGCCCGCAGGGTGTTGCCCTTGGAGGCGATGATGGCTTTGGTGGTGGCGGTCGCCCCGATCAGTGCGCATTCGAGTGCCGACAGGTCGTCGAGCGAGACGATCGGCCGGCCCGCCGAGGTGTAGGACAACGAGAGGGCCGCTTCGCGGTATGCCTGCTGGACGCTTGCGAAACCCTGCGAGGGGACGCTGACGCCGTAGTGGACGTCGACGTTGTGTTCGTCGATGGCGCCTTGGCGGGCCACACGCAGGCTGGCGATTCTCGCGCGCGGCGAGGTTCCGGTCGAGATCAGGACGAGCTCTCCGTGGCGGATCGTCGCGAGGGGCCTGACGGTCCCTAGCGACATGTTCTCCTCGAGCGTGTCCCTGGCGAGTTGGAGGGCGTCGCCGACCGCGAGAGTGGTCTGCTCGACCCTGCCGACAACGGTGAGGAGCTGCCCGGTTGGGTCCAGCCCGGGGGCGGCGGGGTGGCGCCGTCCGGGGTCGATCGGCTGGCCATCGATGAGGCGCTCGACCAGGTCTCGGGCCGCGCGACCGGTCTGCGTTCTGAGCCGCGTTTCCTCGCGCATGTAGGCCTCTGCGGCCTGGGTGGTGATGATGTCGATCGCGTCGATCGCCGAGCGTGCCAGGGCGAAGCCGGCTGCTCGGGAGATCCTCAGGCGCGTGGCTTCCTGGGCGCACTCGTCCCAGATCGTGAGCAGCGCGACGCGGTAGGCGTGGAGGAAGTCCTCGAGGCTGATGCCCTGATGGACGCGCTTCGGGGCCACCTCACGCACGAACCCGACGTCCTCCCGACGTATCGTCGAGCCCTCGGCGAACGTGCGCGCGAGCACCTCCGCCGTCGCCGTCGCGCCGGCACGAAGGTCGGCGACCAACTCCGGTGCGGCGCTCCCGTAGCCGGGGATCTCGTCGAACACCCGATCGGCGATCGCATCACCGATCTCGGCGTACCGGCCGGCCAGCGCCTCACCCACGCCGCGCATCGCACGTCCGTGATCGCCCGTTCCCATCCTTAGAGGATCGTACACAGACCGAGCCTGAAGATTGGAACTCTCGCTAAAGCCAGAACGCGCGCCCGGTGGCACGGTGATCACTACCCGAAGCGAAGGAGCAGCAATGTCGACGATCATGCAAAACAATCTCGAAGGGCGGGCGTTGGTGACCGGCGCGACGTCGGGCATCGGCCGCGCGGTCGCGTTGCAGCTGGCTCGCGATGGGGCAGAGGTCCTGGTTCACGGTCGCGACGCCGCCCGCGGTGCCGAGACGGTCGAGGAGATCGCGGCCGCCGGCGGCAAGGCGAGCTTCGTCGCTGCAGACCTCGGCGATATCGCCGAGGTGCAGCGCCTGGCCAGCGACGTTGGCGATGTCGACATCCTGATCAACAACGCCGGGAGCGCGCTCTTCGGGCCGACCGCGGAGTTCGACCCCGCCGCGTTCGACAAGATGTTCGCCAGCAACGTCCGGGCGCCGTTCTTCCTGGTGGCGGCAATCGCTCCCGGGATGGCGGCCAGGGGCCACGGCAGCATCGTCAGCCTCAGCAGCATGGCCGGCGGTGTCGGGCTTGTCGGCGGCGCGGCCTACGGCGCCACGAAGGCATCGCTCGAGGCGATGACGCGCGCCTGGGCCGCGGAGTACAGCGCGAGCGGGGTGCGCGTCAACGCGGTCGCTCCGGGCCCCGTCTACACGCCGAGTCCCTCAGGTCCCGAGTTCATCACCGCGCTCGGAGAGACGACCCCGATGCACCGCGCCTCACAACCCGAGGAGATCGCCGAGGTGATCGCCTTCCTCGCGTCCCCACGAGCGAGCTACATCACCGGCACCACCGTCGCCGCCGACGGCGGACGCAGAGCGGTCTAACCCGAATGGAGGAGCCAGCCATCGCCCGACTCGGCGCCGCCTATTTTCCTGCCGGCACGCCGCCGCCGAGGCGGGCGTGCACGAACTGCACCGCCATCGCGCCTTCGCCGACCGCGGTCGCGCAGCGTTTGGTGGAGCCCGATCGGACGTCGCCGGCCGCGAACACGCCGGGAATGCTCGTCTCGAGGATGTAGTCGGCGTCAGCGGCGGCACCGGTGAGGACGAAGCCGTCGTCGTCGCGGGCCACCGTGTCGCCGAGCCACTCGGTGCACGGGCTGGCACCGAGGAAGAAGAACAGGAACGAAAGTGGCAGGCGCTCGCCGTCGGTGAGCGTCACACCTTCGAGCTGTCCGTCGGCGCCGTGGAGGTGGGCGATCTCACTGCGGTCGCGCACGGCCACGCCGAAGCGCTCCAGCTCCCGGATGAGGTATTCGGACATCGTCTCGCGCAGGTCCGCTCGGCGATGGAGCAGCGTCACCAGGGCGCCCCCGCGCGAGAGCCACACGGCGGCCTGGCCGGCCGAGTTCCCGCCGCCCACGACCGCGACTCGCGACGCGCCACAGAGCTGCGCCTCGGGTGGCCCGGCCGCGTAGAAGACACTCATTCCCTCGTATTCCGCCAGGTCGTCACAGGCAAGACGCCGATACTGCGCCCCGGTCGCCAGCAGGACCGACCGGGCGGCGATCTCATGCCCCTCTTCCAGCCTCACGACGTGGCGGTCGTCGCCCGGCTCGAGCGACTCGGCGCGGTATGGCGTCGCCAGCCGCGCGTTGAACTTCCTGGCCTGGGTCGCGGCACGGCTGGTGAGCTCGGTCCCGCTGATCCCCGCGGGGAACCCGAGGTAGTTCTCGATCCGGCGCGACGAACCCGCCTGACCGCCCAGGACCGTGGCGTCGAGCGCGAGCGTGTCGAGCCCCTCGGAGGCCCCGTAGACCGCGGCACCGAGCCCAGCCGGGCCGGCCCCGACCACGAGGAGGTCGACCTCCTCTCGCGGCTCGAGCTCGCGACCGACCCCGAGAGCACGCGAGACCTGGCCCGTCGACGGCGCAAGCATCTCCGGGCCACCCGGTAGGCGCACGACGGGCAGACTCGACGGATCAAGCCCGTCCTCGGTCTCGTGCCAGGTGAACGGGAGCCGATTCATCCGGAGGAAGTCGAGCATCCGCATCGTCGCCTGCGACGAGCGCGGGCCCACGATCTCCAGCCCCACGTCCTGCACCCGCTGCAGCGCCTCGCGCCGGGCGATGAACGTCGAAAGCACCAGATCGCTGAGAGGCCCGTCCTCGTACAGCAGCGATCGCAGCACGTCGCGATCGACGGCGATGTAGCGCAGCGGCTGTGTGACGACGGCAGACAGGAACGCCGTCTGCCCGGACAGGAGGCTCAGCTCGCCGAGGAACTTCGACGCCCCGTGGCGCACGATCTCGTGGCCGGCGGGGTCGAGGATCGCCACCTCCCCCTCGATGATGGCGATGAACGGATAGCGCTGGTCGCCGACGCGGAAGAGGGTCTCGCCGACGTCCGCCATGCGCTCCTCGCCGAGCTCGCCCAGCACCTCCAGCTGAGACTCCGACAGCGGCGGGCTGGCGGGCTGGGATGCGGGCGTCCTCGGCATGTCACGAGCGTAGCGACCTCGTGTTTTCGACCGCGAGGTCACCGCCCGAGACCTGGTTCTTGCGGGCTCTGGTCGCTCGCGTCAAATGCCGGAGGAGGGACTCGAACCCCCGACACGCGGATTATGATTCCGGGCGGCGGCCCAGTCTTTCTGGCGCCGCCGCTGGGCGTACAAGCCCATCCCAGCCCCGGGGGATTATGTCGGGGATTAGGAACGCGGGTTATCTCCCCGTGGCCGACGCTGGACGCTCACGAGTCCCGACCAGTGCACGAGTGGAGAAATGAATCCCTGCGGCGAGCGTCTGTTGAGGATCGCGCGGTCTGTTTGCGGACTCTCGTTTGTGGAGCCCGCCGCTCGGGCAACTCGGCAGTACGGACGGCACTCCTGCGTTTTGCCCGGTGGTCGGTTTCCCGGACGCGGCCTCCTAGCCGATGTGGCATTCGTCCTCGCCTGTTCGTCCTTGCCCAGGACTCGGTGTCGGTTGGTTTCAGTGTCCGGGGGTGGGGAGATGGTCGCGGCACAAGAGCAGTTACTGAACGTATCTTGCGCATTGACGTGGGGCTGCGTAGAGTCGAACTTCCATTCGACGCCGACGCGCGGGAGGTTTCATGGGCCTAGAGGGGACTTGGTACAACGAGCTCGGATCGACCCTGGACATCACCGGGGTCAGCGGGCACACAGTGTCCGGAACCTACGAGACCGCGACTGGCGGAGGCGCGTTAGGAAAGTTTGACGTCTCGGGAAAGACCGACACCGACAGCGGTGGGCAGACGTTCGGCTTCTCGGTCACGTGGACGAACGCCCAGTCGCAGTGCGAATCCACGACATCCTGGGCCGGCGAGTACCAGAACGTCGAAGGGAATGAGCAGCTGACCGCCCTGTGGCTGCTCGTGATGCAGAAGCCGGCGCAGGATGAATGGCGCTCGACGCTGGTCGGCGAGGACGTGTTTACGCGTCAGGCCGCATCACCCGAGCAGATCGCGCAGACGCAGAAGCGCCATTCGCATCCATGACAGAGCACCGGCACAGGGGCAGCAACCCCAGGCGGACATGCTCTGTCATCAGATCCTCCCCTGCCTGAGGGTCCAGCCCTGGCCAAGCCCACTAGTCCGGCGCCCTACGGAGCGCGGGGCATGCTTGTTGGGTGTGACTGCGGGCCCGTCTCTGACGACGGGATCGTGCTCCAGGTTCGGGTCGAGCGTCGGCTTGACCCGCCCTCTAGGCGACTTGGGTGCGGGGCGTGCGAGGAGTTGCGATCACCGCCGGGTGAGCGGTGGCTTGTACTCGGCCTTCATGTCGCGCTCTAGGTCCTTGGCGGCCCTTGGCGTCGGGCACGCGATCCACGCCACCTCGCACCCATCGATCCACTCAACTATGCGGCGCGCGTCCTCCGGCGTCGGGTCGTAGTCCCGCTTCTTGATCGCGTGGAGCGGTCGCGATCCCGAGATGCTCGGCAACGTTGCGGCGGAGCGCCGATCCGGTCATCGACACGCCGCGGCTGCGGTGGCTGCCCCAGAACCGCCCGCGGAGCGACTGTTTCTCGGCGAGGCCGACATACGTCGGCGCGCCGTCGCGATAGAGCGTGTATACGCCAGGGGATTCCCCAGGTAGGTCGTCAGGTTGGAGCGCCGCCATTGGGATCCGAGGGCGAGTGTGCATCGCTGTCCAAAGGGGGCCGTCGATCCGGTTAGCTTCGCCGTCGGCGCGCCAGGTGTCGAGCCCCCCTCACCAGCTGCGAGACCTGCTGCCGAGAGGCGTAGCCTTGGCCGGGCCATGACCGACTACGACGTACTGGTAGACGACTTGCTGTCGATCGAGTGGGGGTCGAGGTTCGAGTCCTTCTCCGCCAAGGAGCGACGGATCCTGGAGGGGTTCAACACGTTCGCCTGGCAGCTCGGCAACCGCTCCTTCTTCCGGTCGCGCTCTCGCCTGCACGTCGGTGTCAGCACGGAGCTGTCGCACGCGGGGACCGAGGCGCTCGAACTCGCCGGGATGACGCTCCGGCAGTCCTGGCAGCCGAAGGATCCCGGGTGCCATAAGCGGGTCATCGAGATCCTCCATCGCAACGTCAGCGACAGCCCTACGCGGACCCGGACGGAGGCGCTGCTCGACGAGCTCGACAAGGGGTTTTGCGCTGCGCGCAGCTCGGAGCTGCTGACGTTCGTCGACCCGGAGGACCTCAAGCAGGTCGGCACTCCCGGCTCGCGGATGCCGCGAACGGTGAAAGCCCTGACTGCGGCGGAGGTCCTCGACGACTGGCTGCACGGCGTAGTCGTCCACAGCAGCGATCCAAAGAAGGCGGCGGCAGTTGCGCTCTGGCCGGCCCCGTCGTACGAGTGGTCGGTGATCGAGGCCGTGACGTCGATCACGCGAGCGGTCCTGGCGACCCATGTCGTCGTCCGCGGCGCGCTAGGCGTTCTCTCTGAGGACCGGCGCGTGCGAACCGGTCCGGGCGTGACCGCGACCGCGGTCGAGACCGGGAGCTGCTGCTACGCGCGTGGTTTGCGGAAGTGATGGCGGCGTGATGTCCGCTGCTTGCTCGTCGTCCGTCGCGCGCGTGTAGCGAGCCTTGTCCACCACGCCTGTTTCCACGCGAAAGGGGTCGTCCGCAGGTACTCGAGGACCAAGCATCGCCGTTCCTGGGTCGCGGGCAACCCGCGAACCGCCCACGATAAGGCTGCAAAGTCTCGTTCAGGTCACTGCAATCACGAGACCCACAATGGTTGGTCCCCACTTCTCGGCGAACTTTTTGATCGCCTTGCGCCGCCCTTCGCCCTTGGTCTTCAGCAGCTTTTCGATGTCCTTGTCCAGCTCGTCAAGCTGCTTGTCGAGCGTGTGCTGTTGAACCTTGGCGAGTGTCGCCGCGTCAACAATTTGTTTTCGGAGGTCGGCGGCGATCGTTGTTGCGTCAGCGTCTGTTATCCCGCCCGTGGATTCGTATACGCCAGCAAGCAGCTGGCCGTAGGCATCCCACTTGAAGGTCAGGATCTCGCCGCTGAACGAGTGGTCAAGAAGGATGCCTCGGCCGTAGGCGAAGTTCTTTAGAAGGTCTCGAATGAAGGGGTCGTCGACGACGATTCGAAGTTGATCCGTGTTCTGGTCTACGTGGCGCTTCGGCCACGACAGCACTTCCTCCCGCAGAAGCTTCGCTCGCTCGCCGCGGTTCATTCCGCCTGTCTGACGGGCGCGGTACTCGAGCACGAGGCTGCGGGCCTTCGCTCGTGAGATAGCGAGGTCGTCCGCGATCTCACCGAGGTTCCTCCAGTCGGCCCCGCGGTGTTCGTAGAGGAGCTTGAAAGTCGCTAGTTCAAGCTCGCGCTTCGACAGAGATCCAAAAGAAGGGCGACAGATCGCGTATGTCAGGTCGATAGCTATTTGAGCTAACGCCGCGTCATCGAGACCGCGAAGCCACGGCTGGAGGTCGTCGTCTTGCTTAGTCGCCATCGTTGCCTTCTCCCTCGTCGCCAAGCCCGCGTTGCGCGGTGGAACTCACCAAGAGCAACAAACTAGTCGCTTGTCTCCACCCTAAGGCCGCCTGCCTCCTTAGCCTCGACTCGTCAGCTCCGATCTCCCACGAGTCCCGACCAGTGCAAGTGTCAAGTCTCGGGGGCGTTTCCTGCGAGATGTTTGCGCCCGGGGCGGTCGGCGCTTTACGCTTCCGTTCGCCGATCTACTTGATTGAGGAGCGACTGGATAGTGGCATTGCTGGCTGAGTGGGTCCATGGGACTACGGTCCGCCCGGAGTGGATCGCGGACAATCTCCTGCAGGTCAATGGCACTCGTTGGGATGGATCGGTGGGCGATGTCCCGTCGTCTGACCATCACGGGCTGCCGCGGGGTTGGGGTGCTACCTACCGGGGAAAGCGTGCGGTCTTCACGGGTCTTGGCGGCTCGTCGACGACGGGCCCGTTCGATCCGCGGGATCCGTTTCGGGGTTCGCAGAAGGGGACGTGGTTCCATTTCGCGGTGCCGACGCCCGTGCTCGTGTCCGGGTCGCGGGCGACGTTGCAGCGCGTGTTCGTGCTGTGGCAGGCCGACGCTGGCGTAAAGCCTGCTGTCGTCCACGTTTGGGATGGCCCGTCTCTGGTCGAGCCTCTGTCCGTTGCGTCCGGCGCGCGGGGTGCTAGCGGCACCGGCGGTCTGGGCGACCTGGTCGACGGAAGCACCAAGTTCGACCTGTCCACGCCGCACCCGATGCTGTGGTCGGTCGGCGTTTCCGTGGGCGTCTACTTCGAGAACGACGGGGACATCACATTCTTTGCGGCCGGTGCCGATTTCGAGGTCTGACGCTTTAGGCAGATTGCGCGTTACACGACGAACCGGAACCGGGTGGCTGGCGTCGGATTACCGGTTGAGACGAAAGGCAGGTTGCTGTGTACGAGATCTTCCCGATAGGCGCCGGTGTGCTGGTTGGCATCGCGGTTGCGGTCACGGGACGGGCCCGGCTTAGCCTTCCGTTTGGCCTCGTACTCTGCGGTCTTGGGCTGGCTCTGCTGACCGGCGTGGCGGTGAGCTTCGCCAGTGGCGAGTGGCGTGGCGGCGTGGTGTATCTGCTGTGGGACGCCTTTCAGGCGACGTGTGCGTATGCGCTTTCGCTCGCGGTGGGGCGGCAGTGGATTGGCCGCCGCGCACGGCACGAGGAGGGCTGAGGCATGGCGAGCGCCTCCAAGGGTCCGAAGCGCTCGAAGAGGACGACGGCCAAGCGCTCTGGGCGCGCGGGTCCGAGCCTCACCCTCGACCTCGAAGCCCTTCGCGCCAAGCGCCTTGACCCGGAGGCGGCCGGTCCGGACGATCCGGGCGGGCGGGCCGAGTACTTCCTCGAATCGCGCGTTGACGGCAAGGGCAGGATCCCGCGCCGGCTGTTCTTCAACGCCTCCCGCATCCGCCGTCAGCTCGACCGCGAGCTCCTGGCGCCCGGCCCCCACGCAGACCGGCCGGCGCCGCCCGGCGGCATGGCCTCGGTCAACTGGACGCCGCTCGGGCCGTCGGTGATCCCGCATGGGCAGCCCGGCACCCCACCCGTGAGCGGCCGCGTCCGTTCGCTGGCGGTCGGCGTCTCTGGCGCGCGCGTCTACGCGGGCGCCGCGAACGGGGGTGTCTGGTTGAGCGAGAACGGAGGGGTGAGCTGGCGTCCGCTCGACGACTACGCCGTCTCGCCGGGGACGACCTCCGGCTTGGAGGCGGACTCCCTCGCCGTCGGTTCGATCGCCGTGACCTGGGGAACGACGCAGGCAACGGACACGATCTACGTCGGCACGGGAGAGCCGACGGGCGGCGATGCCTACCTGGGCATCGGCGTCAAGCGCTCGGCCTCGGGCGGCGCGCCGGGCACCTGGACCCTCGAGGGCACGAACCTGGCGGGACGGGCGTTCCACCGCATCGCGGTCGATCCCGAGGACACGAGCATCGTCCTCGCCGCCACGTCCGCCGGGCTGTACCGCCGCCCTGCGAGCGGCAGCCCCGCCTCGTGGACGCAGATCACGTCACCCGCCTTCCCCAGCGCCGAGGCGACAGACATCCTTGTCGCCGGTGCGGGCGCGGCGAAGCGCTACTACGTCGCGTTCGCGGGAGCCGTGGCCGTCAGCTCCGACTTGATCACCTGGACGGTCGTGACGGGCGCCGGCTCCGCCAGTCGCACGCTCCTGGCCGCGGGTCAAAGCGACCCGTCGGTCGTCTACGCGCTCGGCTCCAACGGACTGCTCGCGCGCCTGAGCGGAGGCTCATTCCAGGCGGTGAGCGGGATACCCCAGGCGCTCTTCTTCGGCGCGCAGGGCTACTACGACATGCTGCTCGCGGTCGATCCCGCCGACGCGAACACGGTCTATCTCGGCGGCGACGCCATCTGGGACGGGGGTTGGGCGCTGTCCCTCTTCAAGGGGACGATCACGGGCGGCCCCGGAGCCTGGAGCTTCCCATTCAACAGCGCGAACGACGTGTTCGTGGATGCTCAGGGCAGCCACTCGGACAACGTCCCCAACGACCCGACGTGGATCGGTCGCGGCATCCACGCTGACGGCCACGCGATCGCGTTTGCGGCGGCGGCGGGTGGTGGGTACGACGGCACCCGCGTGTGGATCGGGTGTGACGGAGGTGTCTTCGCATCCGCGAGCAGCGGCGCGCGCGGGACCTTCGCGGCGCGAAACACCGGACTGGCGATCACGGAGATGGAGTACCTTGCCCAGCGCCCCGACACGGACGCCGTCCTGTTCGCGGGCGCCCAGGACAACGGCACCGTGCGCTCCTGGGGCGAGGAGGCGTGGGCCGAGGTGGTCGCGGGCGACGGCGGCGCGACGCTGATCGACCCGAACGACCCGTACCGCGTGATGCGGCAATACGTCAGGTCGGTTCTGAGCACCGCCGACGACGGCGGCATCTCGGGGATCTGGACAGACCTGACTTTCCCCCCCTTGACGGCGAACACGGCCGCGCAGGCGAGCGCATGGACCGCCGAGTACTGGGCAACTCGGTTCTATGCCCCGCTGGCCGCGTCGCCGGCCGGCGTCTCGCCGACTCTGGCCGCGTTCGGCACGACCAGGTTGTGGCTGACGGCCAATTGGGGTGCGACCTGGGTCACGCTTCCCACCGGGACCAACCCTTACGTGCCGGCGACGCCCAGCGCCACCCAGGATCAGCTCGACGGGACGAGCGTCACCGGGGTCGTGTTTGCGAGCGGGACGCGCATCTATGTCTCGACGTTCGCCGCGGTCTGGCGCTTCGACCTGTCAGGCGGGACGTGGGCCCGGACGCCTCTTCCCACGACAGGCCTTCCCGCCAGCCCGAACATCACCGACCTCGCCGCCGACCCGTCCGGCAACGTCTATGCGGCGTTGGGGGGAAGCGGCAAGAATCATCTCTGGTACTACAACGGCACCAGTTGGCTGGCAGCCGGGCCGCCGCAGACGACGCTCGACGTCCCTTGTCATGCCGTCGTCGTCGATCCCGCCAACCCCAACGTGGTGTTCCTCGGCTCGGACGTCGGCTGCTGGCGCGGCGTCAAGAGCGGTTCGAACTGGGCCTGGGTGCCGTTCTCGCAGGGGCTGCCCGAGGTGGCCATCACGGACCTGGGGGTGCACGAGCGCGCGCGATTGCTTCGCGCCGCTACGCACGGTCGCGGGGTATGGGAGTACCCGCTGGACGCCGCGACCGGGCAGAACCCGGAGATCTACCTTCGTGTCAACTCGGCCGACACGGGACGGGTGATCGGCGGAACACGGTTCCCGTGGGTCGAGGGGGCGCCGGACCCGACGCGCAAGGGCTCCAACGTCTACCACTGGATGAGCGCCGACATCAAGGTCCGTCGCGGGTCGCTCATGCCGCTGCCGGTGCTGAGCTCGTCGCCCGACTTCGGCGACTTCGCCGCGAACATCGGCGACTACCGCGACACGCAAAACGTCGAGACCGCCGACGTGACCGCATCGAACCGTGTCTTCGTCGAGGTCCACAACCGCGCCCTCGACCCGATCGACGGCGCGCTGGTCCGGGTACTGCTGCTCATGACAGATGCCTACGCTGGACTCCCGGCGCTCCCTACCGGATACGCCGCGAAGCTCAACGCGGGCGACACGACGAACTGGGTCGCCACGAGCCAGTGGCGCTTCGCGGATCCGATGATGCCCTACCGGTGGCTGCCGGGACCGCTCGAGGCCCGAGTCCCACAGGTGGTCGAGTTCCCGCTGAATGTGTCCCCGCTCATGCTGCCTTTCGGACACGACCACGTGTGCGTGGCGGCTTTCGTCACGACGGGGACCGACCGACTGACGTCGACGGAGCCATCGCTCGACGTGCTCACCATGCACGACAGGCACGCCGCACATCGCAACCTGCACGTAGTCGCCGCGGGGGCGAGGCCGATCGCGAACGGCGGGCTCGCGCACGAGCCGACGACCGTTGTCCTCGGCGTGGCCAACGCCGGGCGACGCGCGAAGGCGGCCGACCTCGTCTTCGACCGCCGCGAGTTCCCGGGCCACCTCTCGATCCTGCTTCCGCGCCGGGCGGGCGACGGCGTGAAGCTCGACGGGTTCACCAGAGAGAAGCCCGGCGGCCTCGGAGAGATCCAGGAGCACGTCGAGGCGTGGCACGAGGAGCTGCGCGAGCGCCTCGAGCGCCGCGTGGAGCTGCTCGGCGCCGACAGCCAGGTCAAGCAGCTGTCCGCGCTCGACCTCCGAAGGCCGCTCGTCGCCGAGCCCAAGGGCAAGGCCGCGCTGCGCGGACTCACGATCCCACCCGGCGAGGCGATCTGGACGGCGATCACCTTGCAGGCGCCCGAGGACGCGCGCCCCGGCGACTCGTTCAGCTTCAACGTCATCCAGCGGGCCGGCAGGCGGATCGTAGGTGGCAGCACCTACATGGTGGGCGTGCGCAAACCGCAATAGCCGGCCGCGCCCCACGACAGACAGACCTGCGCGCTGACGTTAGCGAGGCCCCCCAACTAACCCTGGCTCGTTAGGGCAGGTGACGCAACTCTCACGAGTCCCGACCAACGCACGAGTCAAGGAGCAGCGCGCCAAGAAAGCCGGTGGCGGTACGTCCGCGGGTGTCAGAAGTGTTTGTTTGGGCGCATCCGGATCGTTCCAGGCTCGGTTCGCCCGGTTGCTTGGGTAACGCGGGTGGTGGCTGCTGCAGCTGTCTGGAAGCCGAGCGACGACGCGTCGATGGCGGTAGCTAGTTCTGTGAGTTCGCGACGAGTCGAGTCGTATAGACGCTCGGGAAGGGCGAACTCGATGAACTCTCGCAGCTTGGTGGTAATCAGCGGTGGATTGCCTGGTAGTTCCAGCCTTTCGCTTCCTCGCTGATTGCGTCGCGACGGTACGTGAGGTGGACGATCTCCTCGTCGGCGCGGCGATGAACTACCGCTACGAAAGGCGGCAAGTCGCCGCTTCCCAAGCTCCAGACGCGCAGAAGTGAGCAGCGCGAGTGTCGTCGTTTATCGGGGATGCCGGAGGAGGGACTCGAACCCCCGACACGCGGATTATGATTCCGGGCTCCTGCTTCCCGTTTCCTCCATAACTACGGGGGTTTCGCCCCTTGAGAGAGCCCGGGGGTCATGCCGGGGGGTCAGGATTGTCAAGCTGCGCGTCGCCGCTGTCCCGAAGAACCGTGCTCAGGCGGAGCAGCCATCGCCACGCACCGCGACGAGCGGCCGTGACCAGGACGCAGCGGTCGAGCCCGACGTCGGCGACTGCCAGCTTCACCCGTCACGTTTCTGCGCCCCGGGACGTTTAAGTAGCGGACGGGACATGAAAAGAGACGGGCGACACACCGTGCGACAGCACGCTGATGAGAAGACGGAGGGTGAACCAGATGGCGGCGCCAGTACCGGCGCCGCCGCTCGCGAAGATTCGATACGGCTAGGGCGCTGCGGTCGTGGCGCTGGGGCGTCGAGTCGTCGAGCTGTATGAGGGCCACGCGCGGACATCGGCGGTCCGCCAGGCGGGCTTCGGCATGAGGGGCCATCCCAAGTTCGACCGGGGTCCAGCGCCGTCCTGGTGGGCAGGCGTCGCGGTGACAGTGTGCGCAGTCCTCTTGGCATGTCCACTGGCATACGCTGAGTCACCGGACCCCGGTGGCGATGGGCGACCCCGCGCTCTGTCGGTATGCAAGCTCGCGTCTTGGGAGACGTGGCGGCCACCGACTCTGTACGCGAACCTGACGGCTGGGTCTTCGGATCCCGACCAGGCGGCCTCCCGGTGCTACCGAATAAAGCTTCCCGGGACAAGCAGCGACGACGCGTCCGCGCGGCCGGACGCGCCCTCCCGGACGGAATCAAGCGATCCGGTCGCAGATGCAGTTGCCACCGCCCAGGATCGCCTTGCCACGCTGAACGAGAGCGTGCCAGCGGTGGATCAGCCGGTCGCGTCGCGGCTCCCAGTCTTCCGCGACTACTTCAACATGCCAGACCCGCCCTCCTACGGAGATGGAGAGCGCATCGCCGTCGGCGGCGGCAAGGTGTACATCACGCGCCACACGCATCTGGGAAACATGGACAAGCCTCCGGTGGAGATGCGCGATGCTGTCACGCTGGCGCTGGTCGGCTCGTTCGGCACGCCGCCGAAAAATCAGTACGGCGGTCCGGATTGCACTCGTCCGGGCTATATATGCGAACCGACTGGGATCGCTTACTACCGTGGCAAGGTGTACATCTCCGATTCGCCCTGGGACGCGCCGGACCGGGTCTCGGTCTGGAACGCAAACGGCACGTTCGATCGCGAGTTTCCTCTGACGTGGATGCCTGGTCCGCCCCGCGGGATTGACGTCGCGTGGGGTGAGATCTGGCTGACTAGCGGCGACAACTACGGGCCGGGAGGCTCGATGCTGGCCACTGAGAGCCGCAAACTCGAGGAGGTCGCGGTCCTCGATTACCAGACTGGGGTGCCGAAGGCGCTTTTGCCACACCCGGTCGCCGCCGCATACCTCACTAGCGCCTGCTATGAGGGAGCTTTCTACGATCCTGCTGTCGGGCAGTGTCGCGACAGCGGGGACGGCATCTGGAACGATCTGTCGATCGTCCCCGAGCGCGGCGCGGTATATGCGGGCTATCGCGCTATACAGCGAGGCGTGCTTCCGGCGAGCCTTGCTTATTCAGAGCCGGAGGGGCGCTGTGACGGCTGCACGACCACGCTCGGTCGCCAAGAAGGCACCGACGCCCCCTGGGGCATGCGATGGCTGCTCACGGCCAACAGCTACTGCAACGGCTGTGGCTACTCTAAAGCTCCGGAACTCCGAATCAACGAGTTCTCCGTGGAGGGCACCCTCGACGGCCGAGCGTATCTAGTGAAGCGGCGCAGCTGGCATCCGCAGCAAGCCGATTGCAACTGCAGGCAGGACATCGCGTACTTCAACCGCGAAGTACGGATCGACTGGTCCGGCGCGCTGACAAAGCCCGACTGGATCAACGGAACGCAGAGCGTCGATTACATCGTCAGCGACGCGGACATCTTCCTCACCGGCAGCGTGGGAGAACGGTGGTACGAGACCGCGCGGAACTTCTCCCGAGTCGACCTCGCGATCGACGGCGCGGTAAGGGCGAGCGGCACGTCGCCGAATAGCAGCCTCTCTTACGACACCAACAATCTGGCGACCGGCACCCATACCTTGACCCTCACCGCTTACCTCAACGACGGCGCGAAGGTCGTGTCTACAAACTCCCAGCTTCGGATTGACCGCGAGCCGCCTACCGGGTCTCTTGATGATCCCGGTCCGTTTGTCTCCGGCGTAAAGCGAGTTGCGGGCACCCTTGCCGATGCACATTCCGGACCCCGTAACTGGACCTTCGAGGTACTCCGGAGTGGAAGCTGGCAGGCCGGCTGCGCTGCGTCGACCGCGGATGTCGCCACCGGCGGCTACGGCTGCGACTGGGACACGCGGAGCTACCCGGACGGGTCCTACAGCCTCCGCGCAGTGCTAAAGGACAATGTCAACAGCCAGATAACTAACACCGCTACGACGTCGACCCGGTCGGTCATCGTGGACAACACCGCGCCGAACTTGACGCTCTCTGGTGTCCTATGGGATGCACAGGACTATCGGCCGATCCACCAGGGCGAGAACCCCGGGATCAGCGTGACAAACCAGGACTCGTATTCCGGCGCCCGCAGCATCGAGATCCTCGTCGACGGCGTCCGGGTCGACTACGTCGAGCAGGGTTGCTCAAGCGCCTGTAGCCAACAGCGGACCTTCACGCTCGACACTACTCAGTACCGCGATGGTGAGCATCGCATCGACATCGTCGCGCGGGATCAAGCTGGAAACCCCGCGACGCGGACGTGGACGATTGACATCGAAGAGACCGGACAGGCCGCCCCGAATCCCAGTGCCGCCTCGGCGCCGAGCGCGACGGCGGCATTTGGAGCGACAAGCGTCGCGCCCACGCTCCTCGGGCCCCTGCCGGGCAAGCTCGCCGTGAGCGGTAGTCCGGGTAACGTCGCGGACTTCTTGCCGTGTGCCTTGGCCAACGCGACCAGTAACTTCCCCGTCTTCTCGCTTGGTTCCAGCTTCGAGGGCCGTACAACTACTCACCTCATCCGGAGATGCGCGACGCCGGACCCCACAGAGCCGGTTCGGTCGAACTTCGTCTCTTACATCTACGGCGACTGCGCCGTGACGACCCAGGCCGAGTCGTCCTGCGCACCACCAATTGAAATCCAATCGTGGCCCGCATGCGAGCGGAACCTTGCTCTGTACGCGTTGACTCCCGAGGCGCTACGCCTGCCATACAACACCACGACCCTCAACGGACTTCCCAGCACCGTCTTTGAGGACGGGACGCGGATCGAAATCTACACCGGGGTATCAACCATCGTCCTGTTTGGCGACGACCCGTCACAGCTCCTCAGGGCCGCCAACGTCCTACAGCAGGAACCCCCCAGCCAGCCCCTGGGGCCCCCAAGTAGTACTCCCTATCGGTCTGCGAACGACCTGCCGCAACCAGTGAACGGCGCGACGGAAGGCCACTTGCCATGCTAGACCGCGGATTGCTCTACATCGGGACTCGACTCGTCTTTGCCTGCCTTCTCCTCAGTGCGCTGGCCGCTTCGCCAGCCTATGCGACCTGGTACGGGTCCGGCTACTCCAGAGACAACGACGACACCTCGTGCAGCGGCGCGCCCAAGGATCCGATGGGTGCCCTTTTCCTCGGATCAGCGGCCACTGACAAAGTCCTGGGCGGGGACAGGGGCGATATTCACTACCACACTGGGTGGGACGAGCACCCGTTCGAGGGGAATCAGCGATACCAGGCGTTTGGGTTCTGCGTCACCAACGATGGTCAAGTCGCCCAGTCCGCCGGCGGCCCGAACAGCCGCTATCACATCCGATACTGGCTTTCAGCCTACGAGTACGCTCCGGGCCGGCGATCGACTGCCAGCACGCCGCACCACGACCTGTACATCTACGAGTGCAATCCGCCGTTCGGCAAGCACGGCATTGACCCCGGCGCCGTCGACCGCGGTGATGGCTACCGGCGAGAGTACGGGGAGAGCGGCTTCGACATGGGGCGAAAGAAGCTGGCAGCGGCGTTCCGGAATCCCCACCACCACGACGTTCGACAAGGCTACTGGGGCAACACGCGTTCCATCAAGCAGTGCGACGGGCTCTACGCAGGTAGCAACGGCACGCTTACACTGATGACAGTCGGCCGCCCGTAAGAGCTCACGACCGCCATGACGAGGTCCCCTGGCACAGACAGCATTTCGACATCCGCGGCGCTCCACATGGCCGCGGCGCTGATGTGGTTGGTGGACTCGCTTGTGATCGAGGCGCCGGTCATCGGTTTCGTGATCGGCGTCGGGCTGATCGCGTTGCACGCCGCTACCGCAGGGATGTTGGGCGGCTGGGCTAGGTCTGCGTTGATGTGGATCCCCCTCATCAACGCAGTAGCGGTGCTGGTATACATGCGTTCCGGAGAGTGGGATTGCTACCCGGGCTGCAGCGCATCTGGCGCTGCGGCCGGCGGCATCCTTCGCGTCGGGATTTTCCTCTTCCTGGTCGGGGCCGCTGCCGCGCCGTTGCTGGCCATCAGGAGATCGTTCGTGAAACGCCATGCGAGCGGGCCGTAACTGGATCACCTCACGAGCCCATGCCTGCGCCTGGTTTCTGACAGTATGCGCAGTCGCGTTCTGCTCTGTGAGGGTCGAAGCGCAGCCGTCCTTAAGCGCCCTGACTGAGGCGCAACGGTTCCGAGCCTTCACCATCTACGACCTCGGTGGGTCCTACTCGCGCCTTCTCCGCTCGGAGATCCTTGTAGGGCGTGCCGGGAGCCCGAGACGCATGGTCTGGTCTTCCCTCTACGGGGCCTGCGTTGGCCGAAGACGCGAGAGTTGCACACCGCCGATCGAAGTCCAGAACTATGACGCATGTAATCGGAACCTGTCGGGTTACCAGGCGTCGCCCCAGTATGACTCGTCTTCTGACCCGAACTTCTTCGGACCCCGCTATTCGGTCACGCGGATTAGAGGGGCGACCCTCGCACTATTTCCAGACGACCCCCGCGTTGAGGTCTACACGGGACGTACGACGATCGTCATCTTCGCGAGATCGCTACGAGAGGCACGTGCGTCGATCGGGCGGCTTCGACCGCTGAACCGCCACCGCCCGAGGCTGGGCGAACTTCTCCCACCAGCCGTGCGCGGAGCACCAGAGGGACAGGTGCGATGTGCGTGAGGCGTTTTCTACCGGACTCAAGCTGCCGCAGCGACCAGCCGGAGCCGCACGTACAGTGGCGGCATGCGCACCCGGTTGGCCCTGACCCTCGCGCTGCTCAGAGGCCCCCTCGTCCCGGCGCTTTCCCGTCGGCAGCCGCTGCCGCCCGGGTGAGACGAGGGAAGCGCTGGTACAGGTTCATTCGCACGATGTGGGTCGTATCCTCGACAACCACGAGCGGCGTCGATGCACGCCTCTATGGACGAGGCGGGAGCCCGGAGACCCACTCTTCGGGCGGTCGGGCAAAAACATCGGGAAAGACCTCGAGCATCATCTGCTGGAAACGCCAGCCGCCCGCGCCGCCCAGCAGGCGCGTCTCCTCGACAAGCGAGATGACAATCCATTGCGCTCGCTGACTGAGCTCATTGAGCGTCCGCGCGCGGCTGGCAGTCTTTCCCGACGCGACCTCGTGCGGTCCCGGCGCCGCTCGCAGCGTTTCCAGGTCTTGCCGCGCCGCCTCGTATTGACCGAGGTGGCTGCGTGCAATCGCCCGGCGAGCGAGCGCTTCTAGGTCGAGACCATCGAGGAGTTCGTAGGCAAATGTGAGGCGGTCGTCGGCTTCGGCAAAGCGGCCGCGAAAGAGGGCGTTCATCCCCAGCATGTAGTGGATGCGGGAGTCCTCGGGATGCCTGCGATAGTGCCAACGAAGGAGCGCCGTCACGAGGACGCGGCGCCAGCGCTTGCGGCGTCCAGGAAAACTCGACACCGCGAGAAAGGCTCGGTCAAACCATGCCTCACGCGCCTCCTCGCCGGGCGGCACTTTCCACCAGTAGCCGCGGTGTGCATCGGCAAGGTCGGGCTGGAGGAGAAGGGCCTCGCGGTAGTGACGGCGGGCATCGGTGATCTGGTCGAGCCGCAGATGCGTGTCCGCGAGGTAGAGATGGGCGCGTGCCGTTGGGTCCAGCGCGACCGCGTGCGCATACGCGGCTTGGGCTTCTTCGAATCGGTCGAGGTTGAAGAGAAGGACGCCTCGTTCCATGTGGAAGTCGAAGGAGGAGGCGTAGCGAGGCTCGTCGTCGATGACAGCGAACTCGCGAATAGCCTCAGGTGCGCGACCCACATGTGCATAGGCGGTCCCGAGTAGTGCATGAGCTTCGGCGTCGTTCGGTGCCGCCCGGAGGCTACGCTCGGCCAGCGCGACCACTTCGTCAGGTTGGACCTCGCCAGCGTCCAGACTGCCGAAGGCGACGATGGTTGCCGCCTTCCAGAGATCAACGTGGTCTGTGTCCTGCTCGCCAGCTCGTCGGAGATACATGAGCGCGCTCCGAACGTCGGTGGTGGCGTCCAAGACGAAGCGAGAGATCTCTAGATGCGCCCGGGCCTTGAGCGTTAGCGCCGCCCGCCCACGGTCGGCTTCCTCCAAGCAGCGGCGAGCATCATCGCCTTGTCCTTCGAATAGAAGGTCCTGGGCCAGCAGGGCCAGCAACGTTGCCTCAAGGCTGTTGGCGTGGTCGGCTTCCAATCTCGCGTCGAGCAGCTCCGCCAACGGTCGCTTGAGGTCTGGCTCGAACTCGTGCCGCGTCGCTGTCGTCAGGCGAGTGCGCTGGTTCTCCTCGACGTGATCGGGAGCAGCTTCTTCCTCGCCCCATGAGGAGCCGGTGTGAAGCATCACCGCCGTCCAGTTGGCCGCGCTGGAAATCGCGCGTACGCGACCAAAGACGACGCCACGCGCGCCGGATTCGGCAAGCAAGTTCTGCGCCTCGCGGCTCGTCACCGCGGCCGGTAGATCGCGTAGCTCAAGAAAGCTCGGCAGGAGGCCTGTGGCGAGCCGCTCATGAAGCGCTACCTGGTGGTTGAGACTGGCCTCGGTCGCACCTGGTGTCTCTGGCACAAACTGGCTGAGGAACAGGACTGGCCGTTCGCCCGGTCTCACCAGTCGCCGCCGACTGTAGAGCGCGATCAGAGGAACGGCGATGAGAAGCCCTATGCCGACCAGGACTTCGATCGGAGCAGCCACCTCTAGCCCGGCGACGACTGCCACAAGCAGCACGACTAACAACAGAGACCAGGAGGTGGCGCGCACGGCGAACGGATGGCGCAGGACTACCGGCACGACCTTCCCGAGAAGACCGAGGACTGGTCGGAGGCGGAGGAAGACGCTTAGCATTCGTTTGACCTCCCCGGGGGTCATGCGGGGGCATAAATGTCACCAGCGCTGCACCCCGTAGCGGTTAGCGCTGCTGATGGCCGGGAAGCCGGAAACCCGCGCAACCATGGGAAATCCCAATCTTTTTCGGGATGCCGGAGGAGGGACTCGAACCCCCGACACGCGGATTATGATTCCGCTGCTCTAACCGACTGAGCTACTCCGGCGGGGATGGGGAGTTTAGGTGCTCACCAGGTTCCGTCGGGGGAGCAGCCGCCGTGGTTGGAGCGGGTGCAGGTTCGCTGCAGCGCTCCGGATGCCGGGCGGACGATCGTGTACTCGGTCCCCGACCGCGACTGGGCGGTCAGGCGGTAGGTGTCGGTCGTCGCGTCCGTGATGTCGACCTCGCCGCGGCCGCTGCCGATCGGCAGGCCGGTCCGGTCAGCCGGGTCGCCGGTCAGCTTGGCCTCGGTGTCGCACTTGCGGAAGTCCTCCTCCTTGACCCAGCACTGCTCCATCAGGGATGCGAGCGCCGCCGTGTCGGACTTCGCGGCCGCGTCGTAGCCGCCTTCGCTCTGGCGCAGGAAGGTCGGGAGGGCGATCGCGGCCAGCACGGCGATCACGATCGTCACCACCAGGACTTCGATCAGGGTGAAGCCGGCGGAGGACCGCGGGTCCAGCGGAGAGGTGGCGCTGGGACCGAGGTTCAGGCCGGGGGACGGCCCGGTGGGCGCGGGAATGCTGGGCATGGTCGGAGGGCGCTGGGGCCGCGGGTCGCGACCGTGCTCTGACAGGATCGGCTTGTGGGCCCGACCGGCTGAGGCCCGCCGCTTCGAACATGTGTCCAGACGCCTCCCCGACCGGCATCGATCGCGCCCTACAGGCCGTGGTGCGCGACTGCCTGGCGGTTCGCCCGAGCGAGACCGTCCTGGTCGTAGCCGACCCGCCGAGCGAGGACCTCGGCCATGCCTTCCGGGACGTCGCCCAGGCCGCGGGGGCGGACGCGGCGCTGGCCCTGATCGAGGAGCGCCCGACCCATGGTGCCGAGCCGCCCGCCCCCGTAGCCGCCGCGCTCGCCGCCGCCGACGTCTTCATCGCGCCCACGGCCAAGTCCCTCTCCCACACGCAGGCCCGCAAGCGCGCGACGGAGGCCGGCGCGCGGGGCGCGACGCTGCCCGGCGTCACCGCGGACATGCTCGCCCGGCTCATGTCGACCGAGTTCGCGCAGCTGCGCGAGCGCTGCGCCGCGGTCGCGCGCCGGCTCGATGCCGGCGCCGAGGCGCGCCTGACCTGCCCGCGCGGGAGCGACCTGCGGCTGAACCTGCGGAACCGCAGTGGCATCGCCGACGACGGCGACCTCAGCGCTCCGGGCGCGTTCGGCAACCTGCCCTGCGGCGAGGGGTTCATCGCGCCGGCGGGCGGCGAGGGCACGCTGGTGGCGTCCTCGCTGGCGGGCGTCGGCCTGGCCGATCCGCCGGCGGCGCTCACCGTCACCAACGGCCATCTCACGCAAGCACAGAGTCCGGCCGGGGAGCGCCTGCTCGCGCTCCTGCGAGAGCACGGCGACCCCGGCACCAACCTCGCGGAGCTGGGCGTCGGAACCAACGACCGCGCCACCCTCACCGGCAACGTCCTGGAGGACGAGAAGATCCTCGGCACGGTGCACGTCGCCTTCGGGGCCAGCGCGGCGATCGGCGGCACCGTCTCCGTCCCCGTGCACCTGGACTGTGTGGTGCTGGACGCGACCCTGTCAATGGACGGCGAGACGATCCTCGACGCCGGGCGCCTGCTGGTCTGATGCTGCTCGCCGTCCCCAACGTCTCCGAGGGGCGCAACCAGGGGACGGTCGCCGCTATCGGCGCCGCCTTCGAGGCCGGCGGCGCCCGACTGCTCGACCTCCACGTGGACCCCGACCACAACCGCTCCGTCTACACCCTCGCGGCGCCGCCGCAGGCCCTCGCACAAGCTCTGACCGAGGGCGCCCGGGAGGCCGCGCGGCGCATCGACATGTCCCGCCACAGCGGCGCGCACCCCTGCGTGGGCGCGCTCGACGTGGTTCCCGTCGTCCACCTCGACGACGCGCGCCGTGGCGCCGCGTGCGCCGAGGTCCTGGTCGCCGCCGACGAGATCGCGCGCGCCATCGAGGTGCCCGTGCTGCTCTACGGGGATCTGGGCGGGGGGCGGACCCGTTCCGACCTGCGCCAGGGCGGCGCGGCCCGCCTTGCGAAGCGCCTCGAACACGGCGAGCTGCGCCCCGACTTCGGCCCGCCGCGCGCCCATCCCACCGCCGGCGCCGTCCTCGCGTCCGCCCGCCCGCCGCTCGTCGCCTTCAACCTCCTCCTCCAGCCCGGGGTCAGCCTGGACGACGCTCGCGCGATCGCCGCGCAGGTTCGCGAGGGCGGGGAGAACGGCCTGGAGGGAGTCCGTGCCATCGGCCTGTGGATGGACCACGAGCGCGCCGCCCAGGTCTCGTTCAACGTCGAGCAGCCCGACCGCACCCCCCTCAAGGATGTGGTGGCCGCGGTCCGCGCCCGCGCGCCCGTGGCCAGCGCCGAGCTGGTGGGCCTCGCGCCGAAGGCGGCATTCGAGGGGTTCCCCGACGACGTGCCGCTCCCGGGCTTCGACCCCGGGCGCCACCTGCTCGAGCACGCGCTCGACTACGCTTGAACCGTGGCCCAGGCCAACCGCAAGCGCCGTCGCAAGCACCGGGGAACCCCGGCCGGGACCATCGAGGCGCGCGGGCGCACCGGGCGCAAGCTCACGCCCGAGGAACGCGCCAAGCCGGGCGCCCGCAAGGGCGGGGCCACTCGCTTCGACAAGCCGCCGAACTGGAAGGGCGCGGCACAGCGAGCCGGTATCGCCGCCGCCATCTTCTTCATCGCCGTGGTCGCGCTGTTCCGCCAGCCGATCGCCTCCGCGATTCCGATCGGGCTGTTCATGTTCCTGGTCTACATCCCGCTGGGCTACTACACGGACACGTTCCTCTACCGCCGCCGGATGGCCAAGAAGGCGAACGCGGGCAAGACCGGCAAGGACTGACCGTGGACGTCCGCATGTTCACCGTCGGGCCGGTGCAGGAGAACTGCTTCCTGTTTCGCCGCGACGGCTCGCAGCAGGCGCTGCTGGTCGATCCCGGGGACGAGGCGGAGCGGATCCTCGGCGCGGTGGACGAGATGGGCGTCAAGGTCGAGGCCATCCTGCTCACCCACACCCACTTCGACCACGTGGGCGCGGTGGCACCGGTCGCGCGGGCGACGGGCGCGCCCGTGTACTGCCCGCAGCTCGAGGTCCCCGTCCTGGCCAGCATCATGGACTACGTCCCCTGGCCCGGGTTCGGCCCGTTCGAGAGCTACGACGCCGACGAGACGGTCGAGGGCGGGGAGACCCTGCACCTGGCCGGGATGGACATCGACGTCCACTTCGTCCCCGGCCACAGCCCGGGCCACGTCGCGTACTCCGTCGCCGACGAGCACGCGCTGTTCTCCGGCGACGTGCTGTTCCAGGGCTCGGTGGGGCGGACGGACCTGCCCGGCGGCGACTGGCCCACCCTGGCCGCGTCGATCGCCAAGCTGCTCGGCGCCCTGCCGCTCGAGACCGACGTGTTCCCCGGCCACATGGGGCTCACGACGCTCGGGCGCGAGGCCCAGACGAACCCGTTCCTGAGCGAGCTCGTCTCAAGGTGACCAAGCTGCAGGCGCCGCGCGGCACCTTCGACGTGCTGCCCGATGACGCCGACGCGCGTGAGGCGGTCGAGCGCGAGGCGCGCCGCGTCCTGGAGGGCGCGGGATACCGGCGCATCGAGACGCCGACGTTCGAGGCCACCGAGCTGTTCGCGCGCGGAGTCGGGCAGTCCACCGACATCGTCCAGAAGGAGATGTTCACCTTCGAGGACCAGGGCGGGCGCTCGATGACGCTGCGCCCCGAGGGCACCGCGCCGGTCTGCCGAGCCTACGTCGAGCACGGGATGCACACGCTCGCGCAGCCGGTGCGCCTCTGGTACCTGAGCAGCTTCTACCGCCACGAGGCGCCCCAGGCCGGGCGCTTCCGCCAGTTCTGGCAGGTGGGCGCGGAGGCGATCGGCTCCGACGACCCGGCCGTGGACGCGGAGACGATCGTCCTGCTCGCCGACCTGCTGGACGCGCTCAACACCCACGGCGTGAAGCTGCGCGTTTCCAGCCTCGGCTCGCCGGACACCCGGGCGGCGTACCGGGAGGAGCTCCAGGGCTTCCTGCGCGACAACGAGGACCGGCTGCCGCGCGAGGTGCGCGACCGCATCGAACTCAATCCGCTGCGCGCCTTCGACTCCACCGAGGCCGAGGGCGTGATGGCCGGCGCGCCGAAGCTGCTGGACCGCCTGGCCGCGCAGGACGCCGACCACTTCGGCCAGGTCCGCGCGCTGCTGGACGCGGCCGACCTGCCGTACGAGGTCGATCCGACGCTCGTCCGCGGGCTGGACTACTACACGCGCACGGTGTTCGAGTTCGAGTCCACCGAGCTGGGTGCGCAGAGCGGCGTGGGTGGGGGAGGGCGCTACGACCGCCTGGTGGAGATGCTCGGCGGGCCGCCGACGCCCGGGTGCGGCTTCGCGGCCGGGGTGGAGCGCATCCTGCTGGCCGCCGACCGCCCGCCGGTCGCGCCGCCGCCCGTGGACCTGTACGTCGCCTATGTGGGCGACGAGCGCCGCCCCGCCGCGTTCGCGCTGGCCGGCGAGGCGCGGCGCGCCGGGCTCGGGGCCCAGATGGAGCTGGCCGGCCGGTCGCTGAAGGGCCAGCTCAAGCAGGCCAACCGGGTCGGGGCGCTGTTCGTGGCGATCCTGGGGGAGGACGGTGCGGAGCTCAAGGACATGGAGTCGGGCGAGCAGCGTTCGGTCCCGGCGGAGTCTGTGGTGCGAGAGGTGCTACGGGGGCGGGGGATCGGATGAAGCCGCCGCGTCCCAACCAGTACCGCGACACCTGGTGCGGCGACCCGCGCGCCGCCGACGCCGGGCGCGAGGTCCGGGTGGCCGGCTGGGTGCACCGGCGCCGCGACCACGGCGGCCTGGTCTTCATCGACCTGCGCGACCGCACCGGGCTGCTGCAGCTCGTCTTCCACCCCGAGAGCGCGCCCGAGGCCCACGCCGCGGCGCGCGAGCTGCGCCCGGAGGACGTGGTCAGCGCCGCCGGCCCGCTCGCCGCCCGCGACCCGGCCAACGTCAACCCGGAGATGTCCACCGGCGAGGTCGAGCTGGACGTGTCCGCGGTGGACAAGCTGGCCGACGCCGAGACCCCGCCCTTCCCGCTGGACGAGGAGCGCGACCTCGACGAGCTGCTGCGCATGCGCTACCGCTACCTGGACCTGCGCCGCGACCGTCAGCGCGACACGCTGCTGCTGCGCGACCGCGTCAACCAGACGATTCGCCGCACCCTGGGCGAGCGCGACTTCGTGGAGATCGAGACGCCGATGCTCACGCGCTCCACCCCCGAGGGCGCGCGCGACTTCCTCGTGCCCTCCCGCCAGCAGCCCGGCTCCTTCTTCGCCCTGCCGCAGTCGCCGCAGATCTTCAAGGAGCTGCTGATGATCGGCGGCTTCGAGCGCTACTTCCAGATCGCCCGCTGCTTCCGCGACGAGGACCCGCGCGCCGACCGCCAGCCCGAGTTCACGCAGCTGGACCTGGAGATGTCCTTCGTGGACGAGGAGGACGTGATCGCCACCACCGAGGCCGTCATGCACGCGGTGTTCGCGCTCACCGGGTTCGAGGTTCCCGCCCCGCCCTGGCCGCGCATGCCCTACGACGACGCGATCGGCCGCTTCGGGATCGACCGGCCCGACACGCGCTTCGGGATGGAGATCGCGGATCTGGGCGAGGCGCTCGCCGGCACCGAGTTCAAGGTCTTCTCCGGCGCGCTGTCCGCCGGCGGTGTGGTGCGCGGGATCAACGCGGGCACCCGGGAGGTCGCGCGGTCGGAGCTGGACGGGCTGACCGAGCTGGCCAAGCGGCTGGGGGCCAAGGGCCTGGTGTGGGCGTTCGTCGAGGAGGAGGGCGGCTGGCGCTCGCCGATCGCGAAGTTCCTGTCGGACGCCGAGCGCGCCGCCATCGGGTCCGCGCTGGACGCGTCGCCCGGCGACCTGCTGCTGCTCGTCGCCGACCGCCCGCAGGTGGCGGCGACGGTCCTGGGCCAGCTGCGCCTGGAGCTGGCCGAGCGCTTCTCGCTGGTGGAGGAGGGGCGCCACGACATCCACTGGGTCGTGGACTTCCCGATGTTCGAGCGCAACGAGGCCGAGGACCGCTGGGACCCGCTGCACCATCCCTTCACCGCGCCCGAGGGCGACCTGGACGACCCGGGGTCCCTGCGCTCGCGCGCCTACGACCTGGTGCTGGACGGCTTCGAGCTGGGCGGCGGGTCGATCCGCATCCACGACCTCGAGGTCCAGCGCAAGGTGTTCGAGCTGATCGGGATCGGGCCGGACGACGCGCAGGAGCGCTTCGGCTTCCTGCTCGACGCGCTGCGCTACGGCGCCCCGCCGCTGGGCGGGATCGCGCTGGGCCTGGACCGGGTGGTCTCCATCCTGGCCGGCTGGCGCACGCTGCGCGAGGTCAACATCCGCGAGAGCATCGCCTTCCCCAAGACCGCGACGGGGGCGGACCCGCTCACGGGCGCGCCGGCGCCGGTCGAGGAGCGCCAGCTGCGCGACCTGGGGCTGCGCGTGGTCGCGCCGCCGAAGTCCGGCTAGCCGGCGAGCGGGCGCTCGGGCACGGCGGTGGCGATCACCGTCGCGCCGCGGCGCAGCTGCACGTGGGTGAAGTACGGCAGCGCGACCTGCGCGCCGCAGTTGAGCTGGCCGCTGGCCGAGGCGCGGCCGGCGCAGGCGCGGGCCTCGCGGATGCCGGCCGCGCGGCGGAAGACGACCACCGTGTAGTTCTGGTTGGGCCACAGCTGGCCGGCCACGCTGACGTTGAACTTCTTGGCCGCGGCGTCGTACTCCAGGCGGGCGACGGCCCTGCCCTCGTCGCCCTCCAGGCGCGCGACGTTCAGCGCCTGGTGCTCGACGCCGGTCTGGCGCGTGGCGTCGGCGGGGAAGTCGTCGGTGTAGTCGTTGACGCCGTCGCCGTCGGTGTCGAACTTCGCGGGGTCGCTGCTCTGCGCGGGCTCCAGCGTGTTCACCATCGAGTCGCTGTCGATGTCCAGGTCGCAGGCGTCGCCGCGGCCGTCCTGGTCGACATCGCCCTGGTCGGGGTTCGCCGTCGCCGGGCAGTTGTCGCCGAGGTTGGGGATGCCATCGCCGTCCTGGTCGGGCGCCACGGCCTCCACGGTCAGGGGCCGGCGGAAGACCTGGGACCCGAACGAGCTGCGGCCCGCCACCAGGTTGGTGGCGCTGGAGGCGAAGGCGATCGAAGCGCCGTCGTCGGCCAGTTCGGAGTACAGCGAGGCGTTGTTGGCCGCCCTGCCGTCCGACGCGGTGGTCGCGTTGACGACCTTCCCGGTGGCGCGGTCGAACACGAAGACGTCCACCTGGCCCGTGTCGCCGGGGACGTAGTTGGTGGCGGCCGAGGCGAAGGAGACGAAGCGCCCGTCCGCCGTGATCGCGCCGAAGCCCGACGCGTTGTTGGGCTCCAGCCCGATGTCGGGCATGACGTGCTCGGTCCGGCCCGCGGCGGCGTGGCGCAGGAAGACGTCGCCGAACTTGTGGTACTTCAGGCCGCCCAGGTTGGTGGCGGTGGAGGTGAAGCCGACGATGGCGCCGGTGCCGTCGACGAAGGGCTCGCGGCTGTCGCCGTTGGCCTGCGCCCCGGAGGCCGAGACGCTCGCGCGCGTCGTCGTGCCGGCGACCAGGTCGCGGACGAACACGTCCGCCTTGCCATTGGTGTCGCCCGCGACGAGGTCGGTCGCGCCCGACACGAACGCCACCTTGGTCCCGTCGCCGGAGATGGCCGGGGCCGAGGCGTCGCCGTTGCCCGCCAGGCCCGCCGGGTTGGCGCTCACGATGCTGGTGGTGCCGCCCTGGCGATCGCGCACGTAGACGTGGGTGCGAGCGGTGGGGGCCAGGGGCAGTCCGGCTGTCGCCACGAGGTTCGTGGCCTTCGACGTGAACGCGACGAAGCGCCCGTCGTCGCTGACGACCGCGTCGAAGCTGGCGCCGTTGGCCTCCAGTCCGGTGGCGCTGAGCGAGGCCATCGTCGTCGTGGCCGCCGCGCGGTCGCGGACGAACACGTCGGAGAGCCCGTTGACGTCGTGGGGCCCGAGGTTCGAGGCGCTGGAGGAGAACGCGACGACGTTGCCGTCGGCGCTGAGGCCGCCGCGCCCGATCGTGCTGTCGGCGCTCGCGGGCCCGCCGGTCCCAGCGGAGACCAGGTCGAAGGCGCCGCTGGAGCGGTCCTTGACGTAGACGTCCTTGTACGGGTTGCCGTCGGCGGGGTCGATGTCGCGCCCGGCGGTGGCGAAGGCGACGAAGCGGCCGTCGGCGCTGACGGCGCCGAAGTCGCGCGCGGTCACGGGATCGGTTCCACCCGGTCCGACGGAGACCAGCTCGGTGGCGCCGCCGACGCCGGCCAGCGCGACCGCGGGCACGGCCGCCGAGGCCAGCGCGACGGCCAGCGCCGCCCGGCGGCCGCGACCGCGGATCGCTCCCCGCCGGCGCATGGCTAGCGCCCGACCCCCTGCGGATCGCCGTCGGGGCAGGGGGAGCTGCCCGTCGGCGCTCCGCCGGCGGTCTCGGAGTTATTGCCGGCGCCGGCCTCGCCGCCCGGCGTCTCCACCGTGGCGTTGCTCGAGCGCTGCCCGGGGCCGGCCCACACGTAGCCCTGCAGGCGCTGGTCGACGACCACGTAGGGGCGGCCGTTGCAGGCGACCACGCCGTCCTCGTACACGCCGACGTAGCCCTCCTGGTAGCCGACGTTGCCCTGGCCGTTGTCGTACTGGCCGCTGAACACGCCCTCCTCGCCGTTCGCGGTCGGGTCGGTGACCGCGACCACGGGCTGGGCGAGCGCGGGGGAGGCCGCGGCGAGCGCGGCCGTCAGCATCCCGGCGCCGATGAGCTTTCTCACTTCGGTCCTCCCCAAGTTCGCGAACGAGTCCTTCCTGCGAACAACGCCTCGGGGCCCGCCGCGCTGGCCCGGCGACCGGACCAAATTCGGACCGGTTCGTGAGCGGCTAGGCGTAGCTGTCGATGCGCCAGCGGTCCGCGCGCACGAGGCGCAGGACGTGGCGGCTGCGCTCGCCGCGGATCGCGGCCACGAACTGGATCCAGGCGGTGGCGCCCTGGACGCGGACGCCCTCGACGTCCTTGAGCTCGATCGGCGTCGGGGCGGCTCCGGCGCGGCGGCAGTGGTCCATCGCGGCGGCGCCGCTCTTGCCGGTGATGGCGTTCAGGAACCGCTGGGTGATCAGGTCGGCGCAGACGCTCGAGTCGCCGCGGCGCAGGCGGGCCGTGTAGTCGCCCAGCGTCGCGCGGACCGCGTCGACGTCGCGCGCGCCGGCGGGTGTGACCGCGCCGGCCGCGCGGGCGCCGGAGGGAAGGCCGGGGGCCGGCACGGGCTTGGTCGCGGACGTCTGCGCCTTCCGGGCTCCCGGACGCCGCCGGGCCGTCCCCGAGGCCATCGCGCGGCCGTCGGAGGAGGGCGTGCGGACGCGTGCGGGTGCGGCGCCGGCAGTCGGGCCGCCCAGCAGCTCGTCTCCGCTGAGCTGCGGAGACTTCAGGGCGGGCTGCGAAGCGGGGCCGGTCTCTCCCGAGCCGCAACCGGTCAGGGCGCCGGCGGCCAGCATGGCGAGGATGGCGATCGCGCGGGGCATGTCGCCAACCAACGGCGCGGGCGCGGCAAAACTGACACCGCAGACGGCGAGAGGCGGGCCTCGCGGCCCGCCTCTCGCTCACTTCGGACTTCGACTTGCGACTACTCGCAGTAGGCGCCCGTCTTGGCCGTCTGGTTGTTGCCGGCACCGGCGACGTTGCCCGGAGCCGCTCCACCGGCGGACGTGTCCTTCGCCGCGTGGTTCGGGCCGACCCAGGCCTGACCCTGTGCGGGGCTGGTCTTGCCGGGGTTCGCCCGGTCCGGCAGCTGCAGCGTGGTGCCACCGTTGCACGCCACGACGCCGTCGCTGTACACGGCGACGTAGCCGGTCTGCGTGCCGGTGGTGCCATCGGCGTTGGTGTAGGTACCCGTGAACACCTTGTTGGGCGTCGGGTCGTCGACCTTCGCCAGCGGGGCAGCCGTCGCGACCCCGGCGAACGCCACCGACGCCACGGCGGCGCCGGTCAGAATGAGCTTCCTCAAGAGGATGCCTCCCGTTTGTGGTTGAACCAAGGCGGCCAAGTGCAAGAAGCACTTCCCTGCCCGCCGGAGAGTCAACGGTTATAGCCCCGCAGGGCTGGCGCCTTCAACGCGGCTCATACCTTTTTCAGACCGCCGGTTGCAGCGCTTTTCGGCGCCCGCGACTAGCCCTTGAGGACCGTCAGCGACCGCAGCGAGGCGCTGAAGTCCAGCGCCTGCGCGCCCGCGCCCGCGCACGCCGCGGCGGTGTCGGGCCCGGCGCCGGCCAGGAACGAGGCGCGGCCCACGCCGTCGCCGCCGTTGTTGCCCCGGACGTGCAGCGCGACCTCGCTGCCCGCGCCCGCGAGGTCCAGCCGGAAGCCCAGCGACTTGCCCAGGTCGGTGAAGGTGAGGA
>JAWVFR010000078.1:0-83922 GCA_033855845.1 Solirubrobacteraceae bacterium
TCTTCCTGGGCGCGATCGTCGTGATCACCCGCGGAGCCGCGGCCGAGGAGGACCACGAGCCGTCGGCGGCCGCGCGGATCGTGGCCACGCGAATCGTGCCTCCGCCGGTCCGCCGGGCCCTGGGCGCCCGGCGAGTCCGCCGCGGGCCCGAGCTGCCGCAGCGCCGGCTGGGCCGTCGTACCCGCCGGGGCTCGGAGAAGCTGCCGGGGCGCCAGGGGGCGCCGGGCGTGCCCGGACCGGCCGCCGCTCCAGGGGTGCCGCATGTGCCCGCGGAGGGCGACGCTCCGCACTCACCGCGGGAGCCGGTGCGGCCGCGTCGTCGCCTGGTCCCGGGGCGGGTGCGCGGAGCGGCGGCCCGCGCGCGGCGCAGCCGTGCGGGACGTGTGGGCGCGGGCATGCTCGCGCTGGGACTGGCGCTGGCCGTGTTCGGCCGCGGGGGCGGCGCGCCGGCGCCGGGGCTGCCCGGGATGTCGGCCGGCGGCGAGTCCGGCGGCGCGGATCCCTTCGCCGCGGCGCCGGGGCCGCGCCGGCGCGCCGCGGCCAAGGCGGTCGAGCCCAGCGTGGGCGCGCCGGTCACGACCTCGACTGGGACCACGACGGTCGCGGCCCTGCCCAGCGTCCCGGCGCCGGCTCCCCCCGCGCCCGGTCCGGGCGCCGGACGGCCCGTGACGCCGCGGCCCACGCCTCCCGCGCCCCAGCCGCGGCGGCCGCGCCCGCCGGCCCCGGTTCCGGCCCCGGCCCCGGCCGTGCCGCCGGCCACGGTGGCCCAGAACCCCGCCGAACCCGACTGCCTGCCGGGCGACGCCGAGATCGCGCTGGTGAACCTGGGCCTCCCGCGCTGCCCCACCACGGCGGACGTGTCCGTCCTCCAGGCCGCGGCGGTGGGTGGACGGCTGACCGCGGACGAGCTGCAGGTCGTGCTCGCCGCCCTGCGCGTGGCCCGCGCGTAGACCCGCGGGGTGCGACGCCGCCGGCTCCTGCTCGTCCTCGTGCCGGCGCTCGCGGCGGTCGCCGCGGCCGGGCTGGCGTCGCGCGGCAGCGTCGAGGAGTTCGCGCACCGCCCGGTCAGCGCCGCCGACCTGCGGCGCGCCCCGGCCTGGACCCGGCCGTGCTGGGGCGAGCGCCTGCGCGACGGCCGTCCGCTGCTCGCTCCGTGCGCGCGGGTCCACGGCCGCGTCGTCTACGTGAATCACGAGGACCCGCCCAGCCGCGAGGTCCACGCGGTGCTGGTGGCGCGGTTCGGCCTCGTCAACGCGAAGTTCACGGCGAGCCGGCGCGACCTGGCGCCCGGGCTGCTCGACGACGTGACGATCGTCGGCCCGATGATCCGCGGCGGCGGCGGGCTGCGCGAGGTCTACGTGTGGCGGATCGGCTAGCGCCGCGGCTGCGCCACGGCCACGAGCTGGTGCGCCAGCAGTCCCTTGAAGGCCAGGGCGAGGCCGTGGGCGGCGGCGCGCAGCGGGCGCGCCCGCACCACGGAGGGGATCGTCGCGTCCATGCGCTCCACCTCGTAGCCCGCGTCGCGCAGGGCCTCGGCCAGCGTCGCGCGCGTGAAGAAGTGGGTGTGGGTGCGGTCCATCAGCCCCCGGTCGGCGTAGCGGAAGCTCCCGAACAGCAGCCGCAGCCGGATCGACCAGTTGGCGACGTTCGGCGTCGAGGCGACCAGGCGCCCGCCCGGTCGCAGCAGCGGCTGCACCCGGGCCAGCAGCGCGCGCGGGTCGCGCAGGTGCTCGAGGATGTCCCCGCACACCACCGCGTCGTACTCGCCGGGCGCGCCGGGCAACTCCATCGCCTCCAGGTCGCCCATCTCCACACGCTCGCAGTGGGCCCGTGCGGCCTCGGCGGCGCCGGGGTCGAACTCCACGCCGACCACGGCGTTCCCGTTGGCGGCCAGGCGCTCGGACACGTAGCCCGACGAGCATCCGAGCTCCAGGACCCGGCCGTCGCGCCCCGCGTACTGCACGAGCAGCGAGTGGGCGGACCAGGGGAGCGGGTTGAAGGGGACGTACCCCGGCGCGTCGACGGCGACGGACACCGCGCGAGCCTATAAGCGCCGGGCTAGCGGCGGCGCAGGGCCGCGTTCGCGACCTGGTCGATCTCGGCGCGGTCGGTGTAGCCGGCCAGCAGCATCGGCTTGCGGGTGGAGGAGAGGACGACGACGCTCGGAGTCTGGAAGACCTGCACGCCCTGCAGCACGTTGGCGAAGCGCGACAGCGCGCTGACCGGGATGGCCCAGGTGTCGACCCGGCCGCCACGGCGCGAGACGCCGGCGAGCTCGGAGCGCACCGCGCGGTCGTCGGACGACGCGGCCGAGTAGAAGAGCAGGACGACGGCGTGGCGCTGCGCGAGGCCACGGCGGACCTTGGCGGGGGTCGGGCCGGGGCCCTCGGCGCGCCGGCGGGCCGGCGTGGCGGCGCGGGGCTTCGCGGGCTGGGCCGCGGCGCGGGGCTTGGCGGCGGTCGTGGCCGGCTTGGCGGCGGCGGGGGCCGGCGCCGGGGCGGCGCCGAGCGTGGAGGTCGTGGTCCCGGACTGCGCGGCGGCCGCGGCATTGCCCTGGGCCTGCGTGGTCCGGGCCTTGTCCACCGCGGTGCCCAGCCCGCCGGGCAGCGAGGACTTCGCCGGGGCGGCGGGGGCCGCCGCCGCGGGGGGCGGAGCGGCGGCGCCGCCGCTGTCCGTCTTGGGCCGCAGCGCGACGAACCACAGCGCCGCGAACGCGAGCACGCCGATGAGGAGGAACTGAATAGGACGCGAGACCTGATCCATCCCCTTCGCTTTCGGCACCAGCGGCCCCGAGCCTTAGCGCCGCCTGTGCACAGCTGGCCAAAAGCCCTTCTTCACGGCCGGGGATACGGGTCCCCAACGCGGGTAGACGGTCACCATGACCGAACGCATCACACGCCAGCACCGCGAGACCCTGGACCACAACGAGCGCCCGCCGGACCCGGCCGAGGCGGCGGACCGGCCCCTGGAGCGCAAGGAGCGCGACCGGGCCGACCCCGGACCGGTGCACGAGCCGGGCGCGGGCGTCCCGCCCAAGCGCGACCACGACCCCCACCACGTCCTGAACCGCCCCGTCGGCGAGCCCGACGAGACCGCGGACTCCGACCCCTACGGGGAGTAGCGCCCGGCGCGACCACACTCGCGGCGCCCCCGGCTGAGGCCGCCCGCTGAGACCCGATCCCGATCCGGCCCCGCGTCGCGATCGCGATTTGGCCCCATAGTGGGGCACAATCGCGCCCGCGCCCGTCCGCGCGCCGCCTCGCCGGCTGCGCCTCCGCCGCTCTAGACTCGTCGCGTATGGAACCGGGCGGCTTTCTTGCGCATCTCGAGGCGCCGGTGGGACGGGGCGCGCCGGTGCGCGGCGGGCATTCCGGCGCCGCCGGCGGCGCGGCCTGCCGCGACCTGGTGCGCGTGACGGTGGCGGTGGAGGGCGGTCGCGTGGCCGCGGCTTCGTGGGACGCCCACGGCTGCGGCGCGACGCTGGCCGCGGGCAGCGCGGCCGTGGCGCTCGTCTCCGGACGCGACGTCCTGGACGCCGCGCGCGTGGGCGCCGACGAGATCAGCGCCGAGCTGGGCGAGCTGCACCCCGGCAAGCGCCACGCCGCGGACCTCGCGGCGGACGCCCTGGCCCGAGCCCTCGGCTCCGCCACCCACGCCACCGGCGCCCTCGAGAAGCAGAAGGGCCGAACCCTCGTCGCCATGAGCGGAGGAGTCGACAGCGCCGTGGCCGCCCTCCTATGCGCGGAAGACCACCCACCCTCCGAACACCCCCTCGACGATGCAGTTCAAGGAGACGCATCCGCCGGCGAGCCCGGTCACGGGCAGAGCGACTTCCGCGCCAACCAAGTCCTAGCCGTCACCGTCGAGCTCTGGGCCGACCGCGACCACGACGAGGAGCGCTCGTGCTGCTCGGCCTCCGCCGTCCGCAGCGCTCGCACCATGGCGCACCGGATGGGCCTGCCGCACTTCACGCTGGACCTGCGCGAGGAGTTCCGGGCCGGCGTCGTCGACCCGTTCATCGCCGACCACATCGAGGGGCTCACTCCGAACCCGTGCGTGCGCTGCAACGGCCACGTCCGCCTGGACGCGATGCTTGACCTCGCCCGCCGCCTCGGCGCCGACTCGCTCGCCACCGGCCACTACGCCCGGATCGCCCACGACGATGGCGGCCCGCTCCTGCGCGCCGCCGCCGATCCCGCCAAGGACCAGAGCTACATGCTCGCCGCGCTGTCGCCGGACTCCCTGGCCGGACTGCGCTTCCCGCTCGGCGCCCTGACGAAGCCGGAGGTTCGAAGCATCGCCGCCGAAGCCGGCCTCGCGGCGGCGAAGCGCCCCGACTCCCAGGACCTCTGCTTCCTGGCGGGCACGGAGCGCTCCGCGTTCCTCCACCGCCACGGCGGCCCGCGCGAGCGCCCCGGCGACATCGTCGACCGCCGCGGCCGGGTCCTGGGCCGCCACCGCGGGCACCACGGGTTCACCGTCGGCCAGCGCAAGGGGCTCGGGGTGGCCGCCGCCGCACCCCTGTACGTGCTGGAGACCGACGCCCGCGCCAACCGCGTCGTGGTCGGGCCCCGGGAGGCGCTGGGCCGCACGACCGTCCACGTCCGGGGCGCCGTGCTGCGCCGCGACGGCGCAAGGGTCAACCGAGTGAAGATCCGCTACCAGTCCCGCCCCCTGGATGCCCGGATCGCCACCGATACGCCGGCCGGCCCCCACGCCCGGCTGCGGCTCGACCTCGACGAGCCGGCGCTCGGCGTCGCCCCGGGCCAGACCGCCGTGCTGATGGACGGCGACCTCGTGGTCGGCCACGCCACGATCGCGGCCTGAGCGGTCCTAGACTCTCGCCCGTGACCTCGGACGAGATCCGCAGCACCTTCCTGGACTTCTTCATCGCGCGCGACCACAAGCGGCTCCCGTCGGGGTCGCTCGTGCCCGCCGACTACGACCCGTCCGTGCTGCTCACCACGGCGGGGATGCACCCGCTCAAGCCGTACTTCCTCGGGCTGGAGCCGGCGCCGCACCCCCGGCTGACCACGTGCCAGAAGGTCTTCCGCACCACCGACATCGAGAACGTCGGGACGACCGCCCGCCACCTCACCTTCTTCGAGATGCTGGGGAACTTCTCGGTCGGCGACTACTTCAAGGAGGGGGCCGTCCAGTACGCGTGGGAGCTGTCCCGCGAGGGGTTCGGCCTCAACGAAGACGACATCTGGGTGACCGTCCACCGCGGCGACGACGCGCTCGGGCTGGGGCCGGACGAGGAGGCGATCGAAGCGTGGCGCGCCGTGGGCGTGCCCGACGAGCGCATCGTCCAGCTGGGCAGCGAGGACAACTTCTGGCAGGCCGGGCCGACCGGACCGTGCGGCCCGTGCTCTGAGCTCTACCTCGACCGCGGCCCGGACTTCGGCGGCCCCGACGACCGCCCGGGCGACGACACCGAGCGCTTCCTGGAGTTCTGGAACCTCGTGTTCATGCAGTTCAACCAGGACCCGCCCGGGAAGCTAACGCCGCTGCCCCAGCAGAACATCGACACCGGGCTGGGCCTCAACCGCATGGCGGCGATCCTCCAGGGCGTGCCCTCGGTCTACGAGACCGACCAGTTCCTGCCGCTGGTCCAGCTGGGGGAGGAGCTGTCGGGGCGGAGGATGGGCCAGGACGAGGTCACGACGCGCGCGCTGCGCGTCCTGGCCGACCACTCGCGCGGCATGACCTTCCTGATCGCCGACGGGGTGGTGCCCTCCAACGAGGACCGCGGCTACATCCTGCGCCGGGTCATGCGCCGAGCCATCCTCCAGGGCCGGCGCATCGGGCTGGAGCCGGGCTTCCTCCCGCGCTTCTCCGAGCGGGTGATCGAGATCATGGGCGGCGAGTACCGCGAGCTGCGCGAGCAGCGCGAGGCGATCCTGCGCTGGGCCCGCGCGGAGGAGGAGGCGTTCGGCCGCACGCTGGAGACGGGCACCCGGCTGCTCGACGAGCTCATCGCCCGGGCCCGCGACGAGGGCCTGGAGGGCATCGGCTCCGACGCCGCGTTCCAGCTGCACGACACCTACGGGTTCCCCTTCGACCTGACGCGGGAGCTGGCCGCCGAGGCCGGCCTGGGCGTGGACGAATCGGGATTCGAGACCTTGATGGAGCGCCAGCGAGCGCGGGCGCGTTCGGCGGTCGCGATGAACGAGGACGACGGCGGCCGCGAGCTGGCGCGGGACTTCGCGCAGACCGCCGCGTTCTCCACCGACTTCACCGGCTATGCGACGACCGAGCAGGCGACGACGGTGGGCGCGGTGCAGCCGGCGAACGGCTCGGGCGAGGGGGAGCCAGGGCGGGTGTTGGCGAAGCTCGTGGAGTCCCCCTTCTACGCGGAGGGTGGCGGCCAGATCTCCGATCGCGGCGTCGTCGTGGGCGACGGCGTCGAGGCGGGCGTCGACGCCGTCCTGCGCGTCGGCGACGACCAGGTGCTGCTGCTGGACGTCAGGGAGGGCGCGCTGGCCGAGGGCGAGCGCGTGGTGGCCCGCGTGGACGCGGCGACCCGCCACGCCACCGAGGCCAACCACACCGCGACGCACCTCCTGCACGCGGCGCTGCGCGAGCGGCTGGGCGCTCACGTGCGGCAGGCCGGGTCCTACGTGGGTCCCGACAAGCTGCGCTTCGACTTCACGCACGGTGGCGGGCTGAGCGCCGAGGAGCTGCGCGCCGTCGAGGACCGCGTGAACGAGTGGATCCTGGACAACCAGCCCGTGCGCGCGCTGACCACCACGCTGGACGAGGCGCGCTCGCTGGGCGCGATGGCGCTGTTCGGAGAGAAGTACGGCGACGTGGTGCGGATGGTCGAGGTGGGGGAGGGCGACTTCTCGCGCGAGCTGTGCGGCGGTACGCACGTGCGCTCGACGTCGGAGATCGGGCTGTTCCACATCGCCGCCGAGACGTCCAGCGCGGCCAACGTCCGGCGCATCGAGGCCCTGACCGGCCCCGCCGCCGTGGAGCTGATGCGCCGCCACGACGACGTCCTGCGCGGGGTCGCGCGTGAGCTGCGCACCCAGCCCGAGCAGGTGCCCGACGCGGTGGCGAAGCTGCGCGAGGCGGCGCGGACCGGGGCGGCGAAGCCGGCGGCGCCGGTCTCCGTCGAGGACTTCGCGGGTGAGGAGATCGAGGGCGCCACCGCCGTGGTGGCCGAGGTGCCGGCGGGAGACGAGAAGGCGCTCCTGAAGGCGATGGACCAGCTCAAGTCAAAGTTCCCCGACGCCGCGATCGTCCTCGCCGCCCCCGGCGAGGGGAAGGTGTCCTTCGTCGCCGCCGTCCCCCCGGCACTCGTGGAGCGCGGAGTCAAGGCGGGCGCGATCGTGAAGGCCGCGGCCGAGGTCGCGGGCGGGGGAGGGGGAGGCCGCGACACGATGGCCCGCGCCGGCGGCCGCGACCCCGCCAAGACCGCCGAGGCCCTCGCCGCCGCCCGCCAAGCCATCCAATCGGCCCTCTCCAAGCGATGAAAGTGTCATTGACCGCCTATATCGCGGTCAATGACACTCGCGTCCCGTGAGGGCGCTGGCCCTCGACTACGGGACGGCCCGCTGCGGCGTGGCGCTCAGCGATCCCACCGGCACGCTCGCAACCCCCCTCGATGCGGTCGTTCGCCCGGACTCGAAGGCAGGGATGGCGGAGATCGTCGCCCTGGTGCGCGAAAAGCACGTTGAGACCGTCGTCGTCGGCCTGCCGCTGACGATGGCCGGGGGAGAGTCGGCGCAGACCGCCGAGGCCCGAGCGTTCGCCGAGCGGCTACGGGGCCAGGTGGAGGTCCCCGTCGCGATGCACGACGAGCGCCTCACCACCGCCCAGGCGCGCCGTACCGGCGGCGCCGCTAGCGAGGACTCGCGCGCGGCGGCGCATCTGCTCGAGGCCTGGCTCGCTGCGCAGGCCGGCGGTTCGCAGCCGCGCTGACGCCTCCCGCGGCAGCGGGCCGGTAGCCTTTCCCGTTCCGACCGGCCACCGCCAGTGCGCGACGCCGCGGACTTGGACCTCAGGGGGGAGGTTCGCGCAGGTAGGTCGGAATCACTCGCATGGGCCTGTTCGACCGCAACCAGCCGACGCAACGCGAGCGCTCGACGGAGGACCGCGAGCGCGCTCGCGCCGAGCGCGAGGCCCGCCGCGCGGAGCGCGAGGGTCGTCCCGCCGACGAGGCGGTCCCGCCGCCCCTGGAGACGCCACCGCCCGACCCGGGCCTCGCCCCGCCGCCGGCCCCTACGCCGCCGCCGGCACGCGCGCCGCTTCCCACTCCGCCCTCGCCCCTCCCCGGGCGAGTCCCGGACCCTGCCACCCCGGCCACGCCGTCGCCCCCTTCCTCGCCCGAGAGCCGTTCCCCGACCCCTCCGGCCACGCCCGCACCGGTCGCACCCAGGGCACCCGCACCGCGCTCACCCGCCACCTCCTCGCCGCCGGCGACGCCCACTCCCGCCACTCCGGCTACGCCCGAACCCGTTTCCTCACCGGCAAGCCGTGCGCCGGCCTCACCGGCGACGCCCGCGCCCGCCTCCTCACCGGCGAGCCGTGCGCCGGCCTCACCGGCGACGCCCGCTCCCGCGACCGCGGCGCCGGTCGCGCCATCACCCGCGCCCCCCGCCCCTGACGGCGACGGCCTCGTGCGCACACGCCGCGCCGCGCCCGCCGACGCGCCGTCGGTCGTCTTCGACGACCACGTCTCCGAGGACTGGTCGCAGCTCGACGCTCCGGAGCGCCGGACGCTGCGCGGGCGCCGCCGCCCCGGGCCGGGCGGCCCCGGCGGCGACGGGCTCCCGCCCAGCGGAGCGGACGGCCGTCCCGGGGCACCGAAGCGCCGCCGCCGCTGGCCGCTCGCGCTGCTGGTCCTCGCCATCGTGGCGATCATGGCCGCCGGCTGGATCGCCCTCCAGGTCCTGCAGCCCTTCCACGGCGGCGGGGGGACCCCGGTGTCGGTCGTCATCCCCAAGGGGACCGGCATGAGCCAGGCGGCCGACATCCTCGCCGGCCGCGGCGTCGTCTCCAGCGCGTTCTTCTTCAAGCTGCGCGCCAAGCTCGACGGCAAGAACGCCATCAAGCCGGGCACCTACCGCCTGGCCCGCGACAGCTCCTACTCCGACGTGCTGACGACCCTCACCCGCGGGCCGCCGCCGCCCAAGACCACGGACATCACGATCACCGAGGGCCGCACGATCACGGAGGCCAACCGACTCCTGCGCAAGACCTCGCTGCGCGGGAGCTACGCCAGCGCCGCGGCGCGCTCCACCGTCCTGAGCCCCCAGCAGTACGGCGCGCCGCGCTCGATCCGCACCAAGGAGGGCTTCCTGTTCCCCTCCACCTACAAGCTGCGCGAGAAGGCGCCGGTCTCGACCCTGGTCACCAAGCAGCTGCAGAACTTCCGCCGCCAGTTCGCGCGCGTGAACCTCGCCTACGCGCGGACCAAGAAGCTGTCGCCCTACGACGTGCTGATCATCGCCTCGATGATCGAGCGCGAGGCGGCCGTGGCCAAGGACCGGCCCCTGGTCGCCTCGGTGATCTACAACCGCCTCAAGCAGGGGATCCCCCTGGGCATCGACGCGACCACTCGCTACGAGCTCGACAACTGGCAGCGCCCCCTGCTCATGTCCGAGCTCAAGCGCGACACGCCGTACAACACGCGCCTGCGCCAGGGCCTGCCCCCGACCCCCATCGGGAACCCCGGGCTGGCCTCCATCCAGGCCGCCGCCCATCCGGCGCGCACGTCGTACCTGTACTTCGTGGTCAAGCCCTGCGGGAAGGGCGAGCACGCCTTCCTGCGCACGGACGCCGAGTTCCAGCGCGCCGCGACCCAGTACGAGCAGGCGCGCCAGGCGCAGGGCAAGTCGCCGGTCCACTGTTGAGCCGCGCTGGCGTCCTGGGCTGGCCGGTCGCCCACAGCCGCTCGCCCGCCATGCACGAGGCCGCCTACGCGGCGGCCGGGATCGAGGGGTGGCGCTACCAGCGCCTTCCCGTGCCCCCGGAGCGCTTCGCGGAGACCGTCCGAGCCCTGCCCGCCGCCGGATTCGCCGGCGTCAACGTGACGCTGCCCCACAAGGCCGCCGGGCTCGCGCTCGCCGACTCCGCCACCGAGGCCGCTCGGGCGATCGGCGCCGCCAACAGCCTCACGTTCGCGGACGGCGCGATCGAGGCCGACAACACCGACGCGCCGGGATTCCTGGCCGCGCTCGACACGCCCGCGCAGGGCCTGCGCGCCACCGTCCTGGGCGCCGGAGGCAGCGCGCGCGCCGTGGTGTGGGCCCTGCGCGAGGCGGGCGCCGCCGACGTCGCCGTGTGGAACCGCACCCCCGAGCGCGCGCGGGCTCTGGCGGACGAGCTCGGCGCCCGCGCGGTGTCCGCCCCGGAGCCGGGCGACCTGCTGGTCAACTGCACCTCCGTGGGCCTGGACCCCGGAGCCGACCCCTTCGAGCACCTCCCGCTGACGTCCGGCGACCTCGCCGGCTGGGGTCGCGTCGTCGACCTCGCCTACGCGGGCGACGGCGCCACCGCCTTCCTGCGCGCGGCCCGCGAGGCCGGCGCGACGACCGTGGACGGGCTCGAGGTCCTGGTGCGCCAGGGGGCGCTCAGCTTCGAGCGCTGGACCGGGGTTCCCGCTCCGCTGGACGCCATGCGCGCCGGGGCGGGCGTCCAGGCGCGCGGCGAGTAGGTCAAGCGCCGCCCGGCCGGGGCCGATGCAGACCGGGAGGTGGCCCTCGATCGGTTCCGCACGCCAGGGCTTCAGTCCCAGGCCGAACCGCCCGATAGAGACGGAGAGAAATGCGTCTCCGGTCACGAGCGCGCGCCGCCCGCGACCACCGCCATGGACTCCGAGAACCGGCCACATCTGCGGTCCGTCGACCACGGACCAGAGAGCGAGGGTGCCCTCGCTCGCAAGCCCCAGCCCGCGAAGGCCAACCCGGGCATCACGGCGCCGAGCCGCCGCGGCGGCTCGGGCCGGTTCCTGACCGACGTCGTGGTGGAGATGGGCTTCGTGGACCGCCAGGCCGTCGACGCCGCCATCGACGCCGCCCGCACCGCGGGGCGCACCCCCGAGCAGGTCCTCCAGGAGCAGGGAAGCCTGACCCAGGACCAGGTGGCCCGCGCCGTGGCCGAGCGCTACGGCCTGGACCACCTGGACCTCAACGTCTTCACCATCGACATGGGCGCCGCGAACCTGATCAGCGCCTCCGCTGCCAAGCGCTACGAGGCGGTGCCGATCGCCTTCGTGGACGAGCGCACGCTGATGGTGGCGATGGTCGACCCCAGCAACGTGCTCGCGGTCGACGACATCGCGATCATGACCGGGCTGGAGGTGCGCCCGGCCGTCGCCTCACGGGAGGACGTCTCCGCCCTGATCTCTCGGCTGAACCGCCTGGACGACGTCGTCCAGGGCGTCGTGGAGGAGGAGGACGAGCAGCATCCCGCCGAGGTCGTCGACCTGCGCGAGTCCGCCGACGACGCGCCGGTCATCAAGCTCGTGCACTCGATCGTCGCCCAGGCCGTCGACCAGGGCGCATCGGACATCCACTTCGAGCCCGACGGCAGCGAGATGCGCGTGCGCTTCCGTGTGGACGGCATGCTGGCCAGTTCGGCCACGGTCCCGCGCCGGATGGTCCGCGGCGTCGTCTCGCGCATCAAGATCATGGCCGACCTCGACATCTCCGAGCGCCGCCTGCCCCAGGATGGCCGCGTGGGTCTGAACATCGAGGACAAGCACATCGACGTCCGCGTGGTCACGCTGCCCAGCGTCCATGGCGAGTCGGTGGTCATGCGCATCCTGGACAAGGACTCGGTGGTCGTCGACCTCGACAAGCTGGGGATGTCCCCGGACGAGCGCGACCGCTACGAGGACGGCTTCACCCAGGCCTACGGCGCGGTCCTGGCCACGGGCCCGACCGGCTCGGGCAAGTCGACCACGCTGTACGCGGCGCTCCAGCACATCAACACCACCGACAAGAACATCATCACGATCGAGGACCCGGTCGAGTACCAGGTGGACGGGATCACGCAGGTGCAGGTCAACCCCAAGGCGGGGCTGACCTTCGCCAACGGGCTGCGCTCCATGATGCGCGCGGACCCCGACGTGATCATGGTGGGGGAGATCCGCGACTCCGAGACCGCGAAGATCGCGATCGAGTCGGCCCTCACCGGGCACCTCGTCCTCTCCACGCTGCACACCAACGACGCGCCGACGGCGATCACGCGGCTGCTGGAGATGGGCATCGAGCCCTTCCTGGTGGCGAGCGCCATCGACTGCGTGGTGGCCCAGCGCCTGGCGCGCACCCTGTGTCCGACCTGCAAGAAGCGCACGCTGATCCCCGCCGCGGTCCTGCGCGAGAGCGGCTTCACGGCCCAGTACGACCTGGAGGCCTACGAGCCCGCCGGCTGCGGTCGCTGCGGCCAGACGGGCTACAAGGGCCGCACCGGCCTCTACGAGGTCATGAAAGTCAGCACCGAGGTCCGCGACCTGATCCTGGAGCGCGCGTCGGCCGACCGCATCGCCGCCGTGGCCGTCGAACAGGGCATGCGGCGCCTGCGCGACGACGGCCTGGAGAAGGCCCGCCAGGGCCGTACGTCCATCGCCGAAGTTGCACGAGTGACGGATTCCGGCTGATCTGCCGATAAGACCCTGACCCCCCGGCCACCTACCCCTCCGAATCTATGAACTTCGACTTCGCAGACGTCCTCATGGAAGTGCTCGAGCGCCGCGCCTCCGACCTGCACATCGCGGCCGGCGCGCCGCCCACCATCCGCATCCGCGGGCGCCTGGTCGCGCTCGAGGACTACCCCCGCCTGACCCCTTCGGACACGCGCGAGATCGTCTACTCGATCCTCGGCAACGACCAGCGCCAGCGGCTGGAGACCGACCTGCAGGTCGACCTGGCCTACGCCATCCCCGGGCGCGCGCGCTTCCGCGTCAACGCCTACTTCCAGCGGGGCGCCATCGGCGCCGCCTTCCGCCTGATCCCGGCGAACATCGCCGGCATCGACGAGCTGGGCCTGCCGCCGATCGTGCACGAGCTGACCAAGAAGCCCCGCGGCTTCGTGCTGTGCACCGGCCCCACCGGCTCCGGGAAGTCCACCAGCCTCGCGGCGATGATCAACGAGATCAACGAGACCCGCGAGGAGCACATCATGACGGTGGAGGATCCGATCGAGTTCCTGCACCAGCACAAGAAGTGCCTGGTCAACCAGCGCGAGCTGGGCAGCGACGCGATCACGTTCACCGACGCCCTGCGCGCCGCCCTGCGTCAGGACCCCGACGTCATCCTGGTCGGCGAGATGCGCGACCTGGAGACCATCTCCACCGCGCTGACCGCGGCCGAGACCGGCCACCTCGTCTTCGCGACCCTGCACACGCAGGACACGCCGCAGACGATCGACCGCATCATCGACGTGTTCCCGCCCCACCAGCAGCACCAGGTGCGCGTCCAGCTGTCGGTCGCCCTGCAGGGGATCATCACCCAGACCCTGCTGCCGACCGCCGATGGCGCGGGCCGCTGCCTGGCCGCCGAGGTGCTGGTGCCCACGCCGGCCATCCGCAACCTGATCCGCGAGGGCAAGACGCACCAGATCTACTCGGTCCTGCAGACCAGCGCGTCGGCCGGCATGCAGACCATGGACTCCTCGCTGGCCAACCTGGTCCGCACCGGCCGCATCACCCGGCAGCTGGCGGAGCAGCGTTCCACGACCCCGGACGAGCTGCGCCGCCTGCTGGGCGCGACTCCGATGGCCGCCTAGGCGCGGGAGCAGCGACGTGGAGACCTACGTCTTCAAGGCGATGGACCTCACCGGCGCCCCGGCCAAGGGCGAGGTGGAGGCCGACTCCAAGCAGGCGGTCACCGAGCAGCTCAAGCAGCGCGGCCTGATCGTCCTGGACATCGACTCCAAGTCGAAGTCCAAGGAGATCAACATCGAGTTCATGCAGCGGGTCAAGCTGCGCGAGCTGGCGATCATGACCCGCCAGCTCTCGACGATGATCTCGTCGGGCATGACCATCCTGCGGGCGCTGAACGTGCTCGAGGCGCAGACGCAGGGCAAGCTGCTGCGCGAGACGCTGATGGGCGTGCGCCGCGACGTGGAGGCCGGGCTGCCGCTGTCGGACGCCATGGGCCGCCACCCCAAGGTCTTCGGCCCGCTCTTCACCTCGATGATCCGGGCGGGGGAGACGGGCGGGATGCTCGAGGAGTCCCTGGTGCGGATCGCCGACCAGCTGGAGAAAGAGGACGCGCTGCGCCGCCAGGTGCGCGCGGCCATGGCCTACCCGGCCGTCGTCGTCACCTTCGCCGTGGGCGTGATGCTCGCGCTGGTGGCCTTCATCGTGCCGGTGTTCGCGAAGATCTTCAGCGAGTTCAAGGGCGAGCTCCCGACGCTGACCAAGCTCACGATGAACGCCTCCAGCTTCCTCACGGGCCGCTGGTACCTGGTCATCGCCGTCACCGGCGGCGCGATCTGGGCCTTCATCATGTGGAAGCAGTCCGAGTGGGGGCGTCCGCAATGGGACGCCTTCAAGCTCCGGCTGCCGCTGAAGATCGGCGACACCGTCCAGAAGATCGCCCTGGCGCGCTGGTCGCGCACGTTCTCGGCGCTGATCTCCTCGGGCGTCCCGATCCTCCAGGCGATCGAGATCACCGGCAAGACCGCCGGCAACGCGCTCGTGGAGCGCGCGATGGCCGACGTGACGGAGTCCGTCAAGCGCGGCGGCACGATCGCGGCGCCCCTGAAGAACGTGCCGGTGTTCCCGGCCATGACGGTCGACATGATCGCCGTGGGCGAGGAGACGGGCGCCCTGGACACGATGCTGTCCAAGACCGCCGACTTCTACGAGACCGAGGTCGAGGCCTCGGTCAAGGCCATCACCTCGATCCTCGAGCCGGCGATGATCATCGTCGTCGGCGGCATGGTCGGGTTCATCGTGATCTCGATGTACCTGCCGATGTTCAAGGTCTACGACCAGATCAAGTAGCGCAGCGCGCTTCCGGGCGCGCTGAATGGCGTTCAGCCGTTTTTCACCCTTGCCTTGAACCCCGCCGCGTCGTAGCTTCCCCGTGCCGCCGGCGGGACTGCCGCGCGGGACAAGAGCAGGGGAACTCAGGGGGGACACGTGGTCGGGATCAGGCGCTGGTCGAGTGCTGTCGTATGCGCAGCCGCTGTTGCCGCCGTGGTGGCGGTCGGGGCCGCGCCGGCGGCGGCTCACACGGGGGGCTCGAACTGCCAGGGCAACCTGGCGCAGTCGGGTGCGACCTACCAGGGAAGCTGCACGTTCCCCTTCCAGGGCTACCCGATCGGGATGGCGGCGGTCTACGAGCCCTCGTCTACGGACCCGACCCCGAAGCCGAGCCAGATCCACGCGGAGGTCCTGCTCAAGCCCGCCTTCGGGACGCCGCAGACGATCGCGATGGAGTGCTACGCGCCGGACCCGAACGCCGACGGCACGATCCCGAAGGTCTACGGGCCCATGCGCTGCCGCCGGGAGTACAACGCGCCCCAGGCCGATGCGCAGTTCACGCTGCCGGAGCCGTTCCCCGCGGAGATCGTGTCGATGCAGTGCAGCGCGCACAGCCACGCCACGTACTCGCGCCTCTACCCGCCGTCGGGGACGTTCGCGTGCTGGTCCACGAACGAGGCGCGCCAGGACCTCGAAGAGGACGGCGTCTTCGCGGCGATGGGCTTCTAGTGCGCCGCCTCGCCGCGACGGCCGCGGTGCTGCTCGCCGGGGCGATCGCCCCGGCGAGTGCGTCCGCGCACGAGCCGAATCCGTTCGAGACGCTCGGGTCGGCCGGCGTGACCGGCGTCGTGGTCTCCTACCCGTTCGAGCGCTACGCCCCGGAGCCGGTCCACGTGTCGCGCTCGCTCGGGCTGCGCTACGTCAACCTCGACATGGGTTGGCACAACGTCGTCGCGCTGGACGCGCGGCGCCCCGGCGGATCGGCGCCCTGGTGCAAGAACTACCCGGCCGATCCCGAGCAGCCCGGGGTCGAGCAGTGCCCGCTGTTCTGGACCCCGCTGCTGCCGCCCGGCGGGTCCGACCCCTCCTACGTCACCGACCGCAGGAGCGACCACATGGTCGAGGGCCTCCAGGACACGAAGGTCGGCCAGACGTACACCTACTACTGCGAGATCCACCCGCTCATGAAGGGCACGATCGAGGTCGTCGAGTGATGCGCCGGGCCCTTCCGGCGCTCGCCGCCGCCGCGGCCCTGCTCGCCGCCCCGGCCGCCGCGTCCGCCGCCTGCGATGCGCCCGCCAGCCCCGCCGGCGAGTGGCCCTCGTACGGCCGCGACCTCGCCAACAGCCGCGTCCAGCCCGACGAGCACGCGATCGGGAAGGACAACGCGGCGTCGCTGAGGCCCGCGTTCGTCTACCGCACGCCCGGCCCGATCAACGCGACGCCGGTGGTCGACGGGGGCTGCGTGTTCGTCGCCTCGCAGGGCGCCGGGGCCCAGGAGGCCCGCGTCGCGGCGATCGACGCCGGCACGGGGCAGGAGGTTTGGGCCTGGCAGTCGACCATCGGCACGCCGTCGTTCGGCGGGCCGGCGGTCTCCACGCCGGCGCTGTCGGGCAACCTTGTGATCACCCCCATCAACAAGAACGCGGCGCCGTTCCTGGTGGCGAACGACCGCTCGACCGGCGCCGAGGTGTGGCGCAGGAAGCTCGACGACCAGGCCAACAGCGGCGTCAACGCGAGCGCGGTCGCCTACGACGGGATGGTGGTCGCCGGCTTCTTCGGCAACGCCGACGCGGGCTCGCACGAGCGTGGAGGCTTCGTGATCGTCGACGCGGCCACCGGCCAGATCGTCAAGAAGACGTACGCCATCCCCGACGCCGACTTCGCCGCGGGCTACGAGGGAGCCGGCATCTGGTCGACCCCCGCGATCGACACGAGCACGGGGTACGCGTACGCGGGCACGTCGAACCCGCACAACCCGCACCGGGAGCACGCGCGGTCCAACGCGCTGATCAAGATCGACCTGAACCGGGGAAGCCCGACGTTCGGCGAGATCGTGGCCTCCTACAAGGGGGTCGGCGACACGGTCGTCCCAGGCGCGTCGCAGCAGCCCGTGTGCGAGACCAAGCCCGACGTCTACTACGCGTACTCGTTCAGCGCCACGTGCCTCGCCGCGGACCTCGACTTCGGCTCGTCGCCGAACCTGTTCGCCGTCGACGGTCAGAAGCGGATCGGCGACCTCCAGAAGTCCGGCGTCTACCACGTCGTCGACGCCGGGACCATGGCGGGCGTCTCGCGCACGCCGGTCGGCGCGGCGTGCTTCGCCTGCAACGCCGCGTCCGCGGCGTTCGCCTCCGGCCACGCGTACGTGGCGGGCGGGCCGCCCGGCGAGCTGGTCGCGATCGACGGCGCCAACGGCGTGCCGGCGTGGGCCGCCCCGATCGCGGGCGGCTTCACCTACAACCCCGTGAGCGTCGCCAACGGCGTGGTCTGGACCCAGGACTCGCAGGGGTTCCTGGACGCCTACGACCAGCGGACCGGCGCCGTGCTGGTCAAGCGCAACATGCAGGGCGACACCGGCGCCTCGGTGCGGCAGACCACCACGAGCGGCGGCATCGCGATCGCCCGCAACACCTTGTACACGGCCGCGGCCTCATACCTGATCGCCTACCGGCCGGCCTAGTCACCAGCAGGGGAACCCCATGGGAGGAAACAGGAAATGAAGACCAGAATCGTTGCGCGCGGCGCACTGCTCGCGTCCGTTCTCACGCTCGCGCTCGCCCCGGCGGCGACGGCGCAGGAGGGCGTAGACCCGCAGAAGGCGGCCGAGACCGTCGTGGGCGCCGTGCAGAAGACGTTCGGCGGCGGCATCACCTCGCACAGCTACGACTGCCAGGAGGGCAGGCCCGCGGTGCAGGCGGTCGTCAACGGCGTCAAGGACTCGCTGAAGTACAGCTACCCGGACATCTCGACGATGGCCGCGCGCGGCTACGCGCCGTATCCGGACGCGTTCCTGCTCGGCCTGTCGGGCGGCCAGGGCCACTGGCTGAACCCCGGTTTCCTCGAGGACGGGCACATCATGGACCCGAAGCGTCCCGAGGGGATTCTCGTGGACCGCTACCAGCGGCCGATCGGCGTGATGTTCATCGCCGACGACCCGCACGTGCCGGGCCCGGACATGTACGTGGACGACGCGACGGGCGTTCCCTGCAACGGCTGGCACTACCACGGTGAGATCACGGCCGACGCCTACTGGTACGCCTACAAGTACGGCTGGAGCGGTGACACGCAGACCGCCCTCGGCTCCGGCGACCTCAGCAAGCTCCAGCCGCCGGACCGCACGCCCGACCTGATGCACGTGTGGGCCTACGGGGCGGACGGCGTCGCGCCGGACGGCACGCAGCTGTTCAAGTACCAGTTCCAGCACGCCACGCCCCCGGCGAAGTACATGCCGCCGGCACCGGACGTGACGGACCCGAACCAGGCCCGCTGCATCGTCGGCGGCTTCCGGCCTCCGGGCGCGAACCCCTGCTAGCGAGCTAGGACCGAGGCCCCGCTCGGCGGGGCCTCGGTCCGACGCCGGCGCCCGCACGCGCTAGGCTCGCGCGCCCATGGCCGTCGAGGAAACGCTCGACCCCGCCGAGTGCCGCGCCTGTCACGGCACCGGGAAGGTGGTCTCCATGCTGGGCGGCGAACGCCAGGACGTCGACTGCCCGTGGTGCGACGGTACCGGGCGCTTCATCCCCGAGCACGACGCTCAGGCGAAGTGGGGGGACCCGCCCCCCGCCGCCGCGTAGGCGGCGGTCACACCGCCACCGGGCCCGGCACCAGGACCGCCGGATCGTGCCCGGGCAGGACGTTCGCGCCGGCGTCGCGCAGGGCGCGCAGCCGCTCGGCGGACGCGGCCTGCGCGCCGTGGTCGGCGGCGAAGAGGGGGAACCGGTGGTCGTCCAGGCCGGACGCGAAGTGCGTGACGTCGCCGCCGATGACCAGTAGCTCGCCGACGAGGACCGACTGGTGGCCGGGCGTGTGCCCGGGCGTCAGCAGCAGCCGGACCGACCCGTCGCCGAGCAGGTCGTGGTCGCCGTCGACGAGTGTCACCTGCCGCTCGGCCGCCGCGTAGTCGGCGGGCAGGTAGAAGTTCTTCTCGACCCCGGCGGCGTCGTGGGCGGCCTCCCACTCTCGGCGCTGCACCACGATCGGAACCGACCCCGGGAGCAGCGCCAGCGCGCTCGCGTGGTCGAAGTGCAGGTGCGTCAGCACGACCCGGGTGACCGTGGCCAGGTCCACCTGCTCGGCGACGCTGCGCTCGAGCTCGAGTCCGAAGCCGGCCAGCGAATCCGGCCGGCCGTAATGGCGCGCGGGGTCCGCGACCGCCGCGGGGTGCAGGCCGGTGTCGACCAGGATCCGCTCGCGCGCCGTCTCGATGACGTAGGCCGGGATCGGAAAGCGGATCCGGTGGTCGAGGTCATCGCCGCGGCGCCAGAGTCCGGCGGCGGCGGTGAGCCATCCCACGTCGAGCATCTCGACCTTCACGACGGGAAACCTAGACCGGGCGGTGGTATCGATCGCGACGCGTCCGATACGGTTTGCGACATGCGCATCGGTCTCGTCGCGGTGCCCGGCTGCTTCGACTCCGGCCTCACCGCATTGCTGGACGTCTTCGCCACGGCGGAGCGCCTGCGCGCGACGGTCGATCCCTCCATCGATCCGCTCGAGGTCCACACGGTCGGCAGCGCGACGAGGGTCACCACCGGCGCGGGTCTGACCCTGGCCATGGATCGCGTCCTCGGCGACGACTCCGCGCTCGCCGGCCTCGACGTGCTCGTCGTGCCCGGCCTGGGCTCGGCGACTCCCGCGGCCCTGGCCCAGGCCCTCGCGTCCCCGCACGTCCGGCGCCTGCGCAACCGGCTCGCGGCGGCCGGCGACGACCTGGCGCTCGCGGCCGCCTGCACCGGGACGTTCGTGCTCGCCGACGCCGGCCGGCTCGACGGTCGCGCGGCGACGACGACCTGGTGGCTGGCCGGCGAGTTCCGGCGGCTCTACCCGAAGGTCCGGCTGGAGATGTCGCGCATGGTCGTCCACAGCGGGTCGGTCACCACGGCCGGCGCGGCGTTCGCGCACATCGACCTCGGCATGAGCCTCGTCTCCCGGGCCAGCCCGCAGCTGGCCGACGCGGCGGCTCGCTACCTGCTCGTGGACCAGCGTCCCACCGTCAGCCTGGAAGCGGCCGTGGGGCACCTCGCCGCGGCGGACTCGCTGGTCACCGAGTTCGAGGACTGGATCCGGGAGAACCTGGCCGGGGACCTGACGATCGACGACGCCGCCGCGGCCATCGGCACCACGCGCAGGACCCTGGAGCGTCACTGCCGCACGCGGACCGGCCTCACTCCGCACGACCTGGTCCAGCGCCTGCGCGTCGAACGGGCCAACCACCTGCGCCGGACGACCGGCCTCGGCTACGACCAGATCGCGCCGCTGGTCGGATACCGGCACGGCACGACGCTGCGGGCCCTGCTGCGCCGGGGCGCCGCCTAGCGGCGTCTAGCGGGGCGGGACCTGCTCGGTCTGGCGCACGACGCGCCAGGAGACCTGGACCGGGTCCAGGAACGACGGCGGCTCGCGGTAGCGCAGGCGGTCGTCGTAGTTGTAGGACTTCGTGTAGCCGGTGCCTCCGGAGCCGCCCGACGTTCCCACCGGGCCGCGGAACTTCTGCGCGATCGCCCCGGTGACGGTCAGGGTCCCCAGCCGGGCGCCGCAGTAGTAGTTGTCGACGATGAACGAGTGCTGAAGGGCGAGGATCGCGGCCTCCACGGTCACGTTCTGCATCGTCCCGGTCGAGTTCGAGCACGACTGGCCGTCGTTGCCGCTCACCGGGTGGTAGATCCGGACGAAGTTGTTGGCGATAAGGCCGACCAGCACGTCGCCGGACCGGGTGATGTCGCCGTTGACGATCACGTCGTTGTCGGCGGCGATGGTCACGCTGCGCGACGTGGAGCCGCGCACCCAGACGTCGCCGCACCCCGTGGGCGTCGTGTAGCTCTGCGCGATGTTGTAGCCGCTGGAGCCGCAGCTGCCGCTCTGCACGTAGATGATGCCGTTGGCCGGGATCGCCACCGTGGAGACGGCTCCCGTGGGGCCGGTGACGGTCATGTTCGCGCCGTTGAGGACGATCTTGGTCGTGCCGGTGAAGCGCGCGCCGGCCAGCGAGTTCAGCGTGGCGTTGGAGGGCGGCAGGGTCAGCGTGGGCGCCGACGTGGTCCACGTCCCCACGAAGTTGGGCGTGACCGAGCCGCAGTTGGTGCGGTAGCCCGGGTCGGGGGCCGAGACCTCGACCACGTCCGCCCGTGAGCGTCCGAAGGTCGGCGCGCCGCAGGTCAGGATGTCGTCGTTGGTGTGGAAGGGCCCTGCGACCACGTCCTCGTTGGCGAACTGGATGCGCGAGCACGACGCGTTGCGTCCCTGCCGCCACCACTTCGCGCAGTTGGCGCTGGCCCAGGCGATGCTGCTGGAATCGCCGTAGGTGACCGGGTCGGCCGTCTCGAAGTCGGTGAAGTAGATGTAGTCGATGAACGAGCGGCGGCGGAAGGTGGCGATGATGCTGCGCTTGGACTTGCCCACTCGACCCGTGGTGCGGATCCGGACGGCGCCTGTGGCGTCGTCGACCATCGAGGCCTGGGCCTGGGACTCCTGACATTGGGCGTACCCGTTGGCGGGCAGCAGCTCGGTCGTCCACTGCGCGGTGGTCCCCGACAGCGTGCGCCAGCTGCGCGGATCGGCTCCCGTGCCGTTCCACGGCTGGTTGACCGCGCTGGGCTCGCTCGCGTTGGGCGGCGGGACGTTCGTGCAGCGCGCCCAGTAGCCGTTGTCCTGGTTGAGGTGGTAGGTGTAGACGTTCAGGCCGGCCTCGGCGGCGGCGTAGGCGGCGCGGCGGTCCTGGTCGTTGCGGGCGAGCGAGATGTCGCCGTCGGACGCGGCGTAGGCGCCCGCGACCAGCAGGCCCCCGACCATCATCACGCCCATGACGGTGATCATCGCGAAGCCGCCGGACTCCCGGAGCCGGTCGCGCAGGCGGCGGATCACAGGCATGACTGGCCTCCCGTCGGGTTCAGCGGATCGGCGCTGCGCACGTAGACGTCGTCCTGGAGCGTGGTGGAGTTGGTGTCGACCGTCGCGCGCTCCGGCCGCGCGGTGAAGGTCACCGCGATGCGCGCGGTGCGCCCGAGGTCGGTGCTGGACAGCGGTACCGGCAGCGCGACGTTGGCCCCGCGACCGCCCGAGGCGTCCAGGGCGTAGTAGCTGAAGACAGGCGTGGTGCCGGCCTGGCCGGCGTTGGTCAGCAGCGTGCGCGCCGTGCTCGGGGAGGAGGGGAAGGTGTAGTTGGGGAACGTCCCGGCGCCCGGGTAGACGGACTCGTCCAGCGTGCGCGTGGAGGACGAGTAGACGATCGAGCGACGCTCGGGCGGGCTGTTGCCTCCGCTGAGGTCGACCAGCAGCGTCACGCCGTTGGCGTCGCCCGCGGTCAGCGAGGCGCGACTGGCGCCGATGCAGACCTGCGAGCGCAGCGTGCGCACCACGCTCTCCATGGCCAGGCGGCCACGCTGGGAGGCGTCCGAGCGCTCGGCGGCCTCCCGGTTGGCGGTGAAGGCCCGGTCCAGGACGGCGAAGGCGGCCAACAGCAGGATGACGCCGATGAACATGCCGATGAGCAGCTCGGGCAGGGTCATGCCGTCCTGTCCGCGCAGCCTCGTCATGCGCAGACTCCGCTCGTGGAGAGCGTCAGGGTGGTCGTCGCCGTGCCCGCGGCGGTGAAGTTGTTCACGGTGGCGAACGCTCGCCTGTTGTTGCCGTCGGCGCAGATGAAGTAGCGGCCGAAGGGATAGCCAGGGCTGGGCAGGGCGCCCGAGGCGTTGGTCAGCTGGGTCGGGTACGTGGATCCACACCCGCTGTCCAGCGGCGTGACGAAGACGCGCGCGTTCTGGAGCAGCACGCCGGAGCTGTTCTTGACCGCGAGGTTGACCGCCGGGACGCGCACCGTGACGTTGAAGGTGCCGCCGGGGGTGACGGCCACCAGGCCCGCGTTGGCCGTGTAGTAGTTGGCGTCGTAGGTCGTCGGGTCGTTCGCGGCGCAGTCGCCGGCGAAGGTCCCATAGCCCCCCGTGAACGGGTAGAGCGTCGCGAAGGAGATCGTGTTCGACGACGCCGGCCACGAGGACAGCGTGGTCGACTTGCGCCCGGGGGAGGGGAGGTTGGGGTTGGCCACGCTGGCCGCGCGCGCGGCGGCGGGCACCGGGTCGGCGCTGAGAACCTTGGTGGCGAAGCTGACGTTGATCGTGCTGGGTACCTCGAGCTCGATCGTGTCCAGCGTGGTGGCTCCGTCGACCACGTCGACGGAGTCGCTGATGTTCGAGCTCCCGGAGCGGTCGACGAGCCCCGTCGCGGCCACCGTGACCGTGTGCGTGGCGGCCGGGACCATGGGGAACACGGCGCAGCCGGCCTCGTTGGTGGTGTCCGACAGCGCCGTGGAGGGACCGGTGAGGTTGACGGTGAGCCCGGGGCGTGGATTGCCCGCACGGTCGGTCACCAGGACGGCGAGCGTTCCCTGGCCCGGGGCGAAGGCGCCGTTGGGCGGGGTGAGCAGGCTGGTCGAGGTCACGGGGGATCCCGTCCGCCCGTCCACCGGGGTCACGGTGGACACGAGCTTGAGGTAGCTGGCCGCGCTGGAGTCGTTGGTGCAGCTGATCGTGCCGCTGCTGTCGCGCAGCCACTGCGTGCTCGAGGTGACCGTGTAGGGGACGCCGCCGACCGTCACGGTGCGCGTCTCGCGGAAGTTGGAGAGCGCGGTCGCCTTGAAGGAGCGCATGCGCTCCTGGTCCTGCTCGGCCAGGGTGGCCGCGATCGAGCGCACGCGGTTCTTGGTGGCCGTCTTGACGGCGCCCTCGACGCCGCTGAACACGGCGGTGCTGACCGCAGCGAGCGCGAGCGCCGCGAACATGACCTCGATGAGGATCCCGCCGCGCTGGCTGCGCAGCGACGGGCGCCGGATACGGGAGAAGGGACGCATGACCTCGCGTGCGTATCGGCAGCCGTGCCTGGTTTCCTTGAGCGCGGCACGCCCGTGGGCGTCGGGAACTGGACGCCTGTTGGGCTGGACGGATGGGCTCTCAGAGAAGTCGCCGCATCTGCCGATGGGTCGCCCATGTCACCGGGTGCCCGCCTCCGACTCGTCGTGCTGGCCGCCGCCGCCGTGGCGGCGCTGGCCGCCGCGCCCGCGGCCCAGGCCGACGTCCTGGTGAGCCACGTCGGGTCCACACTCACCGAGACCACCGGCAACGGGGACGGGCTGGTCGCCCCGGGCGAGGGCTTCGCCCTGACCGAGCGCATCGCGAACTCGGACTCGCTCGTGCCCTCGATGACCGGCGTGACGGGCACGCTCGCGTACGACCCCGGGACCACGGCCCAGGCCGGCCCCCCGCTGGTCAGCCTCGCCAACGTCTTCTCCAACTACCCGAACCTGGCCTTCGGCGCCCAGGGCGACAACCAGGCCTCCTACACCGGGACGCTCGCCAGCGCGGCGGAATGCGGGGTCAACCTGCCCTTCGTCCTGTCGGTCGCCAGCGACCAGGGACCGTCCACCGTCCCGTTCCAGGTCCGGACGGGCCTGGCCGGTCCGAGCGTGGCGTGGGACAGCGTCGACGTGCCCCACGCGATCCCCGACGGCGCCGCGACGCAGTCGAGCCTGGCTGTGTCGGCGGCCGGGCGCGTCAAGGACGTCCGGGTCCGCATTGGCTCGATCCCGCATACGCGCACGGGAGACGTGAAGATCGAGCTGGTCTCACCCAGCGGGGCCTCGGTCGTGCTGGTGAACGCGGAGGGCGGCAACGGCCAGGACTTCTCCAACACGACCTTCTCGGACTCCGCGGCCCAGACCATCGTCGGCGCCGCCGCGCCCTTCACCGGCACCTACCGCCCCTTGGAGCCGCTGTCCAAGATGATCGGCCGCTCCCAGCAGGGCACGTGGTACCTGCGGGTCACCGATCAGGCGGCCGGCAACACCGGTCAGATCGCCGCGTGGGGGGTGGACGTCCGCACCGCCGTTTGCAACGCCAACCCGATCGCCTCCTTCACCGCTACGCCCAACCCGGCCCTGCCGGGGCAGGCCATCGCGCTGGACGCCTCGGGCTCCGTCTCGCCGACCGGCACGATCGCCAAGTACGAGTGGGACGTGAACAACACCGGAACCTTCGTGGACCGGGGCACGGTCCCGACCCACTCGGCCACCTTCCCCACGCGCGGCAGCTATCCGGTCACGCTGCGGGTCACCGACGGCCTCGGCCGTCAGAGCACGAGCGTCGTGAACCTCAGCGTCACCGTGCCGCCGACCGCGGCGATGACCTCATCGCCGGCGTCGCCCCTCACCGCGGAGGACGTCACGCTGGACGCCTCGGGCTCCACCGACCCCGACGGGCTCCCGATTGCCAAGTACGAGTGGGACCTGACCGGGACCGGCACGTTCACGCGCGACACGGGAACCACGCCCACGACGACGGTCCAGTTCGCCACTCCCGGCACCAAGACCGTGCGCGTGCGCGTGACCGACGTCGACGGCGCGACCGCGGTCGCGTCTCGCGACATCGTGGTGGCCAACCGTCCGCCGGTCGCCGCCCTGGCCGTGCCCACGCCCGCGGTGGTCGGGGTCCTGGCCACGTTCGACGCCGGAGCCTCCACGGACCCCGACGGGGCGATCGTGCGCTACGAGTGGGACCTGGACGGCTCCGGCACCTACGCGACCGACACCGGCAACGTCTCCACCCTTCCGCACACCTTCAACGCGTCCGGCACGTACCCGATCGGCGTGCGGGTCACCGACGACCAGGGCGTCGTGTCGACGATCGTGCAGCAGGTGGTCGCCACCCGCGCCCCGGTGCCCAGCTTCACCGCCTCGGCCAACCCGACGTCGCTCCACCGGCCCGTCAGCTTCGACGCGACCGCCTCCGCCGATCCCGACGGCACCATCGCCCGCCACGAGTGGGACCTGGACGGCAACGGGACCTTCGAGACCGACACCGGCTCCAGCCCGCTGGCATCGCATGTCTACGACCAGAACGGGACCTACGCGGTCAAGCTGCGGGTGACGGACGACAAGGGCGCGCAGGCGCAGCACACGGTCAACCTCGTGGCCGCCAACCTCGCTCCGACGCCCGCGCTCAGCGTCAATCCCGGGCGGGTGCCGGCGGGCCAGCCCGTCACCCTCGACGCCGGCGGCTCCAGCGACCCCGACGGCACGATCGTCAAGTACGAGTGGGACCTGGACGGCAACGGCACCTTCGAGAAGTCGACCGGCGCGACGTCCTCGCTCACACGGTCATATCCCAATCCCGGCGGCTTCACCGTCGGGGTGCGCATCACCGACAACGACGGTGCGACCCGCACGACCACGCAGTCGCTGACGGTCCTCGACGCGCCGGCCGGGGGCCCCGGCAGCGGGCCCGGCGGCTCGGACCCCGGCTCGGGCGGCTCCGGCGACCCGGGCGGCTTCCCGAGCGTTGCCACCGGGCCCCTCCGCGCCACGCTGAGCGGCAGCCCGCTGCAGCGGATCGCCGCCGTCACGCTGCGCGGACTGGCCGTGGGCTGCCAGGCCGACCGGGTCGCGACATGCGCCCTGGTGCTCGAGCTGCGGGCCGCGGATGCCCGCCGCCTGGGCCTGCGCACCGCGCGCACCATCGTCCTGGGCCGCGCCACGCTCTCCGTCCGCTCGGCCGGCATCCGGACCGGGCGCGTGCGTCTCACCGCCTACGGCCGCTACGTCCTGCGGCGCGCACCGAAGGTGCTCGTGGTCATGCGCGCCACCGTGCGCGCCAGCGCGCTCTCGGTGCGCCTCTCGCGGACCTTCCTGCTGCGCCGCTAGAGCGGCGGCGCGTCGACCACGAGCCGCCCGATCACGCGGCCGGTGCCGCGCAGGCGGATCGGGAACGTCCCGCCCCGCAGGGCGAAGAACTCGAACCGGGCCGGGGAGAACCGGTCCACGGGCTCGAACCGGCCCAGCCCCACGAGCTCCACCTCGTCGGGGCTCGGGGACTTCACCTGCAGGCGCAGGAGCGCTCCACGGCGCACGCGCACCACCGCGGGCCGGCGGGCGGCCGAGTCGATCGTGAACGCGGCTACGGCGGCTCCGGGGACGGTCCCACCGGTCGCCCGGGGCGTGGTGGCGGTCGACGTGGTGGGGGCGTTGGTCATGCGGCCGCGGTCGCGCGGGGTCAGCGCGGCCGCCATCGCACCGGTGGCCAGCAGGACGGCAGCGAGGATCAGGAGCCGGCGACCGAGCACTCCTACAGCCTAGATGTCAGCCCTCCATGGACGAACGTCCGATGCGTGCAGGGGGATTTTGCGTCCAATCCCGTCAAGTTCTCCGCTACGGGTGCCGATTAGGTTGTCAGCCAGAGCCAAGGTGCCAAGGGCAAACCGTCCGCGAGGGCGGGACGCAAAGCCACGGTCCTCCCACCAAGAGGAAGCCGGGCTGCCACCAGGGTTCGTCGCAAGATCTCCGGCGGCATGGAGACCTGGGTCTGGTCATGAAGTTCCAGGCCAACTCTGGGTCCATCCAAAGGAGGATTCAAATGCTGCATAAGCTCCGTAAGCGCATCGAGGACGAGAAGGGCTTCACCCTGATCGAGCTCCTCGTCGTCATTCTGATCATCGGCATCCTCGCCGCGATCGCCCTGCCGACCTTCCTTGGCCAGCGTGCCAAGGGCCAGGACTCCTCGGCCAAGTCGAACGCACGCAACATGGTGTCCCAGGTGGAGTCGTGCTACGCGACGACCCAGGACTACACCAAGTGCAATGTCGGTGACACGGCGATGGATACCGGCGGGATCAGCAACACCACCGTGGCGCCCAACGCGACCGGTTACGTCGTGACTGCCACGTCGGACTCCAACAACACGTTCACGATCACGAAGTCGACGGCGGGCTTCGCTCGCACGTGCTCCTCCGCCGGCAATGCCAAGGGCGGCTGCAACGGCTCCAGCTGGTAGCCGTACGCATCACGCAAATGTCGACGGGGCGGGCCTTCGGGCCCGCCCCGTTCGCGTTCTGCGGCCGGTTCACCTTCTAGGCTCCTCGCGCCATGGCCATCGCCCTCGCCGCCGTCGGCGGCCTGCTCCTCGGTTCGTTCTTCAACGTCGTGATCGCCCGCCTCCCGCGCGGCGAGTCCCTGGCCTCGCCGGGGTCGCGCTGCCCGCACTGCGGCCACGCGGTGCGCCCCTGGGACAACGTGCCGTTGCTCTCGTGGCTGGTGCTGCGCGGACGCTGCCGGGACTGCGGCGCGCCCATCTCCGTGCGCTACCCCCTGGTCGAGGCCCTCACGGGGGCCCTGTGCGCCGCGGTGGTCGTGGCCAAGGGGCCCGACGAGGATGCGCTGCTGGGCCTGGCGCTGGTCCTGACGCTGGTGCCGGTGACGTTCATCGACCTCGACCACCGGATCATCCCCAACAAGATCCTGCTGCCCTCGGCCGTGGCCGCCGTGGCCATCCTGGCGGCGACGAACGCGGACAGGCTCCCCGAGCACCTGATCGCCGGCACGGCGGCGGGGGCCTTCTTCCTGCTGGCCGTGCTGGCCTACCCGAGCGGGATGGGGATGGGGGACGTGAAGCTGGCCGCGGTGCTGGGCCTGTACCTGGGCCAGGAGGTGGCGCCGGCGCTCCTGGCGGCCCTGGTCGCCGGGACGCTCGTGGGCGGCGTGATCATCGCGCGCAAGGGCGCCGCCGAGGGACGCAAGACCGCGGTGCCGTTCGGGCCGTTCCTGGCCCTGGGCGCGCTCGTGGGCCTGTTCGCGGGCCCCGAGATCGTCGACTGGTACCGCCAGACCTTCCTTTAGGACGGCCCTCAGGCGGCCAGGACGCCCGTGCGGCGCTCAAGGTGGACGGACGAATGGTCGATGCCTCCCCCGTCGGGTGCTCCGAGCGTCCGGAACCCAACTCCCTCCCACCGTCATGGCAAGCAAGCGCAACCGCACCGTCGTCGGGCTCGACATCGAGCCCAGCCACCTCGCCGCCGCCGAGGCGATCGTCAACGGCCGCGTGGCCGTGCAGCGCGCCGCCGTCGGCCCGCTGGCGCCCGGCCTCATGCGCGACGGCGAGGTCACCGACGTGGACGGGCTGTCCGCCGCGCTGAAGGACTTCTTCGCCGCCCACAAGCTCCCCAAGCGGGTCCGCCTGGGCGTGGCCAACCAGCGCATCGTGGTCCGGACGATCGAGCTGCCGTTGCTGAACCCCGGCCCCGAGCTGGAGGCCGCCGTGCGGTTCCATGCGCAGGAGAACATCCCCATGCCGCTCGACCAGGCCGTCCTGGACTACCAGGTGACCGGCCGGGTGGACGGCGAGCAGGGCGAGCGGCTGCGCGTCGTGCTGGTCGCGGCCCGCCGCGACATGATCGACCGCCTGGTCCAGGCCGCCCGCGGCGCCGGACTGCGCCCCGAGGGCATCGACCTCTCCGCCTTCGCCATGATCCGCGCCCTGACGGCCGGCAGCGCCGTGGCCCCCGTGGCCGGCGCGATCCCCGGAGGGACGCTGTACGTGAACGTCGCCGGCATGACCAACCTGGCCATCGCCGCCGGGTCCGCGTGCCACTTCACCCGCGTCGCGGTGGTCGGGCTGGACACGATGATCGGCGAGCTCGCCGAGCGTCGGGGCCTGACCCTGGAGCACGCCGAGCAGTGGCTCACGCACGTCGGCCTGCAGGCGCCCATCGAGGCGGTCGAGGGCGACCCGGAGATCGTCACCGACGCCCGCGCCGTGCTGGCGGCGGGCGCGGACCGCATCGTCGACGAGATCCGCAACTCGCTGGACTTCTACGCCGGACAGGGCGCCTCGGTGATCGTCGAGCGCGCCGTGGTCACCGGGCCCGCCGTCGCCGTGCCCGGCTTCGTCGCCCAGCTGGGCGCCGGGGTCACGATCCCCGTCGAGGCCGGGATGGTGGCCGAGGCGCAGCCCGGGGCGCTGCACGGCGTGGACGCCGCGTGCGTCACCGTGGCCGCGGGCCTGTCCGTGGCGGAGGCCGCGTCATGAGGGCCGTCAACCTTCTCCCCGCCGACCAGCGCCGCGGCGGCAGCTCGCCGGGCCGCTCGGGCCCGGCCGTGTACGTCGTCCTGGGCGCGCTCGCCGCGCTGGTGGTCTTCGTCGGCGCCTACGTGCTGAGCGCCAACGAGGTCAACTCCAACCGCAGCCAGCTGGCCCAGGCCCAGCAGGAGGCCGCCGGCCTCGAGCAGCAGGCCGCCGCCTTCAAGCCCTACCACGAGTTCGCCAGCCTGAGCCAGACCCGCGTCCAGACCGTCAACCAGCTCGCGGACAGCCGCTTCGACTGGGAGCGCGTCATGCGCGAGCTCGCGCAGGCGCTGCCCGGCGACGTGTGGCTGACCTCGCTCACCGGCACCGTCGCTCCCGGCGTGAACCTCGAGGGCGCCTCCGGCGGCGCCGCGACCGGCTCGCTGCGCAGCGCGCTGCCCCTGCCCGCCGTGGAGATGGTCGGCTGCACCGAGAGCCAGGCCGCGGTCTCGCGCGTCATGGCCCGGCTGCGCACCCTCAACGGGGTCCAGCGGGTCTCCCTGGCCGCCTCGGAGAAGGCGGAGTCCACCGGCACCGCCGGCAACGCCGGCGCGTCCTCCACGGACTGCCGCAACGGCAGCTCGAGCTTCCCGAAGTTCCAGATCGTCGTCTTCTTCACGGCGCCGAAGTCGACGCCGGGGGCCGCCACGGCCCCGGGCCAGGCCGCCGTCGCCACCCAGCCGACCGCCGCCCAGCCGGCGACCGCGCCGACCTCGACCGGGGGTGCCAAGTGACCAAGCGCGACCGCATCATGCTGATCGTCCTGGTCGCCGCCGGCCTGTTCGGAGGCTTCTACATGCTCGTGCTGAAGCCCAAGCGGGAGGAGGCCTCCCAGCTGGCCGGCCAGCTGCAGAGCGCGCAGGACCGCGTGGCCAAGGCTCGCGCCGACCTGGCGACCGGCCAGCAGGCCCGCGCCACCTACGCGGCGAACTACGCCACTGTGGCCCGCCTGGGCAAGGCGGTCCCGACCGGTGACGACGTGCCCTCGCTCGTGTACCAGCTCGACACCACCGCCAAGGAGACCGGGGTGGACTTCCGCACCATGAAGCTCAGCTCGGGCAGCGGCACGCCCGCGCAGACCTCCCAGACCGCGGCCGCCGCGGCGACCTCGAACTCCGACCAGGCGGGCGCCGCCAAGCCGGGCACGGCCGCTCCCGCCGCCGGGACTCCGGCCGCCACTCCCGCGACCGGCACCCCGGCCACCCCCGCGGCGCCCACCCAGGCGGCCACCGCCTCGCTGCCCCCGGGCGCCGTGGTCGGCCCCGCCGGGCTGAGCACGATGCCGTTCTCCTTCACCTTCGAGGGCAGCTTTTTCCGCCTGTCCGACTTCCTCACGCGCATCGAGCGCTACATCCAGCCGCGCGGCTCGGCCGTGGACGTCAACGGCCGCCTGCTGCTGGTGGACGGCATCGCGCTCAACGCGGCCGCGGGCGGCTTCCCGCGCATGAAGGCCTCGATCGCCGCGACCGCGTACCTGCTGCCGGCCTCCCAGGGCCTGTTCGGCGGCGCCAGCCCCGGCGGCCCCTCGACCGTGACCTCCACTCCGGCCGCCAACGGCACGGGCGCCACGACCGCGCCCGCGGTGGTGACTCCGTGAGCGCCGTGCGCGACATCTGGGCCGACCTGGTCGACAAGCGGCTGTGGCCCCTGGCCATCGTCCTGGTCATCGCCCTCGTGGCGCTGCCCGTGCTGGTACTGAAGCCCGCTTCGTCCGCGGCTCCGACGCCACCCGCGCCCATCGCCGCCTCCCCCGACGGCACGCCCGTCGCGCAGCCCGCGGCGCTGGTGACCGATCCGGCGGCGATCGCCGAGGCGCGCTCCGGCGGGCCCGTCGACGGCAAGTTCAAGAACCCCTTCGCGCAGCAGCACGTCCCCAAGCCCAAGGCCCAGCCGACGTCCTCCGCCACCGCGTCGACCTCGAGCGCCACGGCGACCCCCGCGACCGGCACGGGCACGTCGTCGTCGGGCGGGTCGACCGGCAGCTCGACGCCGGCTCCCGCCGCCAAGCCCAAGCCGCGCGTACAGGTGACCAAGCTGCGAGTCCGCTTCGGCCCCTCCAGCGGCAAGCGCCCGCTGCGCGAGTTGGCGCCCGGCACCGCGCTGCCCAGCGTCAACGACCCGCTGCTCGTGTTCGTCGACGTCGACTCGCACGGCAAGGCGGAGTTCGTGGTCGCCTCGGAGGTGCAGCCGCAGGGCGACGGGCGCTGCACGCCCAGCCGCGCGATCTGCGCTCAGCTCTTCATGAAGTTCGGCGACACCGAGTTCCTGGACGTCACGCGGTCCAGCGGGACGGTCCAGTACCAGCTGGACGTGCTGGGCGTCGTCAAGCGCTGACGCTCGCCCGGCCCTTAGTCTTGGCGCCCATGGCGCTGCGTCTCATCACCGCGGGGGAATCGCACGGGCCCGGCCTGACGTGCATCGTCGAGGGCCTGCCCGCGGGCCTGGAGCTGTCCCCGGACGACCTCAACCGCGACATGGCTCGCCGGCAGCTGGGCCACGGCCGGGGCGGGCGCATGAAGATCGAGAAGGACTCCGCGCAGGTGACCGCCGGGGTTCGCCACGGGCGCACGCTGGGCAGCCCGGTGGCCCTGCAGGTGGCCAACCGCGACTACGCCAACTGGGAGGAGCGGATGAACCCGTGGCCGGTGGAGGCCGACGTGCCGGAGGTCCACCTGCCGCGCCCCGGCCACGCCGACCTGGTGGGCGCCCTGAAGTTCAAGCACTCCGACGTGCGCAACGTGCTCGAGCGCGCCAGCGCGCGCGAGACGGCCGCCCGGGTCGCGGGCGGCGGCCTGGCCAAGGCGCTCCTGCGCGCGCTGGGGGTGGAGGTGCGCTCCCACGTGGTGCGCATCGGCGGCGTCGCGGCGCCGGAGCGAGACGACCTGACGGTGGAGGACTTCGAGGGCGTCGACGACTCGCCCGTCCGCTGCCTGGACCCCGAGGCCGGCGCGGCGATGGTGGAGGAGATCAACCGGCTGCGCAAGGCCAACGAGTCCCTGGGCGGGATCTTCGAGGTGCGCGCCTTCGGCCTGGTCCCCGGCGTGGGGTCGCACGTGTCCTGGGAGGAGCGCCTGGACGGCCGCCTGGGCCAGGCGATCCTGTCCATCCACGCGATGAAGGGCGTCTCGGTTGGCCCGGGCTTCGAGATGGCGGCGCGCCCCGGGTCCGAGGTCCACGACGAGATCTTCTGGTCCGGCGAGCGCGGCTGGTTTCGCGAGACCAACCGCGCGGGCGGGGTGGAGGGCGGCATGACCACCGGCGAGCCGCTCGTCGTGGTGGGCGCCATGAAGCCGCTGCCCACGCTGACCAAGCCGCTGCGCTCGGTCGACACCGAGACCAAGGAGCCCGCGCCGGCGCTGCGCGAGCGCACCGACTCCACCACCGTCCCCGCGGCCGGCGTGGTGGGGGAGGCCATGGTCGCGCTGGTGCTGGCCGACGCCTACCTGGCGAAGTTCGGCGGCGACCACATCGACGACGTGCGGGCCTCGCTGAACGCCTACCGGGAGCGCATCGATTGGCGGCGCTAGCGGTCCGCGGGTCATGAGGCCGTCGCTGGTCTTCGCCGGCTTCATGGGGGCCGGGAAGACGACGGCCGCCCGCGCCGCGGGGCAGGCTCTGGGCAAGGATGCGGTCGACACCGACGAGCGCCTGGCCTGGGCGCTGGACGAGCCGCTGGCGGAGTTCTTCGACCGCGAGGGCGAGGCCGCGTTCCGGGCGCGCGAGGAGGAGGTCGTGCTGGAGGCGCTGGAGGGCGCGGCGGGCGCGCCCGTGGCGCTGGGGGGCGGCGCGCTGGGCTCCGAGCGCGTGCGCGAGGCGCTGCAGCCACACACCGTCGTGTGGCTGGAGGTGGACCCCGAGACGGCCTGGACGCGGGCGAGCTCCCAGGGCGGCCGTCCGCTGGCCCGTGACCGCGACGCCTTCGAGGCCCTGCACGCGCAGCGCCTGCCCGCCTACGAGCGCGCCGCCGACGCGATCCTGCCCGACAGCGATCCCGCGGTGGTGCGGGCGGCGCTGCCCTACCTGCTCGCCCTGGCCGACGCGCCCGCCGGCACGCGGCTGGTGTGGGCGCGCAGCGCCTCGGGCGACTACCCGGTCCTGGCCGGGCCGGCGCTGCTGGAGACCGGCTGGTTCCCGGTCGCCGGCCGGCGCTTCGCGGTGAGCGACCGCAACGTCTGGGACCTGCACGGCCGCCACCTGGAGCCGGTCGCGGGGAGCGTGCTGGTGGAGCCGGGGGAGACGTCCAAGACGCTGGCGTCGGCGGAGCTCGTGTGGCGCGCGCTGGCCCAGCAGGGGGCCACCCGCGACGACCTCGTGGTGGCGCTGGGCGGCGGCGTGGTCGGGGACCTGGCCGGCTTCTGCGCCGCCACCTACCAGCGCGGCGTGCGGGTGGTCCACGTCCCGACCACGCTGGTGGCGCAGGTCGACTCGGCCTACGGCGGCAAGACCGGCGTCGACATCCCCGAGGCCAAGAACTACGTCGGGGCCTACCACCAGCCGTCGGCGGTCCTGGTCGACCCCGCGGCCCTGCTCACGCTTCCCCCGGAGGAGCTGGCGGCGGGTTACGCCGAGGTGGTGAAGACCGCGCTGATCGCCGGCGGGCCGCTGTGGGAGCGCGTCCGCGACGGGGCCGGAGGCGCCGCCCAGCCCGACGTGGTCCTGGCCTGCGCGCGCACCAAGCTCGCCGTGGTGGCGCAGGACGAGCGCGACGCGGGCCGCCGTCAGGTCCTCAACCTCGGCCACACGGTCGGCCACGCGATCGAGACCGCCGCGGGCTACGGCCGCTACCGCCACGGCGAGGCGGTGGCGCTGGGCCTGCTGGCCGCGCTGCGGCTGTCCGGGCAGGACGACCTGCGCGACCAGATCGCCGAGCTGATGGCCGCGCACGGGCTTCCCGCGCGCCTGGAGGGCGTGGAGCCCGCGGCCGTCCTGGAGGCGGTGGGCCGCGACAAGAAGCGCCGCGCGGAGGGCCCGGTGCCCTTCGTCCTCGTCCACGCGCCCGGCGACGTGCGCGAGGGCGCCGCGGTGGCCGAGGACGACGTCCTCGCCGCCGTGCGAGAGTTGTGCACGTGATGCGCAACCGCGTGGAGGTCATGCACGGCGTGAACCTGGGCGAGCTGGCCCGGCGCGATCCCGAGCAGTACGGCGGCATCACCTTCACCCAGCTCGAGCAGCAGATCGGGGAGTACGCGCGCGAGCTGGGCCTGACCGTCCAGTTCTTCCAGACCAACCACGAGGGCGAGTTCGTCGAGCGGCTGCACAAGCTCGACGGCCTGTCGGACGGGATCGTGCTGAACCCCGGCGCCTGGACCCACTACTCCTGGGCCATCCACGACGCGCTGGAGCTGTCCGGCCTGCCCGCGGTGGAGGTCCATCTGTCCGACGTCACCGTCCGCGAGGCGTGGCGGCGCACCTCCGTGATCGGCGACCTGTGCATCGCCAGCGTGGTGGGCAAGGGCGTGCAGGGCTACCACGACGCGCTCGCGCGCCTGCACACCGAGCTCAGCCAGCGCGACTAGGCCGCGCGCGCGTCCGGGCGCCGGACGAGCGTGGGGAGGTGCCGGCCAGCGGCCGCGCTCAGCGGACGGGCCAGGCGGGCGAAGCGGTCCGGCGCGAGCAGGCGCAGGCTCAGCGCCGCGGCCAGGGGGAGCGCCCACGCCAGGTAGGACACCGCCTGCACGTCGGGCGTCAGCCAGCGCGGGAGCAGGTCGAAGGTCGTCCAGACCGCGAGGGTGGCGGCCGCGCTGAGCAGCGGCAGGCCGCGGCGGGCGTGGACCTCCCAGGCCACCAGCGCCAGCAGGAAGGGCAGCGCGTAGTAGCCGGTGTTCCACGGGTCCAGCAGGCAGCGCAGCAGGAACGCGAGCGCGAGCGCCAGGAGCGCGTCGGGCATCCGCGGGCGCCGGCGTCCGGCGTAGGCCCAGGCCGCGAACAGCAGCGCACCCGCGCCGAGGATGATGGGACGGCTGAGGGGAGACAGCCAGACCGGGGCGGCGCGCCATCCGTCGGGCTTGGCGCCCTGGAGGCCCTGGACGACCTGGCCGGTGTCCCCGAGCGGCCACCAGACCTGCCAGGGCTGGAAGATCCCGCTGGTGTGCGTGGCGCCCTCCACGGTCCCCGCGGGGATGGAGAGCAGCATCGGGGCCAGCACGGCTCCCGCGGTGCCCGCGGCGACGAGCGCGGCGCGCAGGTGGCGCCGGGGCAGGACCAGCGCCACCGGAGCCACGGCCAGCACGGCCCACGGCTTGTTGGCGACGGCGAGGCCCAGGAGCAAGCCGCTCAGCGCCGCGCGGTCGCGGGACGCGGCCAGCACGGCGCCGACGCACAGCGCGCCGCCCAGCAGCTCCTCCGGGTGCCCGACCTGGAGCGCCAGCAGCGTGACCGGGTTGGCGACGCACACCAGGAGCGCGAGTCGTCGCGCCGCGAGCCCGCGACCGGCCTCGCGCATGCGGGCATCGAGCACGAGTCCCAGGACGACGCCGGCCAGCAGGCAGGGCAGCGCGGCGGCGCGGTAGACGGACAGCGCACCGCCGCCCCACAGGTCCGGGACCAGGGCGGCCGGCGCGCGCAGGATCAGCGAGCCGCCGTAGGCGGGAAGGGCGCTGAGGAAGGCGCCGAGGTCTCCGCCGGACAGCGCCGTGTACGCGGGCAGGGCCTCGTACTCGTAGTCGTTGAAGGCGAACTCCCGCAGGCCGAGCCAGCCGAGCAGCACGGCTCCCGCGAGTGCGATCGTGACGGCGGTCCAGTCGGGGCGTCGCACCCCCCTGATATCGGCATCGCGGCCGCTATGCTCGACCCCATGGCGGCGTCAGCGAGGCGGGCCGATGCAGTGGCCGGCCTGGCGGCCGAGCGCGACCTCGACGCCCTGCTGGTCCGCGAGCCCGTGAACCTGCGCTGGCTCACCGGTTTCACGGGGACCAACGGCCTCGCCGTGGTCGAGGCCCGGCCCGGCGGCGGGCGCCATTTCGTCACCGACTTCCGCTACGTCGAGCAGGCCGGGCAGGAGGTGGCGGACTTCGAGCGCCACCGGGGCGAGCGCGACCTGCTCGACGGGCTCGCGGACGTCCTGCCCTCCGAGCGGCCGCTGCGCCTGGGCTTCGACGACGCGCACGTGTCGGTGCGCGACCACCGGCGCCTGCGCGAGGCGCTGGAGGGCGTGGAGCTGGTGGCGGCGGGCGGCCTGGTCGAGCGGCTGCGCGCCGTGAAGGACCCCGAGGAGCTGGGGCGCATCCGCGCCGCTGCGGCCCTGGCCGACGACGCGCTGCGGGCGGTGCTGGAGCAGGGACTGGCCGGGCGGACCGAGGCCGAGGTGGCACTGCAGCTGGAGAGCGAGATGCGCCGGCGCGGCGCGCAGCAGGCCAGCTTCCCGCCGATCGTGGCGGCCGGGCCGCACGGCGCGCTGCCCCACGCCGAGCCGCGCGACGTCCCGATCCCCGAGCACGCGCTGGTGGTCGTGGACTGGGGGGCACAGCTCGACGGCTACTGCTCGGACTGCACGCGCACCTTCGCCACCGGTGAGGTGGACGCCGAGGCCCAGGACGTCTACGCGCTGGTGCTGCGCGCCCAGCTCGCCGGCCTGGACGCCGTGCGGCCCGGCGTCACCGGGCGCGAGGCCGACGCGACGGCGCGGGCGATCATCGAGGAGGCCGGCCACGGGGAGCGCTTCGGTCACGGGCTGGGACACGGCGTGGGGCTGGAGGTGCACGAGGCGCCGCGGCTGTCGAAGGCGGGCGAGGACGCCCTGGAGGCCGGGAACGTCGTCACGGTGGAGCCGGGCGTCTACCTGCCCGGCCGCCTGGGCGTGCGGATCGAGGACCTGGTCGTGGTCACGGACGACGGCCGCGAGGTGCTCAGCTCCCATCCCAAGGAGCTGGTCTCGGTCGCCGCCGTCTGAGCGCGCTCGTGCAGGGAGTGCGGCCGCGCCGGCCGGTCCGTATCCTCGCCGCGATGCATCAGCTTCCGATGTCGATCGCCCGCCGGTCCCTTGTCTGGCTCGTCCTGCTCGGCGCCCTGGCGGCGCCCGCCGGGGCCGCCGGTCCGGCGCCCGCGTCGCCGGAGCGCACGGCTGCGCCCGGGGTGACCGTCGGAGGCGTGCCGGTGGGAGGACTCACCGCCGCGCAAGTCTCCGAGGTGGTGCGCGAGCAGGTGGCCAAGCCGCTGGGCCGGCGCCTGGTGGTAGCCGTGGGCGCGCGGCGCTTCTCGATCCTCCCGCGCGACGAGGGGGTGACCATCAAGCTCGACCTGCTGGTGGCCCGGGCGATGCGCGCCGCCGCCGGGCAGGACGTCGCGGTCGTCCCCACCCAGCGTGCGGGCGCGGCCCCGCGGCTGGTGGAGCGCATCCGCCAGGAGGTGTTCCGGTCGCCCGTGAACTCCCGGGTCGCGATCTCCATCCGCCGCGTGCGCGCCACGCCGGCCCGCAACGGGCGCGCGCTGGACCGGCCCGGGGCGCTGCGCTTCGCGATCGCCGCCGCGCTGCGCTCGTGGACGGCGCCGCGCTTCCTGCGCGGCCACACCCGGCCCGTCCGGCCGCGGATCGGCCCGCGACTCCTGCGGGCGATCACCGGTCCGATCGTCACCGTCTCGCGCTCCGAGCGCCGCGCGCGCCTGTTCAACCACCTGCGCCTGATCCGCACCTACCGCGTGGCGGTCGGCCAGCCGGCCTGGCCCACGCCGACCGGGTTGTTCCACGTGCGCTCCAAGGTGGTCAACCCCGCATGGTCGGTCCCCAACTCCTCGTGGGCCGGGAGCCAGGCGGGGCAGACGATCCCCGGCGGCGCCTCGGGCAACCCGCTGGTCGCGCGCTGGATCGGGATCACCGGATCCGTCGGCTTCCACGGCACCGACAACCCGTGGTCGATCGGGTCCGCGGCCTCGCACGGCTGCATCCGCATGTACCCCGGAGACGTGATCCGCCTGTACGCCTGGGTGCACATCGGCACCCCGGTGCTGGTCCGCTAGCGGCGCAGCTGCTTGATCCGCAGGCCGCGGCCGGAGTCCTCGATCAGGGCGGCCAGGCGCCGCTCGCGGGTCTCGGGCCGCTTGGCGCTCACCACGAGGTGCAGGGCGGTCCGGCGATAGCCCGGCGGCTGGGACTGGAAGAACTCCCAGGCGGCGGCGTCCGCCTGGAATCGCTGTTCCTCCTCGGCGGTCAGGCGCGCGTCCTGCGCGCGCTCGTGGGAGTAGACACCGGTGCGCTCGGGCACGCGGGCCTCGAAGGCGCGCAGCCCGGCCGGGCGCATGCGGCCCTGCGCGGTCAGGTCGGCCACGCGGGCCACGTTGACGGCGCTCCAGATGCTGCGGGCGCGCCGCGGTGTGAAGCGGATGCTGTAGCGCTCGGCGTCCACGCGCCGGCGCACGCCGTCGATCCAGCCGAAGCACAGCGCCTCGTCCACGGCCTGGGCCCAGGTGAGGCTCGGGCGGCCGGTGCCCTTGCGATGGAAGCCGACGAGCAGCTCCGAGGCCGACTCGTGGTGGCGCTCCAGCCAGGCGCGGAACTCCTCGGGATGGGCGAAGAAGACCGGCTCGTCAGGCACGGGCAGCGGCCGCCGCCTCCTCGAGGCGGTCGTCTCCCCAGAAAGCCTGGCCGCCGGTCACCACGGCCGGCACGCCCAGGACTCCCGCGGCGTGGGCCTCGTCCGTGGCGGCGCGCAGCTGGTCCTTGACGTCCTGGCCGGCGGCGGCCTCCAGCGCCGCGCCGGGGTCCATCCCGGCGCCGGAGAAGAACCGCTCGAGCTGCTCCGGAGCGCTGGGGTCGAGCCCCTCGACGTAGTACGCGCGAAACGCGGGCACGGCGAATTGCGCGGCGCGTCCCGCGTTGGCGGCCACCGTCGCGGCCCGTCCCAGGTTGGCCGGTGCCTGCGGCCAGGCCTGGGGCCATCTGACCGGCGGCAGCCCGTAGCGCGCGGCACGCTCCTCGATCTCGGCCATCCGCGCCTCGCGCTCGTCGCCCAGGAACCAGGAGGTGCGGCCGTTGATCTTCATCAGGCCCGGCAGGAAGATCGGCCGCCACTCCGCCTCCGGGAGCACCCCGTCGATGCGCTCCGCGGCCAGCCAGGCGTAGGCCGAGGCTTGGTCGTAGTAGAAGACGGGCGGGGCCACGATGCGACTCTAGACCGCGGCGCTGTGGGTGTGCCAGTAGAGCAGCGGGCCCTCGCCGGGCAGCCCGGCGAGCGCCGCGGCCAGGGCCTTGCCGGTGTAGACGTCCTCCAGTTCCAGATCCGCTTCCCGGGCCGCCAGGCCGATGGCCTCGCGGCCCTCGGGGGTCGGGTGGCCGTAGCCGGCGCCCATGAACCCCGCGACCACCTGCACCTCGGCGGGCGCGACGTCCTGGACCGCCGCGCCGCGATCGGCCAGCAAGCGCAGCGTGCGCCCGGCCAGCTTCAGGACCACCTTCTCGGAGAGCTTGAGCTTGTCGTTGACCAGCACCGCATAGACCCGGGTCTGCAGGCCGGCCAGGCGCAGGCCGGCCACCAGCCCGGCGGCGCTGCCCCCGGAGCCCAGCGCCAGGACGATCGCCTCGGGCTCGGGCAGCTCCCCGGCCCGCACCTGCTCGCCCAGCTCCAGCGCCGCCTCCACGAAGCCCACAGCGCCCACCGCCGAGGACCCGCCCGGCGGCACGCGGTAGGGCCGGTAGCGGGCCAGCAGGTAGGGGAGGGCGAGGACGGTGCGCGCGGTGGTGTGCGTGAAGTGGAGCCGGGCCCCGCTGGCCCGCAGGCGCTCGAGCTGAGCCGCGACGTGCTCGTCCACGGGCTGGTCCACCAGGGCCAGGACGCAGTCCATTCCCAGCTCGCGCGCGTAGAGGGCGGTGGCCAGGCCGTGGTTGGTCCCCAGGCCGCCGAAGCTCAGGACGGTCCGCGATCCCCGGGACCGGGCGTCCCCGAGGATCCACTCCAGCTTGCGCGGCTTGTTGCCGCCCCACAGCGGCGCCGAGCGCGCGTCGTCCTTGACCCACAACTCGCGACCTCGCTCCAGGCCGCTCAGCCGCCGTACGGGAGTCGGAAGGTCGCACAGCTCCGCGCGGGGGAGGGTGCTCGCGAGCGCGGGGAACCGGGCGTGGAGGAGCGAGCCGCTCACGGGTGGCGCAGGCTATCCGCCCGCAAGCGCGGCCATGCGAAACTGACCCATGAGCCCGATCAAGCCGACGGTCCAGGTTGTGGGCCGCCGAGACGAGCCCGTCGACCACCGGCTGCGCGACTTCCTCACGCGGATCGCGCAGCCGTACGAGTGGCTGGAGGCCGACTCGCCCGCGGCGCAGGAGCTGCTGGCCCGCCTCGGCCTGTCCGATCCGCCCCTGCCCGTCCTGGTGGACGGGGACGAGGTGCACACCGGCCTCACCGTGGAGCGGCTCGTCGAGGCCTGGCGGCACGACGCGGCTCCCGCGCGGGAGTACTACGACTTCGCGATCGTCGGCGCCGGCCCCGCGGGGCTCGCCGCCGCGGTGTACGGCGCCTCGGACGGCCTGTCCACGATCGTGCTGGAGAGCGACGTCCCCGGCGGCCAGGCCACCCACACGTCGCTGATCGAGAACTTCTTCGGTTTCCCCGACGGGATCGGAGGCGCCGAGTTGGCCCGGATGGCCGGCCGCCAGGCCGAGCGCTTCGGGGCCGAGGTGATGGTCCGGCGCGGCGTGCTCGGCAGCCGTCTCACCGCGGCGGGCGAGGCGATCCTCGAGGTCGACGGCGGCTTCGAGATCACCGCGTCGGTCGTCCTCGCCGCGCCGGGGATGACGTGGCGGCGGCTCGACGTCGAGGGTGTCGACGAGCTCCTGGACCGCGGCGTCTACTACGGGGCCGGCCGCAGCGAGGCCGCCCGCTGCGGGGGCGACGACGTCGTGGTCATCGGCGCCGGCAACTCCGCCGGCCAGGCCGTCCTCAACCTGTCCCATGCGGGCGCGCGGGTCAAGCTGGTCGTGCGCGGCGACCGCCTCGGCAAGACGATGTCCGCGTACCTGGTGGACCGGGTCGAACGCGATCCGGGCATCGACGTGCGGCTGCGCACGCAGGTGACGGTGGTCCACCAGCGCGACGGTCACCTGGGCGCGGTGACGCTCACGAACGCGGACGGCGACACCGAGACGCTGCCCGCGCTCGCCCTGTTCATCTGCATCGGCGGCCGGCCCCGGACCGCGTGGGCGCCCGAGACCCACGTCGAGCTGGACCCGGCCGGCTACATCCTCACCGGCCCCGACCTCCTGCGCGAAGGCCGGCGCCCGGACGGCTGGGAGCTGGACCGCGACCCCCTGGCCCTGGAGACCACCGTGCCGGGACTGTTCGCGGCCGGCGACGCGCGCCACGGCTCGACCAAGCGGGTCGCGGGCGCCGTGGGCGAGGGGTCGATGGCCGCCGCCCTCGCGTTCCGCCGGCTGGCGGAGCTGGGCATCGCGGCTTAGGCGGCGTCACACGCGGGCATAGCGGAACTTCCCGCGCACGTGCGCGGCGAAGAACTTGCCGTGGGACTCGGCCCGCATCAGCTCCTCGTGGACCCGCTCAGGAACGTCGAAGTACCGGTAGACGCCACCGCTGGTGAACTCGATCTCCAGCGTCGAGTCCTCATAGCCCACCTGGGCGATGGCTTTGGATCTGACCGGCACCCGCTCCATCGGTCCTCCGATCGCTCAGGGTACCCTTCGCCGCCGTGATCTCGACCAACCAGTTCAAGAATGGCAATCACATCGACGTGGAGGGGACGATCTTCAAGATCGTCGAGTTCCAGCACGTCAAGCCGGGCAAGGGGGGCGCGTTCGTGCGCACGAAGCTGCGCCGGTCCTCCGACGGCGCGGTGATCGACCGGACGTTCCGGGCCGGGGAGAAGTTCCGCTCAGTGCGGACCGAGGCGCGCAAGATGCAGTTCCTCTACGCGGACGGGACCGACGCGCACTTCATGGACTCCCAGTCCTACGAGCAGATGGCGATCCCGGAGGCCACGCTGGCCGAGCCGCTGCGCTGGCTCAAGCCCTCCGACGACGTCGACGTCCTCTTCATCGACGACCAGCCCGCCGACCTCCAGCTGCCCAGCGCGGTCAACCTCCAGGTCACGCAGACCGAGCCGGGCGTGAAGGGCGACACCGCGTCCGGCGGCGGCAACAAGCCCGCCACGCTCGAGACCGGAGCCACCATCCAGGTCCCCCTCTTCATCGAAGAGGGCGAGTCGATCCGCGTCGACACCCGCTCCGGCGAGTACGTCTCGCGGGCCTGACGTAACAAACCGCGCCCGCGCCGCAACCCCCGGCGCCCCATCCTGGGGTGGGTGGACGACGAGATCGCGATAAGGCCCCATAGTGGGGCAAAATCACGATCGGACCTGGAGATCCTGGCGCTGGCGGAGGCTCAGCATGGGCTCGTTTCCCGCGTGCAGCTGCTGCGGATCGGGCTTGGCCGGCGGGCCCTGCAGTACCGGTTGAGGACCGGGCGGCTGGTGGCGGTCCGGCGCGGCGTCTACGCGGTCGGCCACCGGCCCTCGACGGTCGCCGCTCGCTGGATGACGGCGGTGCTTGCGGTGGGAGAGGACGCGGTGCTGAGCCATCGCTCCGCGGCCGCACTCTTGGGTCTCAGGATGACGGCACGCGCGCAGATCGACGTCACCGTTCCGCGCCGGCTGCACGCCTCGCCCGGCATCCACCTCCACCGAACCGCGCTGGCGCCAGACGAAACCGGCCGTCACGACGGGATCCCCGTCACCACCGCCGCCCGCACCCTCCTCGACCTCGCCGCCACCCTCGACCGTCACCGCCTGAAGCGAGCCCTCGAGCAGGCGGAGATGCTGCGCCTGACCGACCAGACCTCCCTCCAAACCCTCACAACCCGCCACGCCCACCGTCCCGGCACCCCCGCACTGAGCCAACTCCTCGATGCCGGAGCCCTGGACCAGGCCCCGACCCGCAGCGAGCTCGAGGACCGCTTCCTCGCCTTCCTCGACGCCCACCGGCTGCCGCGACCGACGACCAACGCGACGATCCGCACCGGCCAAAGCACCATCGAGGTCGACTTCCTCTGGCCCCATGCCCGCCTGATCGCCGAGCTCGACGGCCACACATTCCACGGCCACCGCCAGGCCTTCGAGCGCGACCGCCTCCGAGACCGCCGGCTCCAGACGGAGGGGTGGCGCGTCATCCGGATCACCTGGCGCCAGCTGCACCGCGAGCCCGAAGCCCTCGCCGCCGACCTGAGGCTCCTCCTGAGGCGGACTGACTAACCTCGAAGCCGGATGCGCAGGCGCGATCAGCGGCGGGCGGCGGTGTTCGCCCTCTATCAGCAGGACGCCACGGGGCAGGCGCTCGACGACGCGCTGCCCCGCGACGCCCACGCCTTCACGCGGGCGCTCGCGCACGGGGTCGACGAGCACCGGGAGGAGCTCGACGGACTGATCGAGCGCCACGCCGAGGGGTGGTCCGTCGACCGGATCGCGCCGCTGGAGCGGGCGATCCTGCGCACCGCCCTGTACGAGCTGCTGCATCCCGGCGACATCCCCGGTGAGACTCCCATCCCGCCCGAGGGAGCGATCGACGAGGCGGTGGAGACCGCGAAGACCTTCTGCGGCGCCCAGGCCCCGGGGTTCGTCAACGGCATCCTGGGCGCCGTCCTGCGCGACGCTCGCGCCGCCGGGTGAGGCAGCACTGGCTCAAGGCGCTGGGGTCGGCCACCTCGCCGCTGCCCGACGCGTGGCTGGAGGACGGCGGCGCGCAGCGGCGGCTCGGCCGCACCGGCTTCCCGCGCCGGCCGCGCATGGAGCCCGGCGACCGCCTCGTCTACTACGCCTAGGTGTGGCGCCGGGTCTTCGCCGTCGCCGAGGTCCTCGAGCCCTCACCAACGCCCCGCCGGTCGAGGCCATCGGGATCGCGCCGCGCTCGATGAGCCAGCAGTCCCACATCCGGCTGCGTCCCGAGCAGTACGAGCCCGCGGTCGAGGTCCTGGCCTCAGTGGCGGCGTAGGATCACCATCGCATGACCGAATCCGCAGACCTCGACGTGCTGGTGGGCGACCTGGAGAAGGCCGCCGCCCAGCTGCGCTCCGGGGAGCTCGACCCCGACGGCGCGGCCGCGCTGGTGGACGAGTGCGCCCGCCTGGCCTCGCGCGCCGCGGCCGAGCTGGACCGCCAAGCCCGCGCGGCCGAGCCGCCGCCCGGCCAGGACTCCCTCCTGTAGATGAGCGACTCCGGCTATCCCGACGAGCTGCGGCTCGAGGTCGAGCGCTACCTGGAGACGCTGCGCTTCGCCCGCGAGCCGGCCACCACGGGCCTGGAGGAGGCGATGCGTTACAGCCTCCTGGCGGGTGGCAAGCGCATCCGCCCGGTCCTGGCGCTGGCCACGGCCCGAGCCGTCGGCCGCGACCCGCGGACGGTCATGCCCCTGGCCGCGGCCATCGAGCTGATCCACACCTACTCGCTGATCCACGACGACCTTCCGGCGATGGACGACGACGACCTGCGCCGCGGCGAGCCGACCTGCCACCGCAAGTTCGGCGAGGACGTGGCCATCCTGGCGGGCGACGGCCTGTACGCGGAGGCGTTCCGACTCGTGCTCACCGAGCAGGAGGGGGACCCCGACCGCATCCTGGCCGCCGTCCGCGAGCTGGCCGCCGCCACGGGCGTGGACGGGATGGTCGGCGGCCAGTACCTGGACGTGGCCGACAGCGCGCCCGGCGGCGCGGACGGCCTGCGCCGGCTGCACGAGCTCAAGACCGGGCGACTGATCGGGGCGTCCGTCGAGTGCGTGCTGGTACTCGGCGACACCAGTGGACCTGCGACAATCGCCTACCGTGCCTTCGCCGCCGAGCTCGGCGTGCTGTTTCAGATCGTGGACGACATCCTGGACGTAACCGGAACCGACGCCGACCTCGGCAAGCCCGCCCGCTCAGACGAGCGACACGGCAAGCGTACGTACGTCACGGAGTTCGGCCTGGAGGGCGCCCGGTCGCTGGCCGGGGAGTCCCACGCCAAGGCGAGCGCCGCGCTGCAGGCGGCCGCCGCCGGCCGCGCCGTCGAGCTCCGGCAGATCACCGACTTCATCTACACCCGCACCTCGTGACCCAGCCACCCCCGAAGCTCCTCGACGCCATCGACGGCCCCGCCGACCTCCACGGCCTGTCCGACGACGAGCTCCAGCAGGTGGCGCAGGAGGTCCGCGAGCAGATCATCGACACGATCGGCGAGATCGGCGGCCATTTCGGCGCCAACCTCGGAGCCTGCGAGCTGGCCGTCGCGGTCCACTCGGTCCTGGACAGCCCGCGCGACAAGGTCCTGTGGGACGTCGGTCACCAGGCCTATCCCCACAAGGTGCTCACCGGCCGGCGCGACCGGCTGGACACGATCCGCAAGTACGGGGGCCTGGCGCCCTTCTGCTCGATCGAGGAGTCCGAGCACGACATCATGGGTGCCGGCCACGCCTCGACCTCGATCGGCTACGCGGTGGGGCTCAAGCAGGCCATGCGAATGGGCCAGGGCGAGGACGGCCGGGTGGTCGCGGTCATCGGCGATGGCGCCATGACCGGCGGCGTGGCCTTCGAGGCCGTCCACCTGGCCGGGGGTCTGGGGACGCCGTTCGTGGTGATCCTCAACGACAACGGGATGTCGATCGCGCCCAACGTCGGCGCGCTGTCGCGCTACTTCAACCGCGTGCGCCTGAACCCCAAGCTGTGGAAGGCGCGCGAGGGCGTGGAGGGCGGGCTGACGAAGCTCCCTGGCGGCATCGGCGCGCGCTTCGAGCAGTTCGGCCCCCACTTCAAGGAATCGATCAAGGCCTTCTGGGCCCCGGGCCTGTGGTGGGAGGAGCTGGACTTCGCGTACATGGGCGTCGTGGACGGCCATGACGTCCGCGCGGTGCGCAGCGCGCTGAAGGAGGCCCTGGCGGCGGACCGTCCCGTCGTCCTGCACGTCGCCACGGTCAAGGGCAAAGGTTTCGCCCCCGCCGAGGAGGGCGACCTCGAAGGCATGGAGAAATGGCACGCCGCCAAGCCCAACTCCATCGCAAACGGCGCGCCCGCGGCGGCGGTCAAGGCGCCCAAGCCGGTCAAGCCCGCGCCGCCCCAGTACACGACGGTCTTCGGGCAGGCCCTGGTCGACGAGTGCCGGCGCGACCCGCGCGTGGTCGGGATCACGGCGGCCATGAACTCCGGCACCGGGCTGAACATCCTCGAGAAGGAGATGCCCGAGCGCTACTTCGACGTGGGGATCGCGGAGCAGAACGCCGTGCTGTTCGCGGCCGGCATGGCGCTCCAGGGCGTCAAGCCGGTATGCGCGATCTACTCGACCTTCCTCCAGCGCGCGTTCGACCAGATCGTCCACGACGTGGCACTGCAGTCGCTGCCGGTGGTGTTCGCGATGGACCGCGCCGGGCTGGTCGGCGACGACGGCCCCACGCACCACGGCGCCTTCGACATCGCCTACCTGCGCCCACTGCCCAACATGACGCTGATGGCTCCGCGCGACGAGGCCATGCTTCTTCACATGCTGCGCACCGCGGTGCAGCACGAGGGCGGCCCCGTCGCCCTGCGCTACCCCCGCGGCGAGGCGGCCGGCGTGGCGCTGCCGCCGCAGCCCCAGGCGATCGAGATCGGGACCGGCGAGGTCCTGCGCGAGGGGAACCGCGTGGCCGTCGTCGGCTACGGGAGCGGCGTGGGGAAGGGGCTGGAGGCCGCCGATCTGCTGGCCGAGCGCGGCCTGGAGGTCACCGTGGCCGACGCGCGTTTCGCGAAGCCGATCGATACCGCCCTGATGGCCCAGCTCGCGGCCGAGCACGAGCTGCTCGTGACCGTGGAGGAGGGCGTGCTGATGGGCGGCTTCGGCTCCGCCGTGTGGGAGGCGCTTTCCGAGGCCGGCCCGACGCCGCGGATCCTGCGCGTGGGCCTGCCCGATCGCTACGTCACCCACGGCAAGCCGGCGCTCCTGCACGAGGAGGTCGGCTTCACGGGCGAGAAGATCGCCCAGCGCATCGAGGCCGCGGTGCTGGACCCGCGGTCGGCCCTGGCCGGGGCGTAGCCCTTCCAACAAAAGAAACGACCCGCCGAGGCGGGCCGTTTCTAGGGAGGAGAGATGTTGCTATGTGATGGGGCTGTGATCGATGAGGGAAGCTTGGGTCACGCCCGCGCGCTGTAGCGCGTCGTGAGATTGAGGGCCGCCTGGAGGAAGGATGCGCCCGCGAACACGGCCGCGGCGGTCACGTCGCCGGCCAGGCCGAGCACCAGCGCGGCGCCGAGGAGGCCGATCGCGATGCCGCGATCGAAGGCGAAGTGGGCGGCGATGTGAATGCTGCGGCTGTCCTGGTCGGCGGTGGACAGGGCCAGTCCGACGATCAGGGCGCCGATGGCGACCGCGGCCACCAGGCCGGCGGCGCCGAAGCCGAGCACGAAGGGGGCGACCATGAGTGTCAGCCCGCCCAGCAGCTCGAGGACGGCGTGGGTGGGGAGGGAGATGAGTCGAAGTGCGGTCATCGCGAAACCCATACTGGCTGACTGGCCAGTCAACGTCTGTGATGCCGGGCACACTGGGCCGGGGCCCTGGAGGCCCCGAAGGGGCTAGTCGCGCGACGCGACCTTGCGGACGATCGTCCGCAGGCGGGCGCGGTCGTGCGCCGTGAACGCCGAGGGGCCACCGGGCGCCTTGCGGACGATCCGCAGCAGGTCGTCCTGCTCGCGCTTGCTCAGGCGGTCCCAGCGCTTGCGGCCCTCCTGGGCGACCTGCACCGCCACCGTGAGGACCGTGACCCACGGAACGGCGCGCCCGCGGGCGATCAGGGAGGGAAGCTTCGCCATCGAGCGTGGAAGGGTAGCGGGCAGCCGGTAGCGTTCCCGCCATGGCCAGGGCGACGAAGGTGCGGCTGGACACGCTGCTCGCCCGGCGCGGGGTGTTCGATTCGCGCAGCCGGGCCGCCGCCTCCGTCCTGGCGGGCGAGGTGCACCTGGGCGCCGAGCGCCGCCGCGCCGACAAGCCGGGTCAGCTGGTGGCCGAGGACGTGCCGGTCCAGGTGGCCCAGGCGCCGGAATTCGTGTCGCGCGGCGGGCGCAAGCTGGCCAACGCGCTGGATGCCACCGGCCTGGACCCGGCCGGGCGCCGCGCGCTGGACGTGGGCGCCTCCACCGGCGGCTTCACGGACTGCCTGCTCCAGCGCGGTGCCACCCACGTCGTCGCGCTGGACGTGGCGTACGGCGAGCTGCACTGGGACCTGCGCAACGACTCGCGCGTGACGGTCGTGGAGCGCGCCAACGCCCGCCACCTGGAGCCCGGCCAGCTGCCCTACGCCCCTGACCTGGTGGTCCTGGACGTCTCCTTCATCTCCGCCGCGAAGGTCCTGCCTGCCGTGCTGGGGTGCACCGCGCCGTCCTGGGACGCGCTCGTGATGGTCAAGCCGCAGTTCGAGGCCGGGCGCGAGCACGTGGGCAAGGGCGGGGTCGTCCGCGACGCCGGCGCGCGCCGGGCCGCGCTGGTGAGCGTGGCGCAGGCCGCGCGGGGCCTGGGCGCGAGCGTGCTGGGCTTCGCGTCCTCGGGCCTCCCGGGCCCCAAGGGCAACCTGGAGACCTTCGTGTGGCTGGCGGAGGGCGGACGGTCCGGCGACCGGGAGGACCTCGAGGCCGCGGCCCGCGAGGTGGAGCCGTGAGCGCGCTGCGGATAGCCGTCCTCACGCACCGCCGGCCCGAGCAGATCGCCGGCGCCTTCGACACCCTGCGGCGCCTGGCGGCCGAGGCGGGCGCCGTCCTGCGCCTCGACGAAGAGGAGATGCGCAAGCACGGCGCCCGGAACGGCGAGCCGGGCATCGAGGCGGCCGAGCTGGGCGCCGAGGCCGACCTGTGCGTCGTGCTCGGCGGCGACGGCACGATCCTCACCGCCCTGGGCCTGTACGCGGAAACCGGGACCCCCGTGTTCGCGGTCAACTTCGGCGAGGTCGGCTTCCTGGCCACCGTCGACCCCGATCAGCTGGAGGACGGGCTGCGCCGGGCGCTGGCCGGCGACTTCGATCGCATGGAGCTGCCCGCGATGCACGTGCGCCTGGGCGACCGCGTGTACCGCGCGATCAACGACGTCTCCTTCCACCGCAAGCAGGGGCTGCGCGTCGCGGACCTGTCCTACACGATCGGCGAGGACGAGATCGGGCGGGTCCGCTGCGACGGGCTTGTGGTGTCCACGCCGGCCGGGTCCACCGGCTACAACCTGGCCAACGGAGGCCCGGTGATGGCGTGGGGCGTGGAGGGCTACGTCGTCTCCTTCATCGCCCCGCACTCGCTCACCGCGCGGACCCTGGTCGTGGCCCCCAACGACACGCTCACCGTGCGCAACTGCTCGCGCGACGAGTCCGCCGACGTGACCGTGGACGGGCGGGTGGCCTGCGAGCTGGCCGCGGGCGACGGCCTCGGATTGACCTTCGTCGACCGCCAGGCCGTGCTCGCCCAGCTGCCCGGGGCGACCTTCTACCACCGCCTGCGCGAGAAGTTCGGCCGGCTGGCGTTCTGAGCGCGCCGGGGGCGGGGCGCGATCGCCCCGCCCCCGGTCGCAACACCTAGCGCCGGATGAGGATGAACCGGTCCCGGGTGGCGCGCAGCGCGGCATCGAGGACGAGCGGCCGGCGGCGCTCGGGCCCGAGGTGGGCGGCGCGGGGCCGCCCGGAGGCGGACGGTGTGCCGGCGCGCGCCATCCGCTGACGGGACTACCCGGGCTGCGGGCGTCGCCCAGAATCAGGGGGCGTACGATCGACGGCGCCTTCGGGAGCATTCCGTGGTCGAGGCGCTCGACGAGCAGCGGTGACGCCTCCAGCGTCGCCGGCGTGTCGCGATTGCAGTGGCAGCCGGCGCCCATGAAGCGCCAGGGCCGCTCCAGGCGGTCCTGCCAGCGCGCGACGCGGGGATCGTCGGAGCGGACGTGCTCCAGGAACAGAAGGTGGCCCCCGGGGCGCAGGACGCGGTTCACCTCGGCGAGGGTCCGGGCCGGGTCGTCCACGGTGCACAGCACGAGGGTCCCGACCACGGTGTCGAAGCGGTCGTCCGGGAATGGGAGCCGCTCGGCCGGGGACTCGACCACCTCCACCGCCCGGGCCTCGGCGGACGCGCGCTCGCGCAGGCGCCGGGCCATGTGCTCGCTGGGCTCGGTGAGGACCAGCTCCGTGACCGCGGCCGGGTAGAGGTCGAGGTTGAGGCCGGTGCCCGCGCCCAGCTCCAGCGTGGCGCCCTCGGCCTCGGACAGCAGCTCGCGGCGGCGATCGCGCAGGCCCGCGTCCTCGGTGCCGGCGAGCATGCGGTCGTAGAGGGCGGCGAACCCTCGTCCCCAGGTGGCCTCGTAGACGCGGCCCACCCGCCGAGCCTCCCACAAACGCCCCCCGGACTGTCACGAGAGACCCGCGGTGAGCGGTTTCGGTGCCGGTCCGTCGGACGCCGCTGGTACACCGTCGCCCGTGCTCAACGAACTGCGCGTGGAGAACCTGTTGCTGATCGAGCGGGCCGAACTGCGGCTCGCGCCCGGCCTGAACGTCCTCACGGGCGAAACGGGGGCGGGGAAGACCGTGCTGGCCCACGCCCTGGACCTGCTGCTGGGGGGCCGCGCGCGCAGCGGGATCGTGCGCCCGGGCGCCCGGGAGGCGTGGGTGGAGGGGGCGTTCGAGCTGACGGACGCGCTGCGCGAGGAGCTGGGGGAGCGCCTGCCGCAGGACGCCGAGGAGCTGGTGCTGGCCCGGCGCGTGAGCGCGGAGGGCCGCACGCGCGCGTACCTGAACGGGCGGTCCACCGGCGCGGGCGAGCTGCGCGACCTCGCCGCCGGGCTGATCGCCTTCTACGGGCAGCACGAGCACCGCAAGCTGACGCTGGCCTCGGCCCAGCTGGACGTGCTGGACGGGTTCTGCGGGCCGGCGCAGCAGGAGCGCCGGGCGGCGTACTCGCAGGCGTGGGCCCGTGCGCGCGACCTGCGCGCCGAGCTGGCCGAGCTGCGCGCTCGGGCCGGGGCGCGCGACCGCGAGCTCGACCTGCTGCTGTTCGAGCTCGAGGAGATCGAGGTCGCGGCCCCGGACGAGTCCGAGGAGCGCGAGCTCGCGGCCGAGCGCGACCGGCTGCGCCACCTGGAGGGCCTGCGCGCCGCCGCGCTGGCCGGGGCCGAGGCGGTGTCGCCCGAGTCGGGCGGTACGGGCGCGGCGTCGCTGCTAGCGGCGGCGTCGCGGGAGCTGGATGCGCTGGCGGGGGTGGACGCACGGCTGGACGCGCTGGCCGAGCGCGTCCGCGCCGCGCAGCTGGAGCTGGAGGACGCCGGGGCGGAGTTGCGCTCCTACGAGCAGGAGATCGAGGGCGCGCCGGGCCGCCTGGAGGAGGTCGAGGAGCGCCTCGCCGGGCTCGACCGGCTGCGGCGCAAGCACGGCGGGACGATCGCGGCGGTGCTCGAGCACGCGGAGCGCTGCCGCGAGCGCCGCGACGAGCTGACCGGGGCCGAGGAGGCGATCGAGGAGGCCCAGGGCCGCCTGGATGCGGCCGAGGCGCAGCTGGCCCAGCTGGCGGGCGCGCTGGGCGACGCGCGGCGCGAGGCGGCCCCGCGCCTGGCCGAGGCGGTGCGGGCGCGGCTGGGGGAGCTGGCGATGGAGGGCGCCTCGTTCGAGGTCGCGCTCACCCCGCGCGAGGAGCCGGCCGCCACCGGCGCCGAGTCCGTCGAGCTGCTGATCGCCCCCAATCCCGGCGTGCCCGCGGCGCCGCTGCGCGAGATCGCCTCCGGCGGCGAGCTCTCGCGCGTGATGCTGGCGCTGACCGGTGTCGCCGCCGAGGCCGGGCCGGCCGCCGCGGAGGCCCCGCTCCTGGTGTTCGACGAGATCGACGCGGGCATCGGGGGCCACACCGCGCGCGCCGTCGGCGAGCGGCTGCGGGCCCTGGCCCGGGGACGGCGTGTCCTGTGCATCACGCACCTGCCCCAGGTCGCCTCCCTGGCCGACCGCCACTTCCGCATCGAGAAGGACACGGCCGCCGACCCCGCCCGGGCCACGGTCGAGGAGGTCACCGGCGGCTCGGTGGTGGAGGAGCTGGTCCGCATGCTCGGCGCCGACGAGGACGACGCGGGTGCACGCAAGCACGCAAAGGAGCTGCTCAAGGCCGCGTAGACTTGGGCCCGTGGCCGTCTCTGGGACTACAGGCGAGCCTGCGGCAGGTTCGGCCGGCGCCGTTCGCGAGGTGGCGGGCATCGCGCGCCTCGGCAAGCGCACGAAGCGGCTGGTCAAGCGCCTGCGTCGCGGGGACATCGCCATCATCGATCACCTCGACCTCGACCGTGTCTCGGCCGAGGACCTGATCGCGTGCGGCGTGGAGGCCGTGGTCAACTGCGCGCTGTCGACGAGCGGGCGCTATCCCAACGCCGGGCCGCTGCTGCTGGTGCAGGCGGGGATCCACCTCGTGGACGCGCCCGGTGCGCCGCTGTTCGACCTGCTCGACGAGGGGGACCCGATCGTGCTGCGTGGCGGCGAGATCCTCCGCCACGGCCAGGTCGTCGCCCGCGGCGACCTGCAGGACCCCAAGACCGTCCAGGACCTCACCGACCAGCGCCGGCGCGAGATCGGCGAGGCGCTGGAGGCCTTCGCGCACAACACCGTCGAGCACATGGTTCAGGAGAAGGAGCTGCTGGCCGGCAAGCTCGAGCTGCCCCAGTTCGCGACCGAGTTCCGCGACCGCACCGCGCTGGTGGTCGTGCGCGGGGTGGACCACAAGCGCGACATCAAGGCCCTGCGGCCCTACATCCGCGACACGCGGCCCGCGCTCGTGGGCGTGGACGGCGGCGCCGACGCCCTCATCGAGGAGGGCTTCAAGCCGGACATGATCGTGGGGGACATGGACTCGGCCACGGAGGCCACGCTGCGCAGCGGGGCCGAGCTGGTCGTCCACGCCTACCCCGACGGGCGCGCGCCGGGCCGCGAGGCCGTGGAGCGCCTGGGCCTGCCCTACAAGATCGTCCCCGCCCCGGCCACCAGCCAGGACGTCGCGATGCTGATCGCCGCGGAGAAGGGCGCGTCGCTGATCGTGTCCGTCGGCTCGCACTTCAACCTGGTCGAGTTCCTGGACAAGAACCGCCGGGGCATGTCGTCCACGTTCCTGACCCGCCTGCGGATCGGCGAGATCCTGGTGGACGCCAAGGGTGTGAGCCGGCTCTACCGTCCGCAGCCCGGCTCGGCCCCGATGCTCCTGCTGCTGGTTGTGGGCGTGCTGCTCTTCACCGCGGTGATCCTCGCCACGCCGGGACTGCGCGAGGTGGCCGACCTGCTGTGGCTCAAGCTCAGGGTCCTGCTGGGCATGGACCTCTAGGCTCTCCGGCCGCACATGTTCGACTTCCGCTACCACGCGCTCTCGCTCGTCTCCGTCTTCATGGCGCTGATGATCGGCCTGCTCCTGGGCGTCGCCATCGGCGACCAGGGCCTGGTCTCCAGCGCCGAGCGCAACGTCCGCGATTCGCTGCGCGGCGACGTCCGCAAGGCCAACGCCCGGTCGGCCAAGCTCGCCCGCGAGCTGCGCGACCGGGCGGCCTTCGAGGACGCGCTCTACCCGCTGCTGGTGGAGAACCGCCTGGCCGGACGGCGCATCGGGCTCGTCGGCCTCGGGGATCTGCCCGACAGCACGATCCAGCAGGTCCGCCAGGCCCTGGAGGGCTCCGGCGGGCGCCTGGGCGGCGTCGCCGTCATCGCCGAGCCCCCGCCCGAGGGCGCGGCCTCGGCGACCAAGGGCGCCGGCAAGCCACCGGTCCCCGCCGACTACACGCGCCTGGGCCGCGACCTGGGCGCGGCGCTGGTGAAGGGAGGCCGCGCCGTGCGCCAGTACCGCTCGGTCCTGACCTCCTTCAGCGGGCGCCTGGACGCCCTGGACGGCGTCATCGTGTTCCACGCCCCGCGCACGACCCAGGGCGACGACGCCACCCGCACCGAGGCGTTCGAATCCGGTCTCCTGGAGGGCCTGCAGGCCGGCGACCGCGCCCGCGTGGCCGGGGTGGAGGAGAGCTCCACCGATCCGTCGCAGGTGGCCTGGTTCAAAGACCACCGCCTCTCCAGCGTGGACAACATCGACTCGCTGGCCGGCAAGGCCGCGCTCGTCTTCGTCCTGCTGGGCGCGAACGGCGCCTACGGCCAGAAGGACTCGGCGCAGGCGCTGCTGCCCACCGCCGGGGCCACCCCGTAGCCCCATCCGCCGCGCCCGCGTCTAGGCTCGCCCCGTGCCGGCTCTGCCGCTGATCGTCTCCGCCGCGGTGGCGCTCCTGATCGCGCCCGCGATGCTGCGGACCCTGGGCGACAGCCGGCTGGCCATGGCCAACTACCGCGGCGTCACGCTGCCCTTCCCGGCCGGCACCGTGGTCGTGGCCGCGGCCGCGCTGGCCGCCGGCCCGCTGGCCCTGATCCAGGAGCTGGGGGTCGCCGACGACGTGCTGTCGCCCGACCTGCGCGCGGTCGCGGTCTACTGCTTCGGCGTCGCCGCCCTCGGGCTGCTGGACGACGCGCTGGGCGGGGAGCCGCGCGGGTGGCGCGGGCACGGCGCCGCGGTCCTGCGCGGCGGGATCAGCACCGGGGCCCTGAAGGCGGCGGGCTCGCTGGGCCTGGCGCTGTACGCGCTCTCGGGCCTGGGCCTGGGCGGCGGCGAGTACCTGCTGGCGGTGGCCGTGCTGGTCCTGTGCACCAACCTGTTCAACCTCCTCGACCTGCGGCCCGGGCGCTCGGCGAAGGCCTTCGTCCTGCTGGGAGCCGGCCTCACGCTCGGCACCTGGGACGTCGACGTGCTGTGGACCCTGGGCCTGTTCGCCGGCGCCGCGGTGGTGGTCGGGGCCTTCGACCTGCGCGAGCGCGCGATGCTCGGCGACACCGGCTCCAACCTGCTCGGGGCGCTCGCCGGCCTGTGGATCGTCCTCGCGCTGGGCACCGTGGGGCAGGCGATCGCCCTCGCGGTCGTCCTGGCGATCACGATCTATGGGGAATTTCGGTCAATCTCCTCACTCGTCGAACGGGCTCCGCTGCTGCGCCAGCTAGACTCGTTCGGCAGACCTGCATGACCCCTGACAGTCGCCCGCAGACCCGTTTCATCTTCGTCACCGGCGGCGTCGTCTCCTCGCTTGGGAAGGGCATCGCGGCGTCGTCGATCGGCCGGCTGCTGGTGGCCCGGGGCCTGAACGTGCAGCTGCAGAAGTTCGATCCCTACATCAACGTGGACCCGGGGACGATGTCCCCGTACCAGCACGGCGAGGTCTTCGTGACCGAGGATGGCGCCGAGGCCGACCTCGACCTCGGGCACTACGAGCGCTTCACGGACGCCAACACGTCGCGCGCCTCCAACGTCACGGCCGGAGCCGTCTACAACAGCGTGATCCGCCGCGAGCGGCGCGGCGACTACCTGGGCGGGACCGTCCAGGTCGTCCCGCACATCACGGACGAGATCAAGCAGCGCATCCGCGTCGTGGCCGAGTCCAGCGACGTCGACTTCGTGATCACCGAGATCGGCGGCACGGTGGGCGACATCGAGTCGCTGCCGTTCCTGGAGGCGATCCGCCAGTTCCCCGTCGACGTGGGCCGCAACCGCTGCATGTACATCCACCTGACGCTGGTGCCCTACATCGGCCACGCCGGCGAGCTGAAGACCAAGCCCACGCAGCACTCGGTCAACGAGCTGCGGCGCATCGGCATCGCGCCGGACATGCTGGTCTGCCGCTCGGAGGGCAGTCTCAACATGGAGATCCGGCGCAAGATCGGGCTCTTCGCCTCGCTGCCCGACGAGGCGATCGTCTCCGCGCGCGACGTGGACAACATCTACAAGGTGCCGCTCGTCTTCCGCGACGAGGGCGTCGACGACTTCGTGCTCCAGCACTTCAATGCGGAGGCCCCGGCGCCCGACCTGGGCTCCTGGGAGGAGCTCACGCGCCGCGCCGACGAGGCCGAGCAGCCCGTGCGCATCGCGCTGGTGGGCAAGTACGTCCAGCTCGAGGACGCCTACCTGTCGGTGGTGGAGGCCCTGCGCCACTCCGGGTTCCTGCACGGCGCCCGGGTGGAGATCGACTGGGTCGACTCCGAGAAGCTGGACCCGGCCTCCGCGGGCGAGCGGCTCGCCGACGCGGACGGGATCCTGATTCCCGGCGGCTTCGGCGGCCGCGGGATCGAGGGGAAGATCGCCGCCGCGCGGGTGGCGCGCGAGAACGAGGTGCCCTACCTGGGCATCTGCCTGGGGATGCAGATCGCGGTCTGCGAGTTCGCGCGCCACGCGGCCGGGATGGAGGGCGCCAACTCCACCGAGTTCGACCCCGAGACGCCGTTCGCCGTGATCGACCTGCTGCCCGAGCAGAAGGAGGTCGCCGACATGGGCGGCACCATGCGCCTGGGGGCCGACCCGATCAAGCTCCACGACGACACGCGGGTGCGCGAGATCTACGACGAGGCCGTGGTCTACGAGCGCCACCGCCACCGTTACGAGGTCAACAACATGCTGCGCAAGCGCCTGGAGTCGGCGGGCATGCGCTTCTCGGGCACCTCGCCCGACGAGCGGCTGGTCGAGGTGGTCGAGCTGCCGCGCGAGGCCCATCCCTTCTTCGTGGCCTCCCAGTACCACCCGGAGTTCAAGTCGCGGCCCGACCGCCCGGCGCCGCTGTTCCGCGAGTTCGTGGCGGCCGCTTTCGAGCGTGCGCAGGGCCGGGCGCCCGAGGGCGAGCCCTCGGTCAGCCGCGCCGAGTGAGCGTCACCGGGGCGCAGCGGCGCCGCGTCAACGACCTGTTCGCGGAGCTGTGCCGGATCGAGTCGCCCTTCGGCCGCGAGCGCGCGTGCGGCGAGCGGGTGGCCGGCGAGCTGCGCGGGATGGGGCTGGACGTGCAGGAGGACGGCGCCGGCCCCGAGGCGGGGTCCGAATGCGGGAACCTGCTGGCCCGGGTCCCCGGCCCGGAGGGTGCGCCCACGGTGCTGCTGTGCGCCCACCTGGACACCGTCGTGCCCCAGGCGCCGATCGAGCCCGTCTTGGACGAGGGGGTGTGGCGCAACGCGAACGCCGGGATCCTGGGGGCCGACAACAAGGCCGCGGTGGCGGTCATGCTCGAGGTCGCGCGCGACGCGGTGGAGCGCGGCGCCCCCGCGGGCCTGGAGCTGCTGTTCACCGTCTGCGAGGAGAACGCGCTGCGCGGGGCCAAGGCCTTCGACCGCGCCCGCCTGCGCGCCGACTGCGGCTACGTGTTCGACCACGCGACTCCCATCGGCGAGGTGGTCATGGCCTCGCCCACGTACTTCCGCCTGGACGCCGACTTCCACGGCGCCTCCGCCCACGCGGGGATCCGCCCGGAGGACGGGCGCAGCGCGATCGCCGCCGCGGCCGCCGCCGTCGCCGCCATGCGCCTGGGCCGCCTGGACCCGGAGACCACGGCCAACGTCGGGCGCATCGAGGGCGGCAGCGCCTCGCTGAACGTGGTCCCCGACCGCTGCCGGATCGAGGCCGAGGCTCGCTCGCTGGACGACACGCGCGTGGAGACGGCGATGGCGGAGATGGTGGACCGCGTCCACGACGGCGCCAACGCGCACGAGTGCGACGTGGACGTCTCCGTGGAGTGCCTGTTCCGCGGCTACCGTGAGAAGGGGTCCTCGCCCGCCGTGATCGCCGCCGAGGCCGCCCTGCGCGCCGCGGGCCACGAGCCGCGGCGCATCGTCACCGGCGGCGGGTCGGACGCGAACGTCCTGCACCACGCCGGCCTGCCGTGCGTGAACCTGGCCAACGGGACGCTGGCCAACCACCAGCCCGACGAGCGGGTGGCCGCCGTGGCGCTGGAGGAGATGCTGGACGTCGCGCTGCGCCTGCCCGCGGAGGTCGCGGCGGCGTGCTGACCCTGCGCCGCGGCACGGTCGTGTCTGCCGACCCGCCCGAGGGCGGCTGGCAGCGCATGCGGGTGGAGGTGGCGGGCGAGGAGCGCGCCGCCCACGCCGACGTCGGCCTGATCGGCGCGAGCGAGCCGGGCGACGACGTCGTGGTGAACACCGCCGCCATGGACCTCGGGCTGGGCTCCGGGGGGTTCGACCTCGTCCACGTGAATCTCTCGAGGGGCCTGGACGGCGCGGGCACGCCCGGCGCGCACGTGATGAAGCTCAACTACACGAGCCTCCAGCACGCCGTGCACCCCGTGGAGGGCCCGCAGCTGGCCGTGCCGCTGATGCGCCCGGCCGGGGTGTTCGGCCTGCACGGGCAGCTGGCGCCGCTGTGCTGGGCTCTGGCCAAGGGCCGCCCCGGCGTACGAGTGGGCTACGTGCAGACCGCCGGCGGCGCGCTGCCCGGCGCGATGTCGCGCGTGGTGAGCGAGTTGCGCGAGCGCGGACTGCTGGCGGCCCACGTCACCGCCGGGCCGGCCTACGGCGGCGAGGGCGAGGCGATCTCCACCGCCGGCGCGATCCACCACGGCGTGCGCGACGACGGCTGGGAGGCCGTGGTCTGCGGGCCCGGGCCGGGGATCCTGGGGTCGGCCTCCGCGCTGGGCCACGGGGGGATGGAGGCGCTGGACACCGCGCACGCCGCGCTGACCCTGGGCTGCCCGACCGTGCTGGTGGCGCGGATGTCCTCCGGCGACCCGCGCGAGCGCCATCGCGGCATCTCCCACCACACGCTGACCGTGCTGGACCTGCTGCTGGAGCCGGCCATCGTCGCCCTCCCGGCGGGAGCGGACCCCGAGCTCCCGGACGACTACCGCCACGACGTGCGCCGGGTGCCGGTGGACCTTCCCGGCTACGAGTCCAGCGGCCTGCCCGCCCGCACGATGGGCCGCGACCTGCGCGAGGACCCCGCGTTCTTCGCCGCCGCCCTGGCGGCCGGCACGGCGCTGGCGCAGCTGGCGGGGCCGGCGTGAGGATCCGCCCGGCCCAGCGCGACGACGCGGCCGGGATCGCCGAGATCTACAACCAGGGCATCGAGGAGCGCGGCGCCACCTTCCGCACCGAGCCGCGGTCCCCGGAGCAGATCGTCGGCTGGCTGGCCCAGCGCGGGCCGCTGCTGGTGGCCGAGGAGGACGGGGCGCTCATCGGCTGGGCCAGCGTCAGCGAGTACGGCGACCGCGACATCTACGGCCCGGTGGGGGAGTTCGGCATCTACGTCGCCCGCGAGGCGCGCGGGCGCGGTGTGGGCCGCGCGCTGCTGGAGGCGCTGTGCGACGCCGCGGAGCGCGACGGGCGCTACAAGCTGGTGGGCAAGATCTTCCCTGAGAACCAGGGCAGCCTGGCGCTGTGCCGGGCCCTGGGGTTCCGCGAGGTGGGACTGCATCGGCGCCACGGCATGCTGGAGGGACGCTGGCGCGACGTCATGGTGGTCGAGCGCCTGCTCGGCCCGGCCCGGGAGGAGGGCGGCTAGATGTTCGAGCGGCTGGAGTCCGAGACGGTCTGGGAGGGGCACATCGCACGCATCCGCCGCGAGCGCTGGCGCGAGGCCGACGGCGAGGTGGTGGAGCGCGAGGTGATCGCCCATCCCGGCGCCGTGGGCATCCTGGCCTGGGACGACGAGCGGGTGTGGCTGGTGCGCCAGCCGCGCGAGGCGGTGGGCGACCCGGCGCTGCTGGAGATCCCGGCGGGCAAGCTGGACGTGGAGGGCGAGCCGCCGGAGGAGACCGCCCGGCGCGAGCTGGCCGAGGAGATCGGCAAGCGGGCGGAGCGCTGGGTGCAGATCGCGCGCTTCTACACCAGCCCCGGATTCACCGACGAGGAGGTGACCCTGTACTGCGCGCGGGGCCTGACGGACGTCGAGGACTTCGAGCCCGATCCCTCCGAGCGGATCGAGATCGTCCCCTGGCCCCTGGAGCGCCTCCAGGACGCCATCGACGAGTGCCGCGACTCCAAGTCGCTGATCGCGCTGATGTGGCTACGCGACGAGCGCCGCCGGGCGGGCGCCTGAGCGCCCGCCCGGCCCGCTTCAGACTCTGCCCGCGACCTGCCGCTGCTGGCGGGCCAGTGCGTCGACGAGCACCGCGGCGAGGAGCACGCCGCCGGTGACCATGTACTTCACCGACGTCTCGAGCGCCAGCAGGTCCATCCCGTTGGAGATGGAGCCGATGACCAGCGCGCCGAGCAGCGCGCTCCACACGGTGCCGCGCCCGCCGAACAGGCTCGTGCCGGCGATGACCGGCCCCGCGATGGCCAGGAGCAGCAGGTCGCTGCCGCCGGAGGACTGGTTGACCGCGAGCAGGCGCGAGGCCTGCATGATCCCGCCGACCGCCGCCATGCTGCCGGCGATGACGAACACCGCGATCCGGATCCGGTTCACGTTGATCCCGGCTCGCCGCGCGGCCTCGGCGTTGCCACCGACCGCGTACATGTGGCGGCCGAACCGCGTCCGCGTGGCGATGTACTGGAACAGCACCACGAACCCGAGGAGGATCAGCGCGGCCAGCGGCACGCCGCGGTCGGAGTTCAGGACCGCGACCGTGGCCACGATCGCCGCGGCCACCGCGCCGACCCGGAAGAGGAGCAGCCCGATTCCGGCCGCGGGCAGCCCCGCGCTCATGCGCCGCCGGCGCGCGTCCAGCGATACGAGCGCGTAGGCGACGATGCCGATCGCCGCCATGATCCAACCCACATTCGCGCTGTAGAACGTGCTGGTCAGCCCCGTGATCTTGGGGTCGGTGATGTTCACCGTGCCGGTGGCCCCGAGCACCTTGAGCAGCGCGCCCTGCCAGATCAGCAGGCCGGCCAGGGTGACCACGAACGACGGTATCCCGAACCGGGTGAACAGGAATCCCTGCGCCAGCCCGATCGTCGCGCCGGCCACGACGCCGGCGGCGATCGCGGCGTAGGGGCTCCAGCCGTTCTTGACGTTCAGGACGGCCACGACCCCGGCGCACAGCCCGCTCACGGCACCGACCGACAGGTCGATCTCGCCCAGCAGCAGCACGTAGACGATGCCGATCGAGATCAGCCCGATCGCGGTGATCTGCAGGACCAGGTTGGTGAGGTTGACCGCGGTGAGGAACCGGCTCTCCTGGACCTGGAAGATGGCCCAGATGAGCGCGATGGCGAGGATGACGCGGATCTCCGCGAGGTCCCCGCGCACGAAGCGGCGGATGAAGTCGCGGGGGCTCATGCCTGGCCTCCCGTCGCCGGGGCGGCGTCGCCGCCGTTGGCGCCCGTCGCGCCGGTGATGGCGCCCACGACCTTGTCGTGGGACACGTCCGCGGCGTTGAAGTTCCCCGCCTCGCGCCCCAGGCGCAGGACGTAGATCCGGTCGGCCACCTCGAACACGTCGCCCAGGTTGTGGCTGATCATCACGACCCCCAGCCCCCGCTCGCGCAGGCGCTTGACCAGGGCCAGCACCATCGCGGTCTGGCGGACGCCCAGCGCGGCCGTGGGCTCGTCGAGCATCACGACCTTGGGCTCGCCCAGCAGCGAGCGGGCGATGGCGACCTGCTGGCGCTGGCCGCCGGACATGGTCCCGACCTCCGCCCGGACGTCGGTGATGGTCACGGCCAGGTTCTCCAGCAGCTCGTGCGAGCGCTGCTCCATGTCGGTCTCGTCGAGCTGATGTGTGAGCGAGCCGACGCCGGACGCCAGCTCCTCGCGACCGAGGAAGAGGTTCTCCACCACGTCGAGGTTGTCGCAGAGCGCGAGGTCCTGGTAGACGGTCGCGATGCCGAGGTCGGTGGCGTCGGAGGGCGTGTGGATGCTCACCGGCCGCCCTTCGAACAGGACCTCGCCGCCGTCGACCGCGTGGATCCCGGCGATGGCCTTGACCAGCGTCGACTTGCCCGCTCCGTTGTCGCCCACGAGCGCGACCACCTCGGCGGGGCGCACCTCGAAGTCGACGTCGCTGAGCGCCTCCACGGGCCCGAAGCTCTTGCTGACGCCTCGCAGGGCGAGCAGAGATCCGTTCTGGTTCATTGCAGACGTCCTCTCTCCGGCGCCGGGACCGGCGGCGCCCCACGCGCCGCCGGCCTCGACTGATGGCTTACTTGATGCCCGCCGCCGTGCAGGCGGAGGCGTACGCACCGGTGCACACCTGTGCAGCGGTCCAGTACCCGTCCTTGATGACCGTGTCCTTGATGTTGGCCTTGGTCACCGCGGTGATCGGGTGGGTGGACGTCGGCACCTTCTTCTTGCCGTTGTCCTCCGTGGTCGGCGTCAGGTTCTGCGGCACCGACTTGCCCTGGGCCAGCAGGACCGCGATCTCGGCGGCCCGGTCGGCGAGCGGCTTGACGGCCTTGTAGACCGTCATGTACTGCTCACCGGCGAGGATGCGCTGAATCGCGGCCAGCTCGGCGTCCTGGCCCGTCGTCGGCTTGGTGCTCGGCTTGATGCCGGCGCCCTTCATGGCCGCGATCGCGCCGCCCGCCACGCCGTCGTTGGCGCCGTAGACGCCCGCGAAACCGTTCGCACCCACGGCCGTGATCGCCTGCTGCATCTCGGTCTGGGCCTTGTCCGGGCTCCAGTCCGGGGTGTCGTACTGCTTGGCGATCTTCACGCCGGCCGCGGTGAGCGCCGCCGTCGCCCCGCCCTTGAACAGCTTGGCGTTGTTGTCGGTCGGGGCCCCGTTGATCATCACGATGGGGCCGGTGGGCTTGCCGTCGGTCTTGAGCTTGTCCGCCAGGGCCTGGCCCTGGATGGTGCCGACCTTGCGGCTGTCGAACTGGACGTAGTACTGGATGTCCGCGCCGGTGATCAGGCGGTCATAGCTGATGACCGGGACCTTCTGCTGGTTGGCGCGAGCCACGATCGCGCCCGCCGAGGCGGCGTCGACCGGATCGAGGACGAGGACCTTGGCGCCCTTGGTGAGGGCTGCCTCCGCCTGCTGCTGCTGCTTGGCGGCGTCCTGGTCGGCGTTGCTGTAGATGATCTGGCAGCTGGAACACAGCGCCGTCACCTTCTTGGTGAAGAGCGGGCGATCCTGGGACTCGTAGCGCGCGGTCTTCGTCTCGGGCAGCAGCAGGGCGATCGTGCCGCCGCCGCCACCGCCGCTCTTGCTCTTGCTCCCGCACGCGGAGACGACGAGGGCGAGCGCGAGCATTGCGACCACGGCGAGACCTGCTCGCCGGCCGATGAGATGGGGCATAGGTTCCTCCTCTTCCTCCTTCAGGAGCCCTGATCATCAACGATTCCGGCCTGCCTGTGGGGTTCTTTTCGACGGATGGCTGAACGCGGCCTTGCAGCGGCAAGGAGCCTCGGCGGCCGGGCCGAACCTCAATGGGCATGGCGACCGCCCCGAGCCACCCGGCCACCCGGCCGTTCAGCGAGCTCATGCTCGACTTCCTGGCCTACCTGGAGCTGGAGCGCGGGCTGTCGCGCAACACGCTGGAGGCCTACCGCTCCGACCTCATGCAGTTCTCCGTCTTCCTGGAGCACGAGCGGACCGGCGCTCTGGACGTCCAGGCCCGCGACCTGCGCAAGTTCGTCACCGAGCTGGCCACCGGGGCCGAGGGCCGCCCGCCGGTGGCGCCGGCCACCGTGCAGCGCAAGGTGGCCTGCCTGCGCTCCTTCTACCGCCACCTGCGCCGCGAGGAGATCCTCGACCACGACCCGACGGCCGACCTGCGCGCGCCCAAGCGCTCGCAGCGCCTGCCTCACGTCCTCACGCGTGGAGAAGTTCAACAACTACTGGGAGCCCCGAGCGGCACCGAGCCCGCCGCCCTGCGCGACCGGGCGATGCTGGAGATCATGTACGCGTGCGGCCTGCGCGCGTCGGAGGCGGTGGGGCTGGACGTGGGGGACGTCGACCTGGAGGCCGGCATCCTGCGCGCGCGGGGGAAGGGCAACAAGGAGCGGCTGGTCCCGATCGGGCGCGAGGCGGTGGGCGCCCTGCGCGCCTACGTGTCGCGCGGACGGCCGCGCCTGGTGGGCGACCGCGACGAGAGCCGGCTGTTCGTCAACCACCGCGGCGGCGGGCTCACCCGCCAGGGCCTCTACAAGATCGTCCAGCGCCACGCGCGGACCGCGGGCCTGGCCGACAAGATGAGCCCCCACACGCTGCGCCATACCTTCGCCACGCACCTGCTGGCCGGTGGCTGCGACCTGCGCTCGGTGCAGGAGATGCTGGGCCACGCGGACATCGCGACCACGCAGATCTACACCCATCTGTCCGCCGAGCGCCTGCGCGACGTCTACTTCGAAGCCCACCCGCGCGCGTCGCGTTCGCCCTCCGGTCGCGCCTGACAGAATCGCGGCCGTGCGCCGCCTCACGCCGCTCCTCCTGGCCGCCCTGGCGGCCCTCGCCGCCGGCTGCGGGAACGAGCGCCAGCGGGCCCCGGACACGGCCGGCGCGGCCCCGCCCGCGGGGAAGCGCACGGTGGAGCTGCGCCGCTACGGCGTCACCTTCGTGCGCCCCGCGAACTGGGGCCTGGCCGATCCCAAGCCGCCGCAGATCGGCGCCCTGACCTCGGGCCCGGTCGCGGTCATCCTGTGGCGCTACCCGCGCGAGGAGCGGCTGCCGGTCTCTTCGAGCGAGCTGGAGCGCGCGCGCAGCGCGCTGGTCGCCGCCGCCCGGGCGCGGGACGCCTCGCTGAAGGTCCTGCACACGCGCGTGGTGCGGGTGGACGGGGTTCCCGGAGTCGAGGTGGTCGCCACGGAGAAGATCGGCATCGCCCGCCGCCAGGTGCGCTCCACGCATCTCTACGCGCACGGCGGCGAGCTGGTGGTCGACGCCTACGCGCCCCCGTCGGAGTTCCCGAAGGTGGACCGCGCCGTGTTCGGGCCGCTCCTGCGGTCGCTGCGCCTCAGCCGGCCGGCGCCGCGCGCCTCGTGAGCCGACGCGCGTTCGTCGTCGTTCTGGACGCGTGCGGGGTCGGGGCGCTGCCCGACGCGGACAACTACGGCGACGCGGACGCCGACACGCTCGGCCACCTCGCGCAGGCGGTCGGCGGCCTGGACCTGCCGGTGCTGGGCGGCCTCGGCCTGGGCCGTGTGGCCGCGCTGGCCGGGGTCGCGCCGGCCGCCGATCCGGTCCTGCACGGGCGCCTGCATCCGCTGGGGCCGGGCAAGGAGTCCACCACCGGACACTGGGAGCTGATGGGAGTGGTGCCCGCGGCGCCGCTGCCCAGCTATCCCGACGGCTTCCCGCCCGACCTCGCCGCGCGCCTGACCGAGGCCACCGGGCGCGGGCAGCTGTGCAACGCTGCCGCCAACGGGGTGGAGGCCATCGTGCGCTTCGGGGCCGAGCACCTGCGCACGGGCGAGCTGATCGTCTATACGTCCGTGGACTCGGTGCTCCAGATCGCCGCCCACGTGGACGTCCTGCCCACCGAGGACCTGTACGCGGCCTGCGCCGCGGCGCGGGAGGTGATGCAGGGGGAGCACGCCGTCGGCCGGGTGATCGCGCGTCCCTTCCAGGGCACGCCCGGAGCCTTCACCCGCACCCACGGGCGCCGCGACTTCTCCCTGCCGCCGCCGTCGCGCTCCTACCTCGACGAGCTGGGCGCCGCCGGGGTGCCGGTGCACGCTGTGGGCAAGGTCGACCAGCTGTTCGCCGGGGTGGGAGTGGACCGTTCCCACCCGGGTCCCACGAACCCGATCGCGATCGAGTCCACCGACCGCCTGCTGGACGAGCTCGAAGCGGGCCTGGTGTTCGTCAACCTGGTGGAGACCGACCAGGTCTACGGGCACCGCAAGGACGTACCGGGCTTCGAACGGGCGCTGCGGCAGATCGACCTGGCGGTCGGCTCCTGGCTGGAGCGCCTGCGCGAGGAGGACCTGCTCGTCCTCACCGCCGACCACGGCTGCGACCCGACCACGCCCGGCACCGACCACACGCGCGAGCACGCTCCGCTGCTGGCCGTCTTCCCGGGCCACGGCGGGCGGCGCCACGACGGGCCGCTGGCCGACGTGGGGGCGTCGGTGCTGCGCTGGCTGGCCGGGCGCGACGCCGACCTTCCGGGGACCTCCTTCCTGGCTTGACCGGGCCGCCGGAAAGGCGTAGAACCACGAAGTCGAGCGAAGGAGGACGGATGGCTCGCAAGGTTGCCGAGGCCGCGGTGGGTCCTGAACAGCAGCATCGAGGGTGGGTCCGGGCGTGAAGTGAGGCACCGTCCTGCATAGGCATCGGATACCGACCTCTAGGTAGGACAGTGGCGCCGATTTGGGCGCCCCGGCGGTTCGGGCCCTCCCTCGATGCCGCTGTTGAGGCCTAGCCTAGTCCAGACGCACGCAACCGGACGGCGCCGCGCCCCCCGGGCGCGCCGCCCGCCGGCTGCGATACTCGCTCGCCGTGCCCGAGCTGCCCGAGGTCGAGACGATCCGCCGTCGCCTCGCGCCGCGGGTGGAGGGACGGGTCCTTCGGCGAGTGGAGATCTCCGACCCGCGCTGGACGCGCCCGCGCGCGCCCGCCGAGGTGGAGGACGCGCTGCGCGGGCGCCGCGTGGAGCGCCTGGGGCGCCGCGGCAAGTACCTGGTGTGGGAGCTGGAGGACGAGGTGTTCCTGCTCCAGCACCTGCGCATGACCGGCGCCGTCCTGTACGACCCGCCGACCGACCCGGCCCACGCCCGCGTGCGCATCGCGCTGGACGACGGGCACCGCCTGGTCTACGACGACCCGCGGCGCTTCGGCACCGGCGAGCTGGCCCTGGGCGGTCCCGCGCTGGACGCCTTCCTGGCGGCGCGGCTGGGGCCCGAGCCCTTCGACCCGGAGTTCACGCCCGAGCTCCTGCGCACGCTCGGTCGGAGCAGCCGCGCCCCGGTCAAGGCCTTCCTGCTCGACCAGCGGCGCATCGCCGGCGTCGGGAACATCTACGCCGACGAGGCCCTCTTCCGGGCCGGAGTCCATCCGCTGCGCGAGGCGCGCAAGCTGTCGCGCGCCCAGTGGGAAGCGCTGCACGGCGCGGTGATCGACGCCCTTCGCGCGGGCATCGCCGCCGACGGCGCCTCCATCGACGACTACCGCGACCCCGACGGCGTCCAGGGGTCCTTCCAGGACGAGTTCCTAGTCCACCGCCGCGCCGGCGAGCCCTGCCCAAACTGCGGAACACCCGTGCGAAAGCTCGTCGCCGCCGGCCGCGGCACCTACGTGTGCGAGCGCTGCCAACCCCGCCCCCGCCGACGACTGTGACGTTTTGGGGGCCAGGACCCCCAAAACGTCACAACGAAGCCAGCCAGGCCCGACCCTCACCCCTGACCGGCCGCCGTTATCGCGGCCGGATCAAGCTCGGCGAGGGAGCTGAGCACCACCCCGGCCCGGCCCAAAAGCGCAGGCGACGGCGGAAACTCCACATTAGGGATCGCCACCACCGCCAGCCCCGCCGCGGCCGCAGACGAGATCCCCGGCCCGGAGTCCTCCACGGCCACGGCCCGCCCGGCCGCGACACCCAGCCGCCGCACAGCCTCCAAATACACATCCGGCGCCGGCTTGCCGCGCTCCACCTCCTCCGACGACACCGTCACCGCGAACGCCTCGGACCACCCGGCCTCAGACAGCACGCGGTCGATGATCTCGCGGTTGGACGACGAGGCCAGCCCCAGCGGCCAGCGGGCCGCCAGCCGCTCCACCGCCTCGCCGGCGCCCGGCAGCAGCGGCAGCTCGCGCTCGTAGCCCTCCACCATCAGGCGCACGACCTCGGCGTTGATCTCGCCCTCCGCCAGCGGCACGCCGAGCTCGGAGCGCATGTACGCGGCCCACTCGGGCGAGCTCATGCCGAGCATCGCGCCGGTCGCCTCGTCCTTCCAGCGCCCGCCGTGTTCCCGTGTCAGGCGCCGCTTGGCGTCGCTCCACGCCCGTTCGGAGTCCAGCAGCAGGCCGTCGAGGTCGAAGACGACCGCCTCGACCACGGCGGGTCAGGCGGCGAGCAGCTCGCTGAGGCGGCCGCTCTCGTCGGCGGCGCGCAGGTCATCCAGGCCGCCGACGGCCACGTCGCCGATGACGATCTGGGGGAAGGTCATGAGGCCGGTCCGCTGGGCCAGCTCCGCGCGTCCGACCGGGTCCTTTGCCAGATTGACCTCCTCGTAGCGGGCGCCGTGGCGCTCGAGGATCCCCTTGGCGACGCCGCAGCGGCCGCACGGGTCGGTCGTGTAGACGATGACTTCACTCATGCTTCATAAAAGGTAGCGTGGCCGGGTCCCTGAAGACGGAGGCGGTCGTCCTGCGCTCCATCCGCTACGGCGAGGGCGACCGGGTCCTGCACCTCTACACCCCAGGCCTCGGCCGGGTCGCGGCCATCGCCAAAGGGGCGCGCAAGTCGCGCAGCCGCTTCGGGGGGCGCCTGGAGCCCTTCTTCCGCCTGCGCCTGGTGCTCTACGAGGGCCGCGGGGACCTGCTCACCGTCACCGCGGCCGAGACCGTGGCCGCGTATCCGCGCCTGCGCGAGAACGGCACCGCGCTGGACACCGCGGCCCGGGCCTGCGACGCCGTGTCGCGGCTGTTCGAGACCGGCGACCCCAACCCCGCCGTGTTCCACCTGCTCTGCAACGAGCTGGCTCTGCTGGACGGCGCGCCCGCTCGGGCCGGGCGCGCGAACCAGCTCGCCTTCCGCCTCAAGCTCCTGCTGGCGGCCGGCCTGGCTCCGCAGCTGGACGCCTGCGCGTCCTGCGGCGAGCGCGATGGCCTCGTTGGGTTCTCGGGCGCCGCCGGCGGGGTGGTGTGCGCGGCCTGCGAGGCCTCCGCCTTCCCGCTGGAGGCCGACGCGCACGAGTTCCTGGTGCAGGCGCTGGGCCGCCCCCTGGCCCAGTCCCCCGAGGCCGCCGAGCCCATCCTGCGCCAGGCCGAGCGGGCGATCGGCGACACGCTCGAGCACCACGCGCACGTGAGGTGGCGACCGGCGGCCTGAGAGCCCGCGTCAGGCGGCGGGTCGCGGACGGACATAGAATCGCTGACTTGACGAAGTACGTCTACGACTTCTCCGAGGGGGCGGCGGATCAGCGAGATCTGCTGGGAGGCAAGGGGGCGAACCTGGCCGAGATGACGCGCGTCCTGGGGGCGGATCGAGTACCCGCCGGGTTCACCATCACCACCGAGGCGTGCGTGGCGTACATGGAGGCGGGGGAGGAGCCCGAGGGCCTGGCCGAGCAGGTCGCCGACGCCCTGGCCCGGCTGGAGGAGAGCGCCGGGCGGCGGCTGGGCGACCCCGAGGACCCGCTGCTGGTCTCCGTGCGCTCGGGCGCGCGGGAGTCCATGCCCGGCATGCTGGACACGGTCCTCAACCTCGGCCTCAACGCGCGCTCGGTCGAGGGCCTGGCCCGCGCCACCGGCAACGCGCGCTTCGCGTGGGACTCCCACCGGCGCTTCGTGCAGATGTTCGGCAACGTCGTGCGCGGGATCGCGGGCGAGCGCTACGAGCGGGAGATCGCCGCCTTGAAGAAGGATCGCGGCGTCAAGCTGGACACCGAGCTCGACGTCGACGCGCTCAAGGCGCTCACGGCCACCTTCGCCGAGATCTACCGCGACGAGACCGGCGAGGACTTCCCCGACAATCCCCAGGAGCAGCTGCGCCAGGCCATCCGCGCCGTGTTCGACTCCTGGTCGGGTGACCGCGCCGTCTCCTACCGGCGGCTGAACCGGATCCCCGACGCCTGGGGCACGGCGGTGAACGTCCAGCAGATGGTGTTCGGGAACAAGGGCGACACGTCGGGGAGCGGGGTCGCGTTCAGCCGCGACGAGGTGACCGGCGCGCCCGAGTCCTCGGGCGACTTCCTGATCGACGCCCAGGGCGAGGACGTCGTCTCGGGCGTGCGCAACACCAAGGACATCGCGCAGCTCGCCGACGATCTCCCCGAGGCCCACGCGCAGCTGATGGACATCCTGCGCACGCTGGAGCGCCACTACGGCGACATGCAGGACACCGAGTTCACCGTCGAGGAGGGGCGCCTGTACCTGCTGCAGACCCGCAGCGCCAAGCGGCCCGCCCAGGCCGCCGTGCGCTTCGCTGTGGACGCGGTGGAGGAGGGGCTGCTGACCAAACCCCAGGCGCTGCTCACCGTGGACGCCGCCTCGCTGGACGCGCTGCTGCACCCCACCTTCGATCCGGACGTCGACTACAGCGTGCTCGCGCGCGGCGTGGCCGCCTCGCCGGGCGCCGCCAAGGGCGAGATCGTGTTCACCGCCGCCGCGGCCGTGAGCGCGGCGGGGGAGGGGCGCGAGGTCGTGCTGGTCCGACCCTTCACCGAGGCCGACGACGTGGCCGGCTTCGACGCCGCGCGCGGCATCCTCACCAGCGAGGGCGGCAAGGCCTCGCACGCCGCGCTGGTGGCCCGCGGGATGGGCCGCCCGTGCGTGTGCGGCGCGTCGGAGCTGGAGATCGACCCGGCCGCAAAGACGTTGAGCGTCAACGGCACCACGCTGCACGAGGGCGACCTGATCGCGATCAACGGCACGACGGGCGCGATCACCGTGGACGACGTGCCGCTGATCGAGCCGGAGATCACCCAGGAGTTCCGCACCGTCCTCGCCTGGGCCGACGAGGTCCGCGCCCTGGGGGTGCGCACCAACGCCGACACGCCGGAGGACGCGCGCCGCGCCAGAGAATTCGGGGCCGAAGGCATCGGCCTGTGCCGCACCGAGCACATGTTCCTGGCCGCGGACCGCGCGCCCAAGATGCGCGCGATGATCCTGGCGCAGAGCAAGGAGGAGCGCCGGGCCGCGCTGGCCGAGCTGCTGCCGCTCCAGCAGGAGGACTTCGAGGGCATCTTCGAGGCGATGGAGGGCCTGCCGGTGACGATCCGACTGCTGGACCCGCCGCTGCACGAGTTCCTGCCCGACGCGGCGGACGTGCAGCGCGACGTCGAGCGCGCGCGCATCGAGCAGACCGACGACCTCGAGGAGCTGGAGCGCACGCTGGAGCGGGTGCACGCGCTGGCCGAGACCAACCCGATGCTCGGCACCCGCGGCGTGCGGCTGGGCATCCTCTACCCCGAGATCTCCGACATGCAGGTGGTGGCCATCATGCGCGCGGCCGGCGCGGTGCGCGAGCGCACGGGGACGGCGCCGCGCGTCGAGGTGATGATCCCGCTCGTGGACTACGAGATGGAGCTGGAGCTGCTGCGCGAGCTGGTCGTGGAGGTCGCCGAGGGGGAGGGGATGCGCGCGGGCGACGACTTCACCGTGGGCACCATGATCGAGCTGCCGCGGGCCTGTTTCGTGGCCGACCGGATCGCCCAGCACGCCGACTTCTTCTCCTTCGGCACCAACGATCTCACCCAGACCGCGCTGGGCTTCTCGCGCGACGACATCGAGGGCAAGATCCTGGCCCGCTACATCGACATGAGCATCGTGGACCGCTCGCCCTTCGAGACCATCGACGAGCCCGGCGTCGGCCAGCTGGTGCGCATGGGGGCATGGCTGGGACGCAAGACGAAGCCCGAGCTCAAGCTCGGGATCTGCGGCGAGCACGGAGGCGATCCCGAGTCGATCGAGTTCTTCGCGTCCTCCGGGCTGGACTACGTGTCGTGCTCGCCGTACCGCGTTCCGGTCGCCCGGGTGGCTGCCGCCCAGGCGGCTGCGAGAATCGACGCATGGAGCCCTCGCTGAGCACGACGTCCGTGGCCTCCGGCTTCGCCGCGCGGGTGCGGGAGGCCGAGGAGTCGCTGTCTCCGCTCGCCGCGCGCTCGTACCCGGCGGCACGCGCGCGGCCCGAGGAGGACTGCTCGCTGCGCACCCCCTTCCAGCGCGACCGCGACCGCATCGTGCACTCCAAGGCGTTCCGGCGGCTGAAGGCCAAGACGCAGGTGTTCGTCGCGCCTCAGGGCGACCACTACCGCACGCGCCTGACCCACACGCTGGAGGTCACCCAGGTCTCGCGCACGGTGGCGAGGGCGCTGAGCCTGAACGAGGACCTGGCCGAGGCGATCGGCCTGGGCCACGACCTCGGGCACCCGCCGTTCGGCCACATCGGCGAGGCGGTGCTCGACGCCTGCGCGCGCGAGCGCTACGGCACCGGCTTCCGCCACTACGAGCACTCCCTGCGCGTGGTCGACGTGCTGGAGGACCTCAACCTCTGCGCGGCCGTGCGCGACGGGATCCTGTGCCATTCCGGCCGGGCGCCGCAGCCGGCGACGCTGGAGGGCGCGATAGTCCGCCTGGTGGACCGGATCGCCTACATCAACCACGACATCGACGACGCCCTGCGCGCCGGGGTCCTGTCGCCCGGCGACCTGCCGGCGCAGGACATCGCGGTGCTGGGCGACCGCGGGTCGTCGCGCATCGACACGCTGGTGCACGACCTGGTCGAGCACTCGCAGGCCGCGGGCGCGATCGTCCAGGGCGAGGAGGTGGGCGGGGCCATGGACCGGCTGCGCACCTTCATGTTCGACCGCGTCTACCTGGCGCCCGAGGCGCGGCGCGAGCACGCCCGCATCGAGGCGATCCTGCGCGCCCTGTTCGACCACTACGTCGCCAACCCGCCGCCCGGCCTCCAGGACGCGAGCCCGGCCGAGCGCGTGATCGACTGGCTGGCCGGCATGACCGACGGCTTCTGCATCCGCGAGTTCGAGGCACTGAGCGTGCCCCGGTCCTTCGCTCCCTGATGGCCCGCTACACCGACGAGTCCAAGGAGCGCGTGCGCGACGCGGTGGACATGGTCAACCTGGTCTCCGCCCGCACGGAGCTGCGCCGCGCCGGCGCCAACCGCTACGAGGGGCTGTGCCCGTTCCACGACGAGCGGACCCCGTCGTTCGGGATCGACCCGGTCAAGAAGGTCTACCACTGCTTCGGCTGCGGGGTCGGGGGCGACGCGTTCCGCTTCGTGCAGGAGACCGAGGGCCTGGACTTCGGCGGCGCCCTGGAGCTGCTGGCCGACCGTTACGGGGTCGAGCTGCAGCGCGAGCAGGAGGATCCGCAGGCCGCCGCGCGCCGCCAGCGGCGGGAGCGGCTCCAGGGCCTGCTGGAGCGCACGGCCGACTACTACGCGCGCTACCTGTGGGAGGCCGCGGAGGCGCAGGACGCGCGGGAGTATCTGGCCGGCCGCGGGCTGCAGGAGGAGACGCTGCGGCGCTTTCGCGTCGGGTACGCGCCCAAGCCGTGGGACCACATGGTCAAGCGCTGGCGGATGGGCGGGTTCTCCGAGCCCGAGCTGCTGGCCGTGGGCCTGGTCAAGCGCGGGCGCCAGCGCAGCGGGATCTACGACCCGTTTCGCGGGCGCCTGATTTTTCCTTTGACCGACCACCGCGGCCGGGTCATGGGCTTCGCGGGGCGCGCGCTGCGCGAGGACCACCGCCCCAAGTACCTCAACAGCCCGGAGGGCGAGCTGTTCCACAAGGGACGCCAGCTGTTCGGGGTCGACATCGCTCGCGCCGCCGCGGCGAAGGCGCAGGAGGCGCTGCTGGTGGAGGGCTACACCGACGTCCTGGCCCTGCACCAGGCGGGGATCGAGAACGCGGTGGGGGTGATGGGGACGGCGTTGACCGAAGCGCAGGTGGGCGAGTTCGCGCGCCTGGTCGGCCCCGAGGGCCGCCTGCACATCGCCCTGGACGCCGACGCCTCGGGACAGGAGGCCATGCTGCGCGTCGCCGATCTGGCCACGGCGCGGGCGATGGAGTTCGACGTCGTCCAGCTCCCCGGCACCACCGACCCCGCCGAGCTCGTCGCCCGCGAGGGCGTGGAGGCGATGCGGACGCGGATCGCGCAGGCCGTCCCCATCGCCACCTTCCGCGTGCGGCGCATCCTGGACCGGGCCGACCTGGAGTCCACCGATGGTCGCAACCGCGCCTTCGAGGCCCTGCGGGCGGTGCTCGGGCACATGCCGCTGACCCCGGAGCGCGAGGAGCTGCGCCAGCTGGCCTCCAGCCGCCTCGCTCTGTCCAAGGACCTCGAGGCCCTGCTCACCACGCCGCTCCCCGAGGCGCCCTCGCGCGACGAGGGCCAGCCGGCGAGCCGCCCGGCGCGGCCCGCCCGCCTGGACCGCCGCGAGGAGACCGAGCGCACCTTCCTGGCGCTGTGCATCGCCCTGCCCGAGGCCGGGCGCGAGGCGCTGCGCAGCGTGGACCTCGACGCCCACTTCACGAGCGTTCCGGTGCGCCGGGCCGCCGAGCACCTGCGCGAGCACCTGATCTCACCGGCCGAGGGCATCGAGCCCGGGGACGAGGAGCTCTCGGCGCTGGTCGCCGAGCTGGCCATCCGCGCCACGCGGGCGCCGGCCAGCGAGGACACGCTGCGGGTCCAGTCGCTGCAGCTGGAGCTGTCGCGCCTGGACCGGGCGATCGCCGCGGCCCGGCACGACCGCCCGGCCGCGGTCGGCGAGCTGGCCCAGGAGCGGGCCAGCCGCAAGGCGGAGCTGGACACCGCGGTGGACCGCGCGATGTCCGGCAGCGCACCCACCGAGTAGCCGCGGTTGCCGTCCGCCCCGGTCGCCACGATGGCGCCGTGAGGGGTCAGGAGTCGATCGGGCGCACCGTGTTCCGGGCGGTGCTGATCGTGCTGGGCGTGCTGGTGGCCGTGTACGTGGTCTACCTGCTGCGCAAGCCGGTCGGCTGGCTGATCGTCGCCCTGTTCCTGGCCGTGGCGATGTCGGGCCCGGTGAACTTCTTCCACCGCCGCCTGCCCCGCGGCCTGGCCATCACGCTCGCCTATGTGGGGCTCTTCCTGGTCCCCGTGGGCCTGGGCGCGATCCTCGTGCCCTCGATCGTCCGGGCGGCCAACGACCTGGCCGACAACGTGCCCCAGTACGTCCAGGACCTCCAGCACGAGGTGGCCAAGAACAAGCGCCTGCGCCAGCTCGACCACGACTTCAAGATCACCGAGAAGCTGCAGAAGGAGGCGACGAAGCTGCCGGAGAAGGTGGGCGGCGCGGCGGGGACGCTGGCCGACCTGGGGTCCAGCCTGGTCAGCTCGATCTTCGCCGCGGTCACGATCCTGATCCTGTCGATCTTCATGGTGAGCCGGGGGCGGGGGTGGGTGGAGGCGTTCCTGGCCCTCCAGCCTCCTTCCCGGGAGCGGCGCCTGCGCCGCGCGATGGACCACAGCGCCCGCGCCGTCGGCTCCTACGTGGCCGGCCTGCTGCTGCAGGCCACGATCGCCGGGGTCACCACCTACATCGTGCTCAGCGTGCTGAACGTGCCCTTCGCCGGGGCCCTGGCCGTCCTGATGTTCTTCTTCGACCTCATCCCGCTGGTGGGGGCGACGGTGGGCGCCGTGCTGGTGGGCCTGGTGACGCTGTTCAACGACTTCCCGGTGGACACGATCATCTGGACGGTGTGGTCGATCGCCTACCAGCAGATCGAGAACACGGTGATCCAGACGCGCATCCAGAGCCGGGCCGTGAACGTGCAGCCCTTCGTGGTCCTCGTGGCCGTGCTGTTCGGCAGCACGCTGTTCGGGATCCCCGGCGCGCTGCTGGCGATCCCCGCGGCCGCGTCGTTCCAGATCGCCCTGTTCGAGTACTGGGAGTACCGCCGCGAGCTCCAGCGGCTGCGCAGCACTCCGCCGCTGCCTCCCCTGCCCTCACGGGCGCCCACCTAGAAGCTCCGGGGGTGGGACTCGAACCCACAACCTAGCGGTTAACAGCCGCTCGCTCTGCCGATTGAGCTACCCCGGATCGGACGGCACGGAGTCTAAAGCGAACGCCTCCACCAGCTCCGCGGCCCGGCTGGCGGGGTCGTTGCGCTCCAGCCAGGCCGCGACGCCGCGGGCGCGGGCGCGGATCGCCGGGTCCGCGAGGCAGCGCTCGACCGCGAGCCGGATGGCCGCCGGGGTGGTGAGGCGGGAGGGCAGGCGGGTCCCGACGCCGGCCCAGGCGATGCGCGCGGCGTTCTCGTTCATGTCGCCCCCGGCGGGGACCGCCACGACGGCGCAGCCGGCGGACAGGGCCCGGGCCACGGTCCCGTGGCCGCCGTGGCAGACCACGAGGTCGCAGCGCGGCATGGTGCGCGAGTAGGACACCCAGTCCACCAGGCGCGCGTTGCCGGGGACCGGGATCGGCTCGGGTGGCGGGCGGCGGTTGGTCGTGGCCAGGACCCGCACCGGCGCGCGGGCCAACCCCGCCAGCGCCGCGCGCACCAGGCGCTGGTCTGGGTCCTGGGACGTGGAGGGCGCGACGAGCACCAGCGGGTCGTCGCCCGGGGGCAGCTCGACCTCGCCGAAGGGGGGCTCCCACAGCAGCGGCCCCACCACGTGGGCGCCGGAGGGCCAGCGCCGCGGGTACTCCAGCTGCGGGAAGGTCGCGACCAGGCACAGCGCCTGGCTGATGCCGCCGTGCACGCGCCCCACCGGGTCCAGCCCCAGCCGGGTGCGGGTGCCGTCGAGCTCGTCGCGCCCGCGCCGCAGGCCGCCCTCGGCCAGCCGGTCCAGCGACCGCCACAGGGCCCGTCCGGCGCCGGAGCGCGGCAGCCGCGCCCCCATCGAGTAGGGCGGGAAGCCCGGCTCGCCCGGGGGGAACACGTGGGGGACCAGGGTGGCCACCGGCACACCCGCCAGCTCGCCGGCCAGCGCGGGGGCGAGGGTGAGGATGTCCGCCACGACGGCGTCCGGCTGCAGGCCTTCCACCAGGGGCTGCATCTCGCGCGCCGCGCGCACCACCGCCTCGTAGGGCTTCAGCGGGCGTCCCTGCGTGGGGAAGACGCGGTACTCCGGCGCCGGCTCGAAGGTCATGCCCGCGGCCTGGACCGGCTCGCGCCAGCGCTCCCATGTCTGGAGCGTCACCGAGTGGCCCCGCGCGGCCAGCCGCTCCCCCAGCGCGAGCATCGGAAATGCGTGGCCGGGATCCCCGAAGGCGCCCAGCAGCAGGCGTGCGGCGTGAGTATTCATGGTTTGGAGGTGTTTTGTAATCAAGGATGCGGAGATTTGGGAACGGATGGTCCCGCCGGTTGTGTCGCGCGTGCGAGGATAAGGGGGCGGAATGCCCCGCAAAGCGCCACGGAAGGCGAGGATGAGAGCGCTCGACGTCCGGCTGGCCGCGCGCTCGGCAGCCGTCCTCTACGGGGTCGGTGGGCTGTTGCTGGTCGCGGCCGCCCTGCTGGAGGCCCCGTCCCGGCAGCCAGGGATCTTCGCGCTGGCGGGTCTGTCGCTGCTCGCCGGGCTCGCGCTCGTGGGGCTGGAACGCACGGGTCGGGCCTCCATGGGCCTCGCCTTCGCGTCGGAGCTGCTGGCCGTCGGAGTGGTGGGCGCGCTCGTCGCCCAGACCCACGGGGCCCAGAGCCTGTACCCGGCCTACTACCTGCTGCCGGTCCTGCACGCGGCCGTCTTCCAGGACCGTCTGCGGGCGCTGGCGGTGGGCGCGGTGGCGGTCATCGCCTTCCTCGCGCCGCTGGCGTACCAGGCGAACAACGCGAGGTCCTTCGCCGAGCTGGCGCTGGCGGCGCTCTTCCCCGCGATCGTCTTCGCCGTGGTGACCCACGTCGCGGTCAGCGCGCTGCGCGAGGAGCGCCGCCTGCTGGAGGAGCGCGAGGCCGAGGCGCTGCGGATCGCCGAGTCCGACGAGCTGACCGGCATCGGCAACTACCGGCGCTTCTGGCGTGCGCTGCAGAGCGAGGCGGCCCGCGCCCGCCGCCACGACCAGCCCTTCTCCCTGATCGTCCTCGACCTCGACGGGTTCAAGGCGATCAACGACCTGCTGGGCCACCAGGCCGGCGACGAGGCGTTGCGCCGCGTGGCCCGGGCGCTGGAGGGCGAGCTGCGCGAGGAGGACGTGCTGTGCCGCCAGGGCGGGGACGAGTTCGGCGTGATCGCCGTCGCGGCGGGGGAGGCCGAGACCCGCGAGCTGGCCCGGCGCCTCGTCGATGCCGTCGCCGCGGCCGCCCGTCCCGCGCTCGAGGAGCCGCTCTCGGCCAGCGCCGGGTGGGCCACCTTCGGCGTGCCCGAGCGCAGCGCCGAGGGGCTGCTCGCGCTCGCCGACCGCGCCCTGCGCGACGCCAAGCGCCAGTCCGCGCCGCACGGGCCCGGCTGGGCGCCGCACGCCGAGGCCCCCGAGGGCCGCCACACCTGGGCCACCTCCCGCGACCGTCCGCGCCGCCCGCGGCCGGCTCCCTGGCCCACGGTCCCGGAAGCGGGACGCCGGCGCCGGCAGTCCGGCGGAGGGCTCCCCGCGGGGCCGGCTCCCGCGTCGCCTCAAGGAGGCGGCTTCTCCGAGCGCGCCCAGCCCGCCGGCGCCCACGGGGGCGGCAACGGCGAGCCCGAGATGGCCGGAGGGCCCTGGGACCCCGCGCCCACGCGGGCGCGTGCCGCGCAGCCCCCTCCTGGGGACCCCCGCCTGGCCGCGCTCGCCGACCTGTCGCGGGCGCTCGCGCTGGCCGAGGACGAGCAGGCCGTCGTACAGCTCGCGGTGGCGCACGTGGCCGAGGCCCTGGAGGCCGCCGCGGTGGAGCTCTGGCGCCGCGGCCAGTCCGGCCGGCCCCAGCTCGCGGCCCGCGGCCGGCATCATGGGTCCTCAGCGCCGCCCGGGGCCACCGCCACCCCGGAGGAGGTCGCCGACGTCATCCGGACCAACCACGTCGCCGGCAACGGCGACGGGCGGCTCCTGGTCCCCGTCTCCCACGAGGGACGGGTGGACGGCGTCGTGGTGGTGCTCGCGGGCCGCCCCGGCGGCACGGGCCTGGAGGAGCGCCGCCTCGCCCTGGCCATGGCGACCCAGGTCGGCCGGGCGCTGGCCGCCGCCTCGCTGCGGGCCTCGCTGGGCCGCGCCGACCCCGAGGAGCTGAACCGCCTGGCCGAGGCGGCGGGCGCCGACGCCGCGGCGGCGCGCGTGGTGGAGCTGGCGCAGGCCACCGGCCGCGCGCTGGGGCTGCCCCCGGACGAGATGGAGACGCTGCGCCACGCCGCCCAGCTGCACAAGTTGGGGATGCTGGGTGTCCCCGCCGGCCTGCCGCTGCGGCCGTCGGCGCTGACGCCCGAGGAGATGCTGATCGTCCGCGAGCACCCGCTGATCGCCGAGCGCCTGCTGCGCCCGATCCCGCGCCTCGCGGCCGTGGCTCGCACCCTGCGCCACCTCCAGGAGCACCACGACGGCACGGGCTACCCGGACAGCCTGGCCGGGGACGACATCCCCCTCACGTCGCGCATCCTGCACGCCGCGGTCGCCTACTCCGCGATGTGCGCGGCCCGCCCCTGGCGCGCGGCCCTGCCCGAGGCGCGGGCGCGCGAGGAGCTGCGCCAGGCGGCCGGGACCCAGCTGGACCCGGAGGTCGTCGAAGCCCTCCTGCGGGGTCTGGAGACCTCGACGCCGGTCGCCTAGACCGCGGCGGCCGCCTCGGCCAGCTCGGCGACCAGGCGCAGCTGCTCCAGCCGCGTGTCGGCGTCGAAGGCCATCGGGCTGATGCCCAGGGTCCCGACGCCGGACTGGGCGTAGACGGCCAGGCGCTCGCGCACCACGTCCTTCGGGCCGACCAGCGTGACGGTGTCGATCAGCTCGGCCGGGAGCGCCGCGGCGGCCTCCTCCTTCTTGCCCTCCAGGTAGAGGTCCTGGACCTCCTTGGCCGCGTCCTCGTACCCGTAGCGCTGCATCAGCTGGTTGTAGAAGTTCTTGTCGCGCGAGCCCATGCCGCCCACGTAGAGGGCGAGGATGGGGCGCATGGCGTCGCGCGCGGCCTCGACGTCGTCGGAGATCAGGACGTTCACCGTGGGGGCGATGTCGAAGTCGTCCAGCGAGCGCCCGGAGCGCTGCGCGCCCTCCTCCAGGTGCGGGCGGAACTCCTGCACGTGCTCGGGCGAGAAGAAGATCGGCAGCCAGCCGTCGGCGATCTCGCCGGTCAGCGCCACGTTCTTGGGGCCGATGGCGGCGATGTAGATCGGGATCTCCTCCTGGATGGGGGAGATGGTCAGCTTCAGCGGCTTGCCCGGGCCGTCGGGCAGCGGCAGCTCGATCGTCTCGCCGTGGTACTCGACGCGCTCGCGGCGCAGCATCATCCGCACGACCTCGACGTACTCGCGCGTGCGCTGGAGCTGCTTGCCGAAGCGGACGCCGTGCCAGCCCTCGCTGACCTGGGGGCCCGAGGAGCCCAGGCCCAGGCGGAAGCGCCCGCCCGAGAGCTGGTCCAGGGTGGCCGCGGTCATCGCGGTCATCCCGGCGCTGCGGCCGGGGATCTGGAAGATGCCCGAGCAGACGTCGATCTTCTCGGTGCCGGCGGCCAGCCAGGCCAGGACCGTCGCGGTGTCGGACCCGTAGGCCTCCGCGGCCCAGACGGACTCGTAGCCGATCCGCTCGGCCTCCTGGACGATCGCGAGCTGCTGCTCGGCGGTGAGCCCCAGCCCCCAGTAACCGACATTGACCCCGAGCTTCATGTCGCAAGGTTCCTTTCAGGCGAAGGGCATTTGTTGCCGCTGGCGACGCATTCCCGTAGCGTTCCGAAACGCGCCGGGGGTGCACTCTATGCGACGCAAGCGCTACGCCATCGAGGATTTGCGGCAGGCCATCGACTGCCTGCCGGTCGACACGCGCATCGCCATGCTCGACGGCGTGCGTGCCAACGACATCGTCGTCGGCGCCTACACCATGCGCGACGGCGGGATCTGCCCGATGCTCGCCGCCCACCGCGCCGGCGGGCGCACGAGCCTGCTCTCCTTCGCCCACACGTGGGACCGCTTCACCCAGGCCAAGCGCGCGCGCCGGGCGACCGAGCGCGAGGTGCGCATCCTGGTCGCCCACCTGGAGTCCAGCCTGCTGGCCGAGGGCCTGCCGGAGCTGGCGCAGATCGCCGCCGAGCACCGCGAAGCACTCGAGCACAACGCGGCCGAGCACGGCGACGTGCGCCGCCTGCCGCGGCTGCGGTCCGCCGGCGTGTACGAGCGCGCACTGGCGATCGTCGAGGCCGAGCGCGACCGCCTGGCCCGCGACGCGCAGCCCGAGCGCGAGCGCGCGCCGGTCGCCTAGAGCACTTCGTTCGGGCGCTGGAAGACGACTTCCGGCACCACGCAGGCGGGGGAGAGCTTGAGCAGCGAGCGCACGATCTCGGCGATGTCGGTCGGCTGGATCATCTCGTCGGCGGACACGGACTCCTTGACGAAGTCGGTCATCGCGGTGTCGACGAAGCCCGGGCACAGCGCGCAGGACTTGATGCCCTCCGGTCCCAGCTCCTTGTTCATGGCCTGGGTGAAGCCGACCACGCCGAACTTGGTGGCCGAGTAGACCGACAGCCAGCCCTGTCCGCTCTTGCCGGCGATCGAGGCCGTGTTGACCACGAGGGCGTTGCGGTGCTCGGCGCCGGCGGCGCGCAGCATCTCCGCGCAGTCGCGGTAGAAGAGGACGTAGGAGCGCAGGTTGACGTCGAGCTGGATGTCCAGCCGCTTGGTCTGGGTGTCGGCGATGGCCGACCCGATGCCCACCCCCGCGTTGTTGACCAGCACGTCGAGACGGCCGAAGCGCTCGCGGTGGGCGTCGACCACCGACTTGATGGTCTCCTCGTCGGCCATGTTGCCGGCGATGGCCTCGACCTCGTAGCCGGCGTCGCGCAGCTCCTGGGCGGCGGCCTCGATCTTCTCCGGGCGTCGGGAGGCGACGGTCAGGCCGTGCCCCTCCTCGCCGAGCATGCGCGCCAGGGCCAGCCCGATCCCGCTGGAGGCACCCGTCACGATCGCGGCGCGGTCGGCCATGGCGCTATCCAATCATTAAGGGAAGGTTGCGTTCTGCGAGGCCGGGCGGGCGCGATCCCTACGCTTTCCCGTTCCGATGCGCCGCCCCGTCCTGCTCTGCCTGCTCGCCGGCGCTCTCGGGCTCGGGCTGCTCGCCGGGTGCGGGAGCGGTGGAAACCAGGCCTCCACGCCCGCGCCGCCGCCGTCCGCGCGGCCCGAGGACTTCCCCACGGCGCGGGGCAAAGCCACGCTGGGCGACCTCATCCAGGGCCTGCGCCAGGGGCCCGCGCTGGCCCCGAGCGTGTCGATCCTGCGGGTCGGGCCCCACAACCGCTTCGGCTTCGCCCTGTTCGACCAGGGGCGCAAGCAGATCAACGGCGCCACCGTCGCGCTGTACACGGCCTCGGCGCAGCAGACCGACGTGCGGGGGCCGTTCCCGGCGCGCAGCGAGTCGCTGGCGGTCAGCCCGGCCTTCCAGTCCAAGACCAGCTCCCAGGACCCCGACTCCGCGAAGTCCGTGTACGTGGCCGACGTCCCGGTGGACAAGCCGGGCCGCCACGTGCTGATCGCGCTGGCGCGCCTGGACGGGCGGCTGGTGGCGTCCTCGGCGATCGCCTTTGCCGTGGCGCCGAGCGGGGGGCCGCCGGCGGCGGGCCAGCGCGCGATCAAGGTGGACACGCCCACGCGCCGCGACGTGCGCGACATCTCGGAGATCGACACCCGGATCCCTCCGGGCACGATGCACGACGCGAGCCTGGCCGACGTCCTGGGTCGCAAGCCGGTGGTCATCACCTTTGCCACTCCCGCCCTGTGCAAGTCGCGCGTGTGCGGGCCGATCGTGGACGAGCTGGAGCAGCTCAAGGCGCGCTACGGCTCGCGCGCCGAGTTCATCCACATGGAGGTCTACAACCAGAACCGCATCGAGCGTGGCTACCGGCCGCAGTTCCGGGCCTGGCGGCTGCCGTCCGAGCCCTGGACCTTCGTGATCGACCGGCGCGGCATCGTGACCGCCGCCTTCGAGGGCGCGGCCTCGACCGGCGAGATGGCGCGCGCGATCGACCGCGCGATCGCTCCCTAGACCGGCCGCTGCGCTTGGGCCGTGAGGCCCGCCGGCCCCTGGCCGCGCGCGCAGGACGCGTGCAGACGCGCGGCGCCGATGCGGGTCTGCGGCTCGCCGGCGCGCAGGGCGTACCCGCAGGCCACGCAGCGCACGGGACGAGTGCGGCCGGACATCAGGCCGCGGACGGTGGCCAGCGTCGCCCGGGTGAGGCCGGTCTCGGCGGGCTGACGTCGTGCGGGCATACGGTGGCTCTCCTCTTCGCGGTGATGTGAAGAAGGTCCCCTCCGCGCCGGTCCCGCCAGCCGAAAGTCCCGTCAGATGTCTGCGACGCCGTCCGCCCCTCTCCGGCGCCAGGCGTCGCCTACCCGGCGCGACCGCCGGGAAACCCGCGAGCGCGAGGCTCCCCGGCCCGGCACAATGGCGACGCTCGGGGGTGTAGCTCAGATGGTCAGAGCAGTCGACTCATAATCGATAAGACGCAGGTTCGATCCCTGCCGCCCCCATGCCGCCCAAGCC
>JAWVFR010000079.1:0-11918 GCA_033855845.1 Solirubrobacteraceae bacterium
CCAGGAACTCCGCGGCGTCGGCGCCGTAGAGGATCCGGTGGTCGCAGGCCAGGGCCACGCTCATGCGCCGGCCCGGCACGATCGCGCCGTCGCGGACCACCGCGCGCTCCTCGACCGCGCCGACGGACAGGATCGCCGCCTGCGGCGGGTTGATCACCGCGACGAACTCCCGCACGCCGTACATACCCAGGTTCGACACGGTGAACGTCGCGCCGGAGAGCTCCGGCGGCGTGATCGTGCCCTCGCGGACCTTGGCCGCCAGCGCCCGGGTGTCGCGCGCGATCTCACCGAGCGTGCGCCGGTCGGCGTCGAACACGGTGGGCACCACGAGCCCGTCCGGCGCCGCCACCGCGACACCGACGTTCACGCGGGAGTAGAGCTCGAACCGGCCGTCCTTGTACGCGCCGTTGACCCGCGGGAACTCGCGCAGCGCCAGCGCGCACGCCTTCACCACGAGGTCGTTGAACGACGGGACGACCGCCCCCTCCGGCGCCGACGCCTTCAGCGCCGCCCGTCCCTCCCAGGCCTGGTCCATGTCCACGTCCGTCTGGAGCGTGAAGTCGGGGACCGTCGCCCGCGACTCAGCCATGCGCCGAGCGATCGTCTGCTGCGTGCGCGACAGCTCCACCACGGTGACCTCGCCCTTGGCGGTGGCGGGGGAGGGAGCTTCGGAGGCCGGAGCCGGAGCAGACGTTGAAGGAGCGGGTGAGGAAGAGGGAGCGTCCGCGGAAGCGGCTTCCACGTCCGCACGAACGATGCGCCCACCAGGCCCCGAGCCCGACAGCGAGGACAACTCGACGCCCTTCTCGGACGCCAGGCGACGCGCGATCGGAGACGCCTTGACGCGCTCACCATCGCCATTCGAAGCGGGAGCGGGCCCGGGCGCGGGAGCGTCCGAAGGGGGCGCGGAGGACGGTTCCCCTGCGGAGGGAGCCGCCGTGATGTTGACCGGAGCAGGGGAATCCTCCTCCGCGCCCTCCGGAGCGGTCTGGTCTGAACTCCCGAGGTGCGCGATCACAGACCCAATCGGCAACGTATCCCCCTCCGAAGCCACAAAGGAGATGACGCCAGACCCATCGGCCTCATAGGTCATGGTCGCCTTGTCGGTCTCGATCTCGGCGATCTCATCCCCCCGCGACACCGAGTCGCCCTCGGACACCAGCCAGCGCACGATGGTCCCCTCCTCCATCGAGTCCGACAGCCGCGGCATCACGATCTCGGCCATGCGCAGCCGAGACTACAGCCGCCGCCCGGCGGCGAGGAGGGCGGAGATCGCCTCGGCCCCGGCCGGACGCGCGAAGTGGAAGCCCTGAGCGAACCGGCAACCGGCCGCGCGCAGCTCGGCGAGCTGGACCGGCGTCTCCACGCCCTCGGCCACCGCGTCCAGTCCCAGCGCCTCGGCCAGGTGGATCACGGTCTGCACGATCGGCGTGTCCTGCGGGTCGCTGCCCAGCCCGGCCACGAACGAGCGGTCGATCTTCAGCAGGTCGGCCGGCGCTCCCTTCAGCAGGCGCAGCGAGGAGTACCCGGTCCCGAAGTCGTCGATCGCGATCCGCACTCCCTCGGCTCGCAGCGCCTCCAGCGCCTGGACCGCGGCCTCGGTCTCCTCCATCACCACGCTCTCGGTGATCTCCAGGCACAGGTTGGCCGGGTCCATCCCGGTGTCGCGCAGCGCCAGGACGACGTCGGCCACCAGCTCGGGCTGCTGGAGCTGGCGCGCGGAGAGGTTCACCGACAGTTGCAGCGGCGGCCCGCCGGGCTGCTCCTCGCTCCAGCGCCGGTGCTGGGCGCACGCCTCGCGCAGGACCCACCCGCCCAGCTCCAGGATCTGCCCGGTCTCCTCGGCCAGGGGGATGAACTGCTCGGGCAGCAGCAGGCCGCGCTCCGGATGCTGCCAGCGCACCAGCGCCTCGACACCCGTCATCACCTCGCCCTCGAGGTCGACGAGCGGCTGGTAGTGGACGCGCAGCTCACCGCGCTCGATGGCGCGGTGCAGCGCGTTCTCGACCTCCAGGCGCTCCACCACCCGCGCGCGCATCGCATCGTCGAACAGCTCGTAGCGCGACTTGCCGCGCTCCTTGGCGCGGTACATGGCGGCGTCGGCGTCGCGGATCAGCGACTCGGGACGCGCGTCGAGGCCGTCGGCCATCGCGATCCCCACGCTCGCGGTCAGGAAGGCCTCGGTGTCGGCCAGCACGAACGGCGCGGCCACGGCCTCGCCCATGCGCTGGGCGATCACGATCGCGTCCCGTTCGCCGTCGATGTCGTCGCACAGCACGGTGAACTCGTCGCCGCCGAACCGCGCGACGGTGTCGCCCGGGCGCAGCACGGACTGCAGCCGCTGTGCCACGTCCACCAGCAGGCGGTCGCCGATCTCGTGTCCCAGCGAGTCGTTGATGACCTTGAAGCGGTCGAGGTCGAGGAAGAGCACGGCCACGGCCGAGGGCCGGCGCTGGACCCGCGCCAGGGCGAGCTGCAGGCGGTCGAGGAACAGGGCCCGGTTGGGCAGCCCGGTGAGTCCGTCGTGCAGCGCCTGGTGCGCCAGCTCCACCTCGGCGCGCTTGCGCTCGATCGCGTAGCGGATGGAGCGCGAGATCAGGCGGTCGTCCACGCGGCCCTTGATCAGGTAGTCCTGCGCCCCCTCCTGGACCGCGTTCAGGGCGAGGCGCTCGTCATCGAGGCCGGTGAGCACGACGATCGGGACGTCCGGCGCGGCCGCCTGCACCCGCGTGACCGCCTCCAGCCCGTGGGCGTCGGGGAGGGAGAGGTCCAGCAGCACGCACGCCGTCCCGCCCGTCGCGAGCCGGTCGCAGGCCTCCGACAGCCGCACGGCGTGCACCAGCTCGAACCCGTCGGCCAGCGCGGTGCGCAGCATCTCGCGGACCAGCACCGCGTCGCCGGCGTTGTCCTCCACCAGCAGCAGCCGCGGCGGGTCGTCGGTCGCGCCGGCGGGGGGAAGGGGTTTGGTGGACAGGTCGGTCATTGCGGCGGGAGCCGGACGATGCTCAGCCAGAAGTTCTCGATCGAGCGCACCACGGCGATGAACTCGTTGAGGTCGATCGGCTTCGTGATGTAGGCGTTGGCCGCCAGCTGGTAGGAGCGCAGGATGTCCTCCTCGGCCTCCGAGGTGGTCAGGACGATCACCGGGATGGCCTTGAGCTCCGGGTCGCCGCTGAGGTCGGCGAGCACCTCACGCCCGTCCTTGCGGGGGAGGTTGAGGTCCAGCAGGACGAGGTCGGGGCGCGGGCGCCGCGCGAACTCGCCCTCCTGGCGCAGGAAGGCCATCGCCTGCTCGCCGTCGCCCACCACGTACAGGTCGTTCGCGATCCGCGCGTCGCGCAGCACCTCCTGGGTCAGGCGCACGTCGCCGGGGCTGTCCTCCACGAGCAGGATCTGGATGGGAAGGCCGACCGGCGTGCTCACGGGCGCGCCTTCCCGGCGCCGGGAAGCGTCACGCGGAACGCGCTGCCCCCGCCGTCCGCGGGCTCGACTCGTATGTCGCCGCCATGGCGCTCGACGATCTTCTTGCAGATGGCCAATCCGATTCCCGTCCCCACGTAGGCCTCGCGCCCGTGCAGGCGCTGGAACATCTTGAAGATTCGCTCCGCGTGGCGCGGTTCGATGCCGATCCCGTTGTCGCGCACGGCGATGTCCCAGTCCGTCCCGGAGGGCTGCGCGGCGACCTCGACGCGCGGCGGTCCGTCCTCCACGAACTTGACCGCGTTGGACAGCAGGTTCTGGAACAGCTGGGTCAGCTCGCGCCGGTCGCCGTGCACCACGGGGAGCTCGCCGACCTCGATCTCCGCCTCGGACTCGGCGATCGCCGCGCCCAGCGCGCCCTGCGCGTCCTCCACGACCTCGCCGAGGTCGACCGGGCCGTCCTCCACCGAGCGGCCCACGCGCGAGTAGGCGAGCAGGTCGTCGATCAGCCCCTGCATCCGTGCGACGCCGTCCACCGTGTAGCCGATGAACTCGTCGGCGTCGGAGTCCAGGCGCCCGGTGTAGCGCTCGGACAGCAGCTGGACGAACCCGGAGATCATCCGCAGCGGCTCGGAGAGGTCGTGCGAGGCGACGTACGCGAACTGCTCCAGCTCGGCGTTGGAGCGCTCGAGCTCGCCGGCGCGCCGGCGCAGCTCGGCCGCGGTCGTGGCCAGCGCCTCCTCGGCCTGCTTGCGGCGCAGGAACTGGCCGACCTGCGCGGAGATGACGGTCATCATCGTGACCACCTCGTCGTCGGGCTCTCGCAGCTCGCCGGTGAAGAAGTCCATCACCGCCACGACCTGTCCGCCCTCGCTGACCACCGGCAGGCCGACCGCCGCGTGCAGGCCCGCCCGCTCGGCGAACTCCGCGCGCGGGAAGTTGCCGTCGGACGTGACGTCGGGCAGCCACACGGACTCGCCGGTCTGCAGCACGCGTCCGGGCAGGCCCACGCCCCGCGCCAGGGTCATGTCCCGGCTGCGGGCCTCGAACTCGCGCACGCGCTCGGCGTCCGCCGACCAGAACGCGCGGCAGCGCAGGACGTCCTCGTCGGCGTCGGGCTCCCAGTAGCCCCCGGCCACCCAGCCCATCGCCTCGCCCAGCACACCCAGCACCTGCGTCATCGCCTCCGGGACGGGCGGGCTGGCGACCAGGATGCGGTCCACGGCGCCCTGCACGGCGAGGTGGCGCTCGGTGGCCCGGCGCTCGGTGATGTCGCGGATCACGCCGGTGTAGAAGGTGCGCTCCTCGAAGCTCCACGCGCCCAGCGACAGCTCCAGGGGGAACTCGGTCCCGTCCTTGCGCCGGCCGTGCAGCTCCACCGTGCGCCCGATCACGTGCTCCTCGCCGCCCTCGCGCAGCCGTTGCAGGCCCTCGATGTGCTGCTCGCGATAGCGCTCGGGCATCATCTGGGCCACCTCCATCCCGATGGCCTCAGGCGCGCCGTAGCCGAAGGCGCGCTCCGCCCCCGGGCTCCACAGGACGATGACGCCGTCGGCGTCGGCGGAGACCACCGCGTCGGTGACCGACTCGGTCACCGAGCGGAAGCGCTGCTCGGACTGGGCCAGCGACTGCTCGGCGCGCTTGCGCGCGGTGAAGTCCTTGGCGACGACGTAGATCGCCTCCTCCTCCAGTGCGCCCTGGGCGCTGAGCAGCAGCCAGCGCCAGCCGCCGCCCTTGGACTGGAAGCGCAGCTCGAAGTCGCGCACCTCGGCGCCCGGCTCGGCCAGGCGCGTCGCCTCGGCCAGGGTGCGTTCGCGGTCCTCGGGATGGATGAACTCCGCGTAGGGCCGCGCCAGCATCTCCTCCACGGTCCAGCCCAGCTCGCGCTCCCAGGCCGGGTTGACCCGCTTGAACCACCCGTCGAACCCGACGACGGTGAGCAGGTCGAGCGAGAGCGCGAAGAAGCGCTCGTCGGCGCTCTCAGACATCCCGGAACGTCGCCAGCACGGCCTCCACGATCTGGGGCTCGTGCGGGTAGGCGATGTCCTCCAGCGGCTTGGAATAGGGCATGGGGAGGTCGGCACCGGTGACGCGGCCGATCGGCGCGTCGAGGTGGTCGAAGGCCTGCTCCTGGATCAGCGCCGCGAGGTTGGCCCCCACGCCGCCGTGGGGCCACCCCTCCTCGACCACCACGCAGCGGTTGGTCTTGCGCACCGAGGCGAGGATCGTGTCGAGGTCCAGGGGGCGCAGGGTGCGGGGGTCGATGACCTCCGCCTCCACCTCGTGCTCGCTGGCCAGCTGGTCGGCCGCGCGCTGGGCGGTGATCGCCATGCGCGAGATCCCGATGATGGTCACGTCGTTGCCCTCGCGGCGGATGGCGGCCTCGCCGAAGCGGGTGACGTGGTCCGTCTCGTCGGGCACGTCGCCGCGCTGCCCGTAGAGGTACTCGTGCTCGATGAACACGACCGGGTTGTCGTCGCGGATCGCGGCCTTGAGCAGGCCCTTGGCGTCGGCGGCGGTGCTGGGCACGGCGACCAGCAGCCCGGGCACCTGGAGGTACATCGCCTCCAGGCAGTGGGAGTGCGTGGGGCCGAGCTGGTGGCCGGCGCCCTGCGGCATGCGCACGACCAGCGGCACCCGCGCCTGGCCGCCGAACATGTAGTGGATGTGCGCGGCGTGGTTGACGATCTGGTCCAGCGCCAGCAGCGAGAAGTTGATGGTCATCAGCTCGACCACGGGGCGCAGGCCGGTCATCGCGGCGCCCACTCCCATCCCCACGATCGTGTTCTCGGAGATCGGCGTGTCGCGCACGCGCTTCTCGCCGAACTCCTCCAGCAGCCCGGCCGTGACCTTGAAGGCGCCCTGGAAGACGCCGATGTCCTCGCCCATGAGCAGCACGCGGTCGTCGCGCTGCATCTCCTCGCGCAGCGCCTGGTTCAGCGCCTCGCGGTAGCGCATCACTGCCACTTGCGCTCGTCCTCTCCCTTGTGGACGCCGGCGGAGCGCTCGTCGATCGAGTACCAGCCCTGGACCTGCTCGCCGAGCACGTAGACGTCGTCGTAGAGGGATTCGGGCGAGGGGAACGGCGAGTTCTCGGCAAAAAGGACTGCTGCGTCGACCTTTTCGATCGCGGCGCGGTCGATCTCCTCGCGCTCCTGCGCGGTCAGGACGCCCTCCGCCACCAGCCGGTCGCCGAACGTGATCAGCGGGTCGCGCTCGCGCCAGTGCTCGACCTGCTCCTTGGTCCGGTACTCCTCCGGGTCGGCCATCGAGTGGCCGCGGAAGCGGTAGGTGATCGCCTCGACCAGCACCGGGCGGCGCTCCTCGCGCGCCTGGCGCAGGGCTTCCAGCGTGGTGTGGTGGGTGTCGACCGCGTCCATCCCGTCGCAGCGCATCCCCGGCACACCGTAGCCCTCGCCGCGCTTGAAGAGATCGGTCACGGCGGAGTGACGCTCCAGCGAGGTGCCCATCCCGAACTGGTTGTTTGTGACCATGAACACCACGGGCAGGCGCCACAGCGCGGCGAGGTTCAGCGTCTCGCCGAACGTCCCCTGGTTGGCGGCGCCGTCGCCGAACTGGCACAGGGTGGCGTCCTGCGTCTCCAGGTAGTCGGAGGTCAGGCCCATGCCGGCCGCCAGCGGGAGGTTGCCGCCGACGATCCCGTAGCCGCCCATGAAGCGGCGCTCGAGGTCGAACATGTGCATCGAGCCGCCGCGCCCGCGCGACACGCCGTCCTGCTTGCCGAACAGCTCGGCCATCACGCGCTCGGGCTCGGTGCCCCGGGCCAGGGCGTGGCCGTGCGAGCGGTAGGTGGAGATCAGGTAGTCGGCGTCGCGCAGCGCGCGTACCGAGCCGACGATCGTCGCCTCCTCGCCGATCGCCAGGTGCAGGAAGCCGCCGACCTTGGCCTTGGCGTACATCTCGCCGGCGCGCTCCTCGAAGCGCCGGATCAGCGTCATGGCGGAAAGCCACTCGCGGGCCACCTCGGGAGGGGGAAGCGGGCGGTCGGCCATGCCTGAGCGACCTTAGCGCAGGGAGTCGGGACGCCCTAGGAGCCGCTCAGCTCGGCGTCGGCCGCGCGCCAGGCCGTGATGAACTCCTCCGCTTCCAGGTTGATGAGGTCCTCGCGCAGGGAGCGCACGACGCGGCGCGCGTCGGTCGGCGTCAGGTCCCAGTACAGGACGACCTCGCCGGAGTCGATCTCCACGATCTCCACGTGGTCCACTCGGTCGGGCGCGGCCAGCAGCGCCGGGGCCACGCCGCCGCGCACGTGCTTGACGTCGTAGGCGCGGCCGGCCCTCGTCATCGGGCCCCCGCCTGCGTCGCTTCCTCCAGCGCGCCGGGGCCCTCGAAGACCTCGCCGTCGATGCGCACCGCGGGGACGCGGGTGACGCCGGCGTCGACGGCGGCGCGCGTCGCGGCGTCCAGCCGCTCGCGCGTGGAGCGCATCTCGATCGCCTGGAGCACGGCCTTGGGATGCAGTTCGCAGGCGGCGGCGGCCACGATCACGCCGTCCGGCGTGGCCAGGTCGCGCCCGGCGGCGAAGGCCTGGCGGAAGGCGGCGAGCGAGAACGCGACCACCCGTCCCACCTGGCGCGCGTAGGTGGCGACCAGCATCGCGGGGCGCGGGTCCCCGGGCCAGCCCGCCGGCCAGCGCAGCGGCTGCAGTCCCTGCTGCGCGGCGCGCGCCTCGATCTCGGCCATGTAGATCTCCTGCTCCTCCGCGCAGCGGAACGCCTGCCCACCGGCCGGCAGGTCGTCGGCCAGCACCGGCTCCCACTCGGGGACGACGCCCAGGACGTCCGCGCTGCGCTCGGCCGCGAGGTAGGCCTCGGGGGAGGACAGGTCGTAGTAGAAGGTGGGCTGCCGGGAGGCGGTCGTCTCGGCCACGTCAGCCGTGGATCAGCCAGCCGTCGGCCGCGCGCGCGGCCTCCATCACGGCCTCGGAGAGGGTGGGGTGGCCGTGGACGATCCGCGCCACCTCCGGGTAGCCGCCCTCCAGCAGCCGGACGTTCACCAGCTCCTGGATCAGCTCGGTCGCCTTGGCGCCGCAGATGTGGCCGCCCAGCAGCTCGCCGTAGCGCTTCTCGCCCACGATCTTGACCACGCCGGTGCGGTCGCCATAGACGGTCCCGGCGCCGACGGAGCCGTACTGGACCTTGCCCACGACCACGTCGTGGCCGGCCTCCCTGGCCTGCGCCTCGGTGAGGCCGAAGGAGGCGACGTTGGGCGTGCAGAACGTGGCGCGCGGGATGTCGACGTGGGGGATCGGGTGCGTGGCCAGGCCGGCGGCGTCCTCCACCGCGATCACGCCCTCCTCCGAGGCCTTGTGCGCCAGGGCCGGGCCGGCCACCAGGTCGCCGATCGCGTAGACGTGCTCGCGCGAGGTGCGCTGGGCGCCGTCCACCTTCACCAGGCCCTGCTCGTCGAGCTCGATGCCGGCGACGTCCAGCCCGAGGCCCTCCACGTCGGGGCCGCGACCGGCGGCGATGACCAGGTACTCGACCTCGGCCTGCTCGCCGCCGTAGCTGAACTTGACGCTCTGCTTGCCGCCCTTCACGTTCTCGACCAGGGTGCCGGTGTGGATCTGCATCCCCTGCTTCTTCAGGCCGCGGCCGACGGCCTTGGAGATGTCGGCGTCCTCGGTGGGCAGGACGCGGTCCAGCGCCTCGAACAGCAGCGTCTCGGTGCCCAGCCGCGCGAAGGCGGAGGCGATCTCGGCGCCCGACGCGCCGGCGCCGACCACGGCGATCGACTTGGGCAGCTCCGACAGCAGCCACGCGCCCGCCGTGTCCACCACGCGCCCACCGAACTGCGTGCCCGGGATGGGCCGGGGAACGGACCCGGTGGCCAGCACCACCGTGCCGGCCTCGATCTCGTTGCCGTCGAAGCTCCCGCCCACCTTGACGTTGCCGTCGTCGGTGAGGGACCCGAAGCCCTCGATGTACTCGATCTTGTTCTTCTTGAACAGGCCGGCGACGCCGCCGGTGAGGGTCTGGATGACCTTGTCGCGGCGCTCGGTGACCTTGCCGAAGTCCAGCTCGCGGCCGCTGACGTTGATGCCGAACTCGGCCGCGCCGTCCACCTCGGACAGGACGTCGGCCGAGCGCAGGACGGCCTTCGCGGGGATGCACGCGTAGTTCAGGCAGCGGCCACCCACGACGTCCTTCTCGACCACCGCGGTCTTCATGCCCAGCTGCGCGGCGCGGATCGCGGCGACGTAGCCGCCGGGCCCGGAGCCGATCACCACGCAGTCGAAGGAGGACGCGTCCGCCATGGATTTCCAGCCTATAGAACGCCTGGCGCCCGCTCGTCAGCGGCGGGCGGGCGGCGTGGGCATCTGGATCCGGGCCATGGAGCGCACGAGCTTCCAGAACAGCCACGCGGCGGGAAGGCCGATGGCGAGCACGACCACGACGGCGAGCACGTTGGACGCGCGCACCAGCAGCAGCGCCAGGATCACGATCAGGAAGCCGAGCATGAACTCGAAGCCCAGGACCGCCCAGTAGCGGGCCCGCCACATCCCGGCGGCCGCGGTGAGCAGCAGGGCCTCGTAGACGAGCATCCCGCCCAGCGCGGGCTGCTTGCCGTCGATCTTCAGGCCGGCGACGTAGGCGATGAGGTTGGCGAGCGCGAGCAGCGCGGCCACGATCGCCGCCACCGTCACCGCGGGCGGACGCTCGCCGGGCGCCAGCGGCTCCAGCGCGGCGCGGATGGCCTCGTTGCGCTCCTCGCCGGTCCGCCGCTCCGGGGCGCGCAGGGAGCGCTTGCGGCTACGGCGCCCCAACGCCGGCCTCCTGGCGGTCCAGGGCCGTGCGCAGGGCGCGGGCCGCGGTGTGCGGGTCGGGCGCGTCGGCGATCGCGCGGACGACCACGACCCGCTCCGCCCCGGCTTGGAGGACCGGCGCGATGGTGTCCGGGTCGATCCCGCCGATGGCGAACCACGGGATGCGCGCGTGCGCGGCGGCGTACCGGATCGGCTCGAGGCCGATCGCCGGCCGGCCGGGCTTGGTCGGAGTGGCATGGACCGGGCCGACGGCGACGTAGTCCACTCCGCGGGCGTCGTCGAGCTGCTCCGGCGAGTGCGTGGAGCGGCCGACGAGCAGGTCGTCTCCCACCATCGCCCGCGCCTGCTCCACCGCCATGTCGGCCTGGCCGACGTGGACCCCGTCGGCGCCCGCCGCGACGGCGAGGTCGGGGCGGTCGTTGACCACGAACAGCGCGCCGGCCTCGTCGCAGCACTCGCGAAACGTCACGGCGGCGCGCAGGATCGCCTCGTCGTCCGCCGTCTTGTCGCGAAGCTGCAACACGTCCACGCCGCCGGCGAGCGCCGCGCGCACGAAGTCCGCCGGCCGCGCGTCGCACACCAGGTACAACCGCGCCCGCTCCAGCCGCGCCCGCCGTTCATGCCCCGCATCGCTCATGCGCGTAAGTCTCCCATCCACGCCGTTGCACTTTGCCGCCTATATCGCGGTCAACTACACCCGCGTCGCGGAGAGGCGGCCGCCAAGACTGCCCGCGTGCGGGCGAGAGCTCCGTGGGCGATCGGGGCGAGCGGGGTACCATGGTCGGACGGGAGCCCCTCGAGGGCTGAGAGGGCGGCATCGCCGGCCGCCGACCGTTCGAACCTGATCCGGGTCATGCCGGCGCAGGGAGGCTTCGTGTCCAGCACAACCAGACATCGCCCCGACCTCGTCGTGATCGGCGCAGGCATCGCTGGCCTGGCGGTCGCCCAGCGCGCCGCCGCGCGCGGGCTGGCGCCGCTCGTGCTCGACCGCGGGGAGCCCGGAGGAGCGACCACGCGCGTAGCCGCGGGGATGCTGGCGCCGGTCTCGGAGGCCGCCTTCGGCGAGCGCGCGTTGACCACGCTCAGCCTCGCCGCCGCGGAGCGCTGGCCCGGCTGGGCGGCCGAGGTCGCCGCGGCGTCCGGCCTGGACCCCGGCCTGCGCGAGTCCGGGACGCTGCTCGTGGCCCGCGACCGCGACCAGGCCGAGGCCCTGGAGCGCGAGCTGGCCTTCCGCCACGAGTGCGGCCTGCCCGCCGAGCGGTTGCCGCCCAGCGCCGCCCGCGCCCTCGAGCCCGCCCTCGCCCCGACCATCCGCCTCGCCCTCGAAGTCCCCGGCGACCACGCCACCGACCCCCGCCTGCTCATCCCCGCCCTGGTCGCCGCGATCGAGCGCGCCGGCGGGACCATCCGCTCCCACACCGAGGTCGCCGAGATCCTGGTCTCCGGTGAGACAACTTCCGCCGAGCCCACCCCCGATGAGGCCGTTTCCGGAAGGGCCGCGTCCGACGAGGCCGGCTGGGGAGAGGCCGTCGGCGGCCGGGTCCAAGGCGTCCGCCTCTCCAACGGCGAAACGATCGAGACCGGCGCGGTCGTCGTCGCCACCGGGCCCTGGGCGGGCGCCGTCCCCGGGCTACCCGCCCACGCGCGCGTTCCCGTCCGCCCCGTCAAGGGTCAGACCCTGCGGCTCCGCGATCCCTCCGGTTCCGGCCTG
>JAWVFR010000080.1:0-10061 GCA_033855845.1 Solirubrobacteraceae bacterium
AGTGGAGGCGGGGGGAATCGAACCCCCAACTCGGCGTTGCAAACGCCGCGTGTTCCCGTTAGCACCACGCCCCCGGAACCCGGTACAGCGTAGAAGCTCTCGCCAGCCGCGATACTGCGCGCATGAGCCTTCCCGCGCCGCAGCCGAACTACACGGTGGTCGTCACCGGCGCCTCGGCCGGCATCGGGACGGAGCTGGCGCGGCAGCTGGCCGCGCGTGGCCACGGGCTCACCCTGGTGGCGCGGCGGCGCGAGCGGCTGGAGGAGCTCGCGGGCGAGCTGCGCGCCGCGCATGGCGTGGAGGTCGAGGTGCGGCCGTGCGACCTGGCCGACGACACCGCGCGGGCCGCCCTGGTCGAGGCGATCCAGGGATCGGGCAAGCACGTGGTCGGGCTGTGCAACAACGCCGGCTACGGCTCCTTCGGGCGCTTCTGGGAGCTGCCCCGCGAGCGCGAGACCGCGATGGTCCGCCTCAACTGCGAGGCGCTGGTCGATCTGACGCGCGCCTTCCTGCCGGCGATGGTGGAGCGCGGGTCCGGGGCGATCCTCGAGGTCAGCTCGCTGGCCGCCTACCAGCCGACTCCCTGGAACGCGACCTACTCCGCCACCAAGGCGTTCGTCCAGTCCTTCTCCGAGGCGGTCTCGGCCGAGCTGGCCGGCACCGGCGTCTCGCTCACCTCGCTGTGCCCCGGCCCGGTGGAGACGGAGTTCGGCGCGGAGGCGGGCGTCGGGGACGTGGAGGACACGCTGCCCGGCTTCCTCAAGCAGGAGGCGCCGGAGGTGGCGCGGGCCGGGATCCAGGGCATGGTCAAGGGCAAGCGCGTGGTCTTCCCCGGCGTCTCGCACCGGGTCATCGCGCAAGCCGCGCGCGTCACGCCCCGCAGCGTGCTGCTGCCGGTGGTCAACCGGGTCGCCCGGCGCACCCTCAGCGGGCGCTGAGCGCCGCGCGAGCCTAGGCCGCGGCGGCGGCCAGCAGCTCGCCGGCCACGCGGTCGGTCGCGGCCCCGGCTCCGCCCAGCAGCCGCCGCGAGAGCTGCGCGCGCCGGAAGTAGTACGGCGCGTCGTGCTCCCAGGTGGCGCCGATCCCGCCGTGCACGGAGATCAGCTCGCGCGAGGCGAAGTCCAGCGCCCGCCCGGCCGCCACGCGCGCCGCGCTGGCCGCGAGGGGGAACTCGGCCGGCGCGTCCTGGCGCGCCCAGCCCGCGTAGTACATGAGCGAGCGCGCGTTCTCCTGGCGGCGCAGCACCTCCACCAGCGCGTGCTTGACCGCCTGGTAGGAGCCGATCGCGCGACCGAAGGTGAAGCGCTCCTTCGCGTACTCGACCGAGACCTCCAGCGCGCGCTCGACGGAGCCCAGCGACTCCGCGGCCAGCAGGCCCTGTGCCAGGTACCAGGCGGCGGCCAGCTCGCTGTCGGCGGCGGCGAGGACCTCGCCCTTCGCGCCGTCCAGGCGCACGTGCCCGAGCAGGCGCGTGGCGTCGTAGCGCACGACCGGCTCGACCGTGACGCCCTCGGCGTTCGCGTCCACCACGACCGCGCGCGCGGCGCCGTCGGAGTCCACGGCGGCCACCACCAGGACGTCGGCTCCCGGCGCGTCGGGGACCCAGGCCGCCTCGCCGGTCAGGGTGGCGGCGTCGCCGTCCACCTCGGCCCGCGGCGCCGCGACGCGCTCGTGCCCGCGCTGCGCATCCACGGTCCAGTCCTCGGTCAGGTCGCCGGGCGGCTGCGCGCCGACGAACGCGGCGCGCTTGTCGCCCTCGGCCAGCGCCCCCAGGAGCTCCTCGTGCGAGCCCGCGGCGTCCAGCACGGCCGTGGCGGGGACGTGTCCCAGCAGCGGGACCGAGGCCAGCACGCGCCCGCACTCGGCCATCACCAGCATCGCGTCCAGGCCGCCGAGTCCGGCGCCGCCGTGTCCCTCGGACACGAGCAGCCCGGGCCAGCCGACCTCGCGTGCCGTGTCCCACAGGTCCAGGCGCTCGCCGCCGTCCAGGGCGTCGCGGGCGGCCTCGACGGTCTTGTGACGCGAGAGCGCGCCGCGGGCGGCCTCCTGGAGGTCGCGCTGCTCGTCGGAGAGCTCGAAGTTCATGCTCCCACCGCTTCCCGTTCCTTGGCCCGCAGCTCGGAGAAGGGGATTCCCTTGTCCAGCCGCGGCTCGGGCGGCAGGCCGAGCACGCGCTCGCCGACCGTGTTGCGCAGGATCTCCTCGGTCCCGCCCGCGGACTTCAGCCCGGGCAGGAAGGAGATCAGGTAGTGCCACTCGTCGGCCTCGTCCAGGGCGTCGGGGCCCAGGACGTCGGCGATCAGGTCGCCGGCCGCGATCGCGGCGTTGACCACGGTCACCTTGCCCAGCCCCGCCTCAGGGCCGGGGATCTGGCCCTTCTGCAGCGCGGTGAGGATCCGGTAGCCGCTGAAGCGCAGCGCCAGCAGGTCGGTGGCTAGCTCCCCGAAGCGCTTGCGCACCTCCGGGTCGCGGACGGCCGCCGGGTCCGAGCCGATGGCGCGGGCGAAGCGGTCGGCGCGGTAGCCGAGCCCCTCGCTGCCGCCGCCGATGGTCAGGCGCTCGAACATCAGCGTGGTCAGCGCCGTGCCCCAGCCGCCGTTGACCGGTCCGACCACCATGTCCTCGGCCAGCGCGACGTCGTCGAAGAAGACCTCGTTGAACTCGGCGTCGCCGGTGATCTGGCGCAGGCCGCGGACGGTCACGCCCTCCGCGTCCATCGGGACCATGAACATGGTCAGGCCCTTGTGCTTGTGCTGCTCGGGATCGGTGCGCGCGAGCAGCAGGCCGAAGGCAGCGAACTGCGCGTTGGTCGTCCACACCTTCTGCCCGCTCAGGCGCCACGAGCCGTCGTCCTGCTGCTTGGCCCGGGCCTGGATCCCGGCCAGGTCCGAGCCGGCGGCGGGCTCGGAGAAGAGCTGGCACCAGACCTCGTCGCCGTGGAGCATCGCGGCCAGGTAGCGCTGCTTCTGCTCCTCGGTGCCGTGGGCGATGATCGTCGGGCCGAGCATCCCCACGCCGATCGTGTCGAGGATCCCCGGGACGCCCGCGCGCCCGATCTCCTGATTGGCGATCACCTGCTCCAGCGGCCCCAGGCCCTGGCCGCCGTACTCCTTGGGCCAGGTGATGCCGGTGAGGCCGGCCTCGGCGAGCTTGCCCTGCCAGGCGCGGTGCGCCTCGACGGCCTCGTGCTCGTCCTGGATGGCGCCGTCGCCCTGGAGTACGGGCGCCTGCGCCTTGTTCTCCTCGAGCCATGCGCGCACCTTCGCGCGGTACTCGGCCTGCGTTGGCGTGTCGTTCAAGTCCACGGGCGACCCTTCCTCCTGGCTGACCGGCCAATCAACGGGCGCAAGCCTAGCGCGCGCCGCGCCGCCCGGGCGAGGTCAGGCGACCGGCGTGGGGCCCGGAGCTCCGCTGCGCAGGAGCTCCCGCCAGTTCTCCTCCTGGACGTCGGCCGGCACCGTCGACTCGACGAAGCCGATGACCTCCTCCAGGAAGCGGCCGGGCTTCTCGCGGTGGGGGAAGTGGCGGACCCCGGGGAACACGACCAGCCGGCTGCCGGGGGCGGCGGCGGCCGCCGCCTCGCCGTGCGAGGCGGGGATGATCGGGTCGCGGTCGCCCCAGATGAGCAGCATCGGCATCTCGGCGGCCAGGTACAGGCGGTCCAGGGCGCTGACGCGCTGGCCCGCGGGGTCGATGATCGTGCGCAGCGTGTGGACGAAGGCGGCGCGGGCCTCCACGTCGGACAGCGAGGCGAAGCCGCGCCACATCTCCTCCAGGTCGGGGCCGGCGCGCAGCCCGAAGCGCCCGAGGACCCCGCCGAGGAACCCGCCCACGGCGTCGCCCACGGCGGCCACGCGGGCGGCGGTGACGAGCGGCAGCACCAGCTCGGACCCCGGAAGCGTGGCGGCGCGCAGCAGCAGGTGCACCTCGCGGCCCAGGCCGCCACTGGAGACCAGCACGAGGCGCTCGCAGCGCTCGGGGAACTGGTAGGCCATCTGCATCGCCACGCCGCCGCCCAGCGAGTGCCCCACGATCGTCGCGCGCTCGTGGCCCAGCGCGCCCAGGAGGTCGCGGACGCCAGAGGCGTAGGCGCCCAGCGAGTAGTCGCCCATCGGCTTGGCCGACTGGCCGTGGCCCAGGAGGTCGGGCGCCACCACGGTGTAGTGCTCGGCCAGGGCCGGCATGACGTCGACCCAGGTCGCGGAGCTGCCCGTGATGCCGTGGAGCAGGACGACGACGTTCTCGCCGTCCCCGGCCTGGCGGTAGGTGACGTCGTGTCCGTGGAGGGTGATGCAGCGCTCTTGCATTGAGGCTCCTCGATAAGTATCCGTAAGCGTTCAGTTACCCCGGCCGGCGGGGCGGGTCACCCGCGCGGGTGTGCGTACCGTCACGCCCGCCATCTCATTCCGGAGGGTGCAGCAGCGCGCCCACGACGCCGAACCCGAAGAGGGCCAGCACCAGGATCGACAGGCCGGTGAGGAGGTCGAGACCCTGGTCGACCACGGCCTCGACCGTCAATCCGCCCATACCCACCACGAAGAGCAGGACGACGCCCAGCACGATCGTGCGCGCGTCCATCAGTACACGGGCGCGGCCGGGGGCCGCCGTCGCCTGGCGAACAGGCGGATCAGCGCCAGGCCGAACACGAACCCGCCGATGTGGGCCCAGTAGGCCACACCGCCCGCGCCACCCAGCGGGTCCGACAGGTCGCGCGCGGCGAAGAACGCCTGCTGGGCGAACCACAGCGCGAGCATGATCACGGCCGGGATCTCGATGATCGTCACCAGGAAGATGATGAACACCAGCGTCAGCACGCGGGCCCGGGGATAGAGCACGATGTAGCCGCCCAGGACGGCGGCCACGGCGCCGGAGGCTCCGATGGTCGGGGTCACCGCGTTGGGGTCGAAGGCGACCTGGCCGGCCAGGGCCACGGCCCCGCCCAGCAGGTAGAAGAGCAGGAAGCGCACCGGGCCCATTGCGTCCTCGACGTTGTTGCCGAAGATCCACAGGAACAGCATGTTGCCCACGATGTGCAGGACGCCACCGTGCATGAACATCGACGTCAGCACGGTCAGCGCGGTGGGCGGGTCGTGCGCGCCGGGGATGTGCCCGCACACGAGGCTGGCGCCGCTGACCAGGCAGTGCTGGCCGGGATGCGTCAGCTCGTAGGGGATCGCGCCGTACTCCACGACCTTGGTCACCTCCACCCCGCTGAAGCCGGTGGGGTGCTGCCAGAACACGAACACGATCGCGTTGATCGCGATCAGCGCCACGGTCACGACCGGGAAGCGGTCGGTGGGGATGTTGTCCTTGAGCGGGAACACGGCCGGCCGCCGGGCGCAGCTTGCCATACTGGATCGCATGGGAGGCCGCACCGCCGACCCGTACCGGGACCTCGACGTCATCGACTCGCGTGCGCCGCGCTTCAACCAGGCGGTCATCGGGACGCTCGCCCTGGTCGCCTTCCTCTTCCAGCTGACCTGGCTGCCGGGCGTCCTGGCCGCGCAGCTGGCGATCGGGCTGACGCTGGGCCGCCGCTTCTGCCTGCCGTGCCTCGCCTACTTCGAGCTGGTCCAGCCGCGTGCGGGGCAGGGGCGCCTCGAGGACTCGCGGCCGCCTCGCTTCGCCAACCTGCTCGGCGTGCTGTTCCTGGGCGGCGCCACGATCGCCTTCCTGGCTGGCGCGCCGGTGGTGGGCTGGGGTCTGACCCTCCTGGTGGCGGCCCTTGCCCTGCTGGCCGCGACCACCGGGCTGTGCATGGGCTGCGAGGCCTACCTGTGGGTGGCGCGCCTGCGGGGCGCCGTCGTCGACCGCTACCCGGCGGCCTGACTTGGACCGCTGGCTGATCGTCGCGATCGTCGTCGCCCTCGTCGTGGGGGGCTGGTGGGCGTCGCGGCGCGCGCGCGAGGCCAGGACGGCGCCCGAGCGCGTCGATCCCGCGGACTTCGGGCTGGAGGCGGGAACGGGGAGCGCTGCGGTCCTGTTCACCAGCCCCTACTGCCTGGCCTGCACGGCCTGGATCGAGGCCCTGGAGGCGGCGGACACGCCCTACCTCGTGGTGGACGTCAGCGAGCGCGGAGACCTGGCCAACCGCTACCGCGTGCGCCAGACCCCGCTGGTCCTCGCGGTCCGCCGCGACTCGGGGGAGATCGCGGCCGCGTACGACAGCGAGCCCACCTCGGGCGACGTCTCCCACATCAGCGCGCTGGTGGCCGCCTAGGCCTGGACGCCTCCGCCGGGGCCGATGCGGCGCCCGGGAGGCCGCGTGCTGGGGGCGCGCAGGACGGTGATGAAGCTCGCGCCGCCGAGGGCCACCGTGACCGCCATGCGGTGTGCTCCGTGCAGTCGCGCCAGCGCGGCGGACACGAGCCGGACGGACGTGACGACCTGGCGGCCGGTGCGCAGCCGCACCGGCGGGCTGGGCCGGCCCAGGAGCACGCCGCGCAGGAACAGCGCGATCCGGCCGGCGAAGGGGTCGGCCTGGCGGGTGTCGGCCAGGCGCAGGGTCACCTCTCCGTCGCGCGCGACCGCCAGGGGCAGCCGCATCGCCACCTCCCACACCCCGTCCGGCTCGGCGACGATCGCGCGCTCGCAGTCGATCTCGACCAGATCGGCGGGACCGGGATAGGCGACCGTGTCGAACCCGGCGCCACAGCCGGCGCGGTCGTCGCCTCCGGCCTCGAGGATGTCGCGGCCCGCGCCGCCCAGCAGCCGGTCAGAGCCCTCGCCGCCCGTGAGGCGGTCGCTGCCCGTCCGCCCGTCCAGCAGGTCGGCGCCGGGGCCGCCCCGCAGCCGGTTGGGCCGCCGGTCGCCGCGCAGCACGTCGGCGCCGTGGCCGCCCTCGGCGTCCTCCACGGAGGTCAGACGGTCGCCGTCGGCGCCGCGGCGGCGCGCCAGGTCCACGCGCACCCCGTCCACCCGGTTGGCGTAGCTCACCTGGTCGCGCCCGCGCCCGGCGTCGAGCAGGTCGAACGCGTGGATGTCCACGGCCCGGCCACCCGCGCGCCCCTGGCCGTCGTGGTCGTAGAGGACGTCATCGCCCGCGCCGCCGGAGACGCGGTCGCGACCCGGCCCGCCCTCCAGGTAGTCGCTGCCGCCACCGCCGGCGATCCGGTCGTCGCCCGGCCCGCCGTCGATCTCGTCGCTCGCGACGTCGTCGCCGGCGAGGACGTCGTCGCCCGCGCCGCCGCTGAGGGCCACGCGCGGTCGCGGCCCGGCCGGGCCGAGCGAGATCCGGTTGGTCGCCTGGTCGGCGCCGTCCCCCAGCTCCACGACCACCCGCGCGAAGCTCGCGGGGAGCTCGGCGAACGCGCCAACGAACAGCGAGGGCGTGCAGGCCACCGTGTGCTCGTCGACCTGCGCGCAGCCGTTCCCGGCGCGGATCGTCGCCCCGGCGTCGCGCAGCTCCACGCCGGCCGGATCGCCCAGCCGGGGGAGGACGGTCACCCGGTTGGCCTCGCCCCGGGCCGCGTCGTAGCGCAGGGTCAGCGTCGCCGGGACGCTGGGGACCTCCTTCGCGTACACCGCGCGGGCCGTGGAGGCCTGCGCCACCGCGGGCACCCCGGCGAGCCCGGCGGCCGCGAGCGCCGCCGCCCAGCGGCCCCGCCTCACGTGGCGGCGGCCAGAGGTCCGACGCCCGCGCGCGCCTGGGGGACGTGCTCATCGGCGTGGTAGCTGGAGCGCACGAGCGGCCCGGCGGCCACGTTCTCGAAGCCCAGCTCCAGCGCGGCCCGCTCCAGCGCCTCGAACTCCTCGGGATGCCAGTAGCGCACGACCGGCAGGTGGCGCTCGGTGGGGCGCAGGTACTGCCCCACGGTCAGGACCTGGACGCCGTGCTCGCGCAGGATCCCGAACGCGTCCACCAGCTCCTCGTGCGTCTCGCCCAGCCCCACCATCAAGCCGGACTTGGTGACGACCTCGCCGCCGCCCATCTCCCCGGCGTTGCGCAGCACCCGGCAGGAGCGCAGGAAGGCGGACCCGCGCCGCGCCACCGGGTACAGCCGCGGCACGACCTCGACGTTGTGGTTGAACACGTCCGGGCGCTCGGCGACCACCTTGGCCAGCGGCATCTCCGAGCCGCGGAAGTCGGGCGTCAGCACCTCGACCTGGCAGCCCGGCGCCTGGCGCCGGATCTGGCGGATCACGCCGACGAACGCGCTGGCGCCGTAGTCGGGGAGGTCATCGCGGTCGACGCTGGTGATGACGGCGTGGCGCAGCCCCATCGCCGCCACCTGACGGGCGACGCGCGCGGGCTCCAGCGGGTCGTGGAACGTCGGCTTGCCGGTCTTGACGTTGCAGAAGCCGCAGCGCCGGGTGCAGGTGTCGCCCAGGATCATGAAGGTCGCGGTGCCGCGCTCCCAGCACTCGCCGATGTTGGGGCACGCCGCCTCCTGGCAGACGGTGTGCAGCCCATCGTCCTCGATCCGGGCCTTGAGCTCGCGGTAGCGCGCGCCGCCGGGCGCCGGGACCTTCAGCCACGGCGGCTTGCGCTCGCGGAACGGGCGGACGTCGGGGCCCAGGACGTTCAGCACGTCCATGCCGCCGGGGTTCGAGCGCGAGCGGGTCGCCATCAGGGAGAGGGTACTCCGGCCGCCTCCAGCTCTCCGGGCGCGATCGTGCGCCCGGCGCGATCGAAGGCCGCGGCGAAGCAGCTCGCCATCAGCGCGCGGAACTGCGGCATCGCGCCCGGCGCCGGGTCGCGGCGCTCGGCGATCACCGAGGTCATCCGGACCCCCTCCAGGCCGCACGGCACGATCCACTCGAAGGGCTGCAGGTCGTTCTCCACGTTGACCGCGAAGCCGTGGGTCCCGACTCCGCGGGCGACGTGGACGCCGATGGAGGCGATCTTGCGGTCCTGGGCCCACACCCCGGTGTAGTCGGCGCCCTCGTCGGTACGGGTGCGGGCGGCGATGCCCGACTCGGCCAGCGCGGCCAGCATCGCGCGCTCCAGCGTGCGCACGTAGGCCACGACATCGCCCACCGCCACGATCGGGTAGCCAACCAGCTGCCCGGGGCCGTGGTAGGTGACGCGGCCGCCGCGGTCGGTGTCCACCACGTCGATGCCCTGGGAGCGGTACCAGTCCTCGCCCATCGGCAGCTCGCCGGGGCCGGTGCGCCGTCCGCGCGTGTAGACGGGCGGGTGCTCGAGCAGCAGCAGCACGTCCTCGATCTCGCCGGCCTGGCGGCGGGCGCGGACGCGCTCCTGAAGCGCCAGGGCCTCGCGGTACTCGACCACGCCCAGCTCGCATACGAGCAGCTCGCTCACCCCACTCACGATACTCCCGGCCATGGAGCTCAACCGGCTGCGCTGGCGCATGCGGGGAGCCTGGATGTGGCCCGCCTACGCGGGCTTCACGGCCGCCGACGGGGTGCTGATCAACCGCCAGCCGATCGCGGGCGAGGGGACCGACCTGGTCCCGGCCCTGATCCTGGCCGCCGTCTTCAACCTGATCGCCGTGGCCGTCCTGGGGCGGATGGGCGGATGGCTGCTGCGCCGGCGCCGCGCCGACCTCCCGGCCGCGGTGGCGCACGACTACGCGGGCGTGGCCTGCCTGTTCGCGGTGGAGGCAGCGATCCTGATCGCGGGGCTCGTGCACGCGCCCGCGGTGGACGAGCGCCACCGCGACTTCGCCGCGCAGGCGGCGGCCGCGCGCCGCTACGTCCTCACGCAGGCGCCGCCGGAGATCCGGCGCAACCCGGGGCGCGCCAACTCCCTGCGCCTCGGCTCCGATCTCTACCGCACATGCGTCCCCACCGCCGACCCGCGCCGCTCGTTCTGCCTGTTCGTCAACACCGACCAGGACCCCCCGGGCGTCCGCATCGACCCCAACCGCGAGCCGAACGCGTCGTTCGCCCGCGGCGGGCAGTACGCGCCGTAGGCTCGGTCGCTAGACGGCGAGGCCGAGCGGCGCTTCGAGCAGCGCGCGGACGCGGGCCAGGAACTCCGCGGCGTCGGCGCCGTAGAGGATCCGGTGGTCGCAGGCCAGGGCCACGCTCATGCGCCGGCCCGGCACGATCGCGCCGTCGCGGACCACCGCGCGCTCCTCGACCGCGCCGACGGA
>JAWVFR010000081.1:0-3172 GCA_033855845.1 Solirubrobacteraceae bacterium
CCGCGTCGGGCAACTGCCACGTGTACGTGGACGCGGACGCGGATCTCGACGCCGCGGAGAAGATCGTGGTCAACGCCAAGGTCCAGCGCCCCGGCACCTGCAACGCGGCCGAGACGCTGCTGGTCCATGTCGACGCGGCCGCGGCGTTCGTGCCCCGGGCGCTGCATGCCCTGCGCGAGGCCGGGGTGGAGCTGCGCGCCGACGCCCGGGCCCGGGCGGCCTCGGGCGACCTGGCGGACTCGCTGATCGACGCGGGCGCCGAGGACTGGGACACCGAGTACCACGCGATGGTCCTGGCCGTGGGCGTGGTGGACTCTCTGGAAGCGGCGATCGACCACATCAACACGCACGGCAGCGGACACTCCGACGCGATCGTCACGCGCTCGCTGGAGTCGGCCCGAGCCTTCTCCGCGGGCGTGGACTCGGCCTGTGTGTACGTGAACGCCTCCACGCGCTTCACGGACGGCTACGAGTTCGGGATGGGCGCGGAGATCGGCAACTCCACGCAGAAGCTGCATGCGCGCGGGCCGATCGGCATGCGCGAGCTGTGCACCTACAAGTACGTGCTCGAGGGCGACGGACTGCCCCGGCCCTGACGGTGGCGCGTCTGGGCATCCTGGGCGGGACGTTCAACCCGCCGCACGTCGGACACCTGCTCTGCGCCCAGGAGGCGCGGGTGCGCCTGGACCTGGACGCCGTCCTGCTGATGCCGGTGGCCTCGCCGCCCCACAAGCCGCTGCGCGACGACCCCGGCCCCGAGCGGCGGCTGGAGATGTGCCGGCTGGCCGCCGCGGAGGAGGACTGGCTGGAGGCCAGTGACCTTGAGATCTCGCGCGGTGGGCCGTCCTACACCGTCGATACCTTGGAAGCGCTCCATGACTCTCATCCCGAGGACGAGCTGACCTGGATCGCCGGCGGCGACATGGCGCTCTCGCTGCCCACCTGGCGCGACCCCGGGCGGGTTCTCTCCCTGGCGCGGTTCGCGGTGGCCGAGCGGGGCGAGGCACGCCGTGCGGACATCGAACGTGCGCTGGCGGGCCTGGAGGGTAGGCACTCCGTGGTGTTCTTCGAGATGCCCCGGATCGACGTGTCCTCCTCGACGGTCCGCAGCCGCGTGGCCGCCGGCCTGCCGGTGCGGTGGATGGTCCCCGACGCGGTCGGCGCCTACGTGCGCGAGCACGGCCTGTACGGCAGCGCGGTGGCCGCGTGATCGAGGGCGCCGACCTCGCCCGGGCGATCGCCGGCTACGCCGACGACAAGAAGGCCCAGGACATCGTGGAGCTCGACCTGCGCGGCGTGCTGGGCTACACGGACCGGTTCGTGATCTGCTCGGGGGCCAGCGAGCGCCAGGTCAAGGCGATCCACGACGGGATCCACCTGGGGATGAAGCAGGACCACGGGGTCCTACCGCGCCGCGTGGAGGGGGTCACGGAGGCGCGCTGGATCCTCATGGACTACCTCGACGTGGTCGTGCACGTCTTCACTCCCGACACGCGCGACTACTACCGCCTCGAGCAGCTGTGGGGCGAGGCGCCCGCGCGCGCCGTCGACTCGGCCGGCGCGGCCTCCTAGCCCTCGGCGTAGGCGAGCACCCGGCGCTCGAGCTGGAGCTCCGCGTCGAAGTCGGCGTCCTCGCCGTGGCGGTAGCGCACGTCGCGGGCCTGGAGGAGGCCCACGAAGACCTCGACGAACTCCGGGTCGAGCTGCCGACCGGCCACGCGGCGCAGCTCCTCGATCGCGGTGGTGGGGCCGATCGGCGTGCGGTAGGAGTCGCGCGCGGTCATGACGTCGTAGACGTCGGCGATCGAGAGGATGCGCGAGAGGGCCGGGATCCGGTCGCCGGCCAGGCCGCGCGGGTAGCCGGTGCCGTCGATGCGCTCGTGGTGGGCGACGACGATCTCCGCCACGGGTCCGTAGCCCTCGACCTGGGAGACGATCTTGGCGCCCTGGTAGGGGTGACGCCGGACGATGCTCCAGTCGTCGTCCTGGAGCGGCGAGTCGGCCTTGAGGATGTGGTCGGGGAAGATGAACTTCCCGATGTCGTGCAGCAGGCCGGCGGTGTGGACGAGTTCCTGGTCGGGCTCGGAGAGGCCGGCGGCCCGCGCGATCTCGCGGGCGTAGCGGGCCACGGCGGCGCTGTGGCGCGCGGTCATCCGGTCGCGCGCGTCCAGCGTGTGCAGCAGCGCGCTGATCATCCCCAGCTGAAGGCTGGCCAGCTGGTTGGTGCGGGCCTCGAGCTCATGTGTGCGCACGCGCAGCTCGCCCTCGCGCTCCTGGGAGCGCAGCAGCTCGTGGAGCAGGTGCTGGAAGCCCGCCAGCACGACGACGAGCAGGGCGATCGCGGCCATCCCGACCTTCGTGTAGACGAAGGAGATGAGGACGACGAAGAGGGCGCTGAACAGTTCCGACGGCAGCAGCGGGACCAGCGCGGCGCGGGCCTTGGCGCTCAGCGGCGAGCGCTCCAGCCAGGACTGGTAGCCCGCGGCGAGCGTGAAGTTCAGCGCCAGCGCGAGGATGAACGTCGCGAAGACGAGGACGTAGAAGACGGGGTCGCTGCGGGAGATCGAGCCGCCCGCGACGGCGGCGTGGAACGGGGCCCCCGCGGCCAGCGGGAACCACGCGTAGACGACCAGGTTCTGGCGCAGGTAGTGCGGCGCCTCGCGGTGGCGCAACCAGCCGACCAGGATGCACAGCGTCCCGATCGCGGCGGCGGGGGGCCCGCCCAGGAGCACCATCGCGAGGACGAGGGCGAGGAAGCTGCCCGAGACCTTGAGCTTGGCCGCTCCGGTGCGCGAGGCGGCGAGGTCTCCGGCCACGGCGCAGCCGGCGAGGGCGGCCAGCAGGCCGGGCTCCCAGGACGCCGTCGGGGCGAGGGCCACGGCCGCCGCGAGGGCGCCGCCCAGCGCGAGGAACTGGGCTCCCAGGACGGCGCGGGTCGGTTGCCTGGCCAGGCGCATCGGAGCGGACGACTGCAAGAGCCATCGGCAGGTTTGCGCAGCAACTTGAAGGTTTTTGCACGTTTTTGTGCAGAAGCGACGCGGGCGGGCCGGGCTTGCGCCCGAGCCCGCCGCGCTGGGCCTGGAGGGTGCGATTAGCCAAGGCGGTAGCCCATGGCTCACCTCCTCCTCCGGGCGAACACTGCGAGGGGGCGAGTCTGCGGCCGCCGCCGCCC
>JAWVFR010000082.1:0-8983 GCA_033855845.1 Solirubrobacteraceae bacterium
GTACAGTCGCGCCCCATGCGACTGTTCGCGCTGCGCGGCGCCATCGACGTGGAGGCCAACGAGGCCGACGCGATCCTCTCTCGCACCGAGGAGCTGGTGCGCGAGGTGATCGAGCGCAACCAGGTCCGCCCGGAGGCGATGGTGAGCTGCATCTTCACCGCCACCTCCGATCTCGACGCGGAGTTCCCGGCCGTGGCCGCCCGGCGCCTGGGCCTGGACCGCGTGCCGCTGCTCTGCGCGCGGGAGATAGATCGTCCCGGCGCGCTTCCGCGCGTCATCCGGCTGCTGCTGCACTACCACGCGGAGGAGGGCCACGAGCCCCGCCACGTCTACCTGGGCGAGGCGAGGAACCTCCGCGCCGACCTGGAGGCCGCACAATGAGCGAGATCGTCAACGGAGACGGCTACGCCGTCGGGCACATCGACGACATGGGGGACCGGTACGGGTTCCAGAAGGTGCGCCGCGCGCTCGACGTGAAGGCGTTCGGCGTCAACGCGCTGGTCGTCCCGCCCGGCTTCGAGAGCGGCCGTCACTTCCACGAGCAGCAGGAGGAGCTGTACTTCGTGCACCGCGGCACGCTGGAGATGGAGTTCGGCGACGGCACGACGCACACGCTGGAGGCGGGGTCGGCGGCGCGCGTGGACCCGTCCACGGTGCGCAAGACCCGCAACGTCGGCGACGAGGACGCGGTCTACCTCGTGGTCGGGGGCAAGGACGGCTACGTGGGCCGCGACGGACGCCTGCCCGAGGGCGAGACCAGCCGCACCGGGCAGCCGGGCGAGTCGCCCACGCAACAATAGGAGGGCCATGAGCCTCGAGTTCGCCCAGCGCATCGCGCGCATCCCGGTCTATCCGGCCGCGGACGGCTACGCGCTGGACGACGACGTGGCGATGCTGGCGTCCAACGAGACGCCGTTCGCGCCGCTGCCCGAGGTGCTGGAGGCCGCCCGCCGCGCGGTGGGCACGGTCAACCGCTACCCCGACCCCGGCAACGGCGAGCTGCGCGGGGCGCTGAGCCGCCGCCATGGCGTGCCGGCGGCGCGGATCGCGATCGGCAACGGCTCCTGCGACGTGCTGCTGGCCGCCGCCGAGGCGCTGCTGGAGCCCGGCGCCGAGCTGGTCCACGCCTGGCCCTCGTTCTCCATGTACCCGCACCTGGCCGCGGCCTCGGGCGCCACCGCTGTGACCGTCCCGCTGGACGAGCAGGAGCGCCACGACCTGCCCGCGCTGGCCCGCGCGGTCACCGTGGCCACGCGGATGCTCGTGGTCTGCAACCCAAACAACCCGACCAGCACGGCCGTCCCGGTGGAGGAGATCGCGGCGCTCCTGCGCGACGCCCCGCCCTCGGTGTGCGTGGTCCTGGACGAGGCCTACCGCGAGTTCGTCGCCCACGAGGATCCCGACGCCACCGTCGACCTGCTCGACGAGCACCCGAACCTGGTCCTCCTGCGCACCTTCTCCAAGGTCTACGGCCTGGCCGGGCTGCGCGTGGGCTACGCGCTGTGCGGCTCGGAGGCCTTCCGCTCCGCCGTGGACCAGGTCCGCCAGCCCTTCTTCAGCAACGTGGCCGCGCAGGCGGCCGCGGTGGAGGCGCTGCGCCACCAGGACGAGGTCGCCCGGCGCGTGGAGCAGACGATCGCCGCCCGCCTGGAGCTGGAGGAGGGCCTGCGCGCCCTGGGAATCCAGCCCGCCGACTCCGAGGCCAACTTCGTGTGGTTCGCGCTGCCCGAGCAGGCGGATGAGGCCGAGGTGGTCAAGGCCCTGGCCGGGCGCAAGGTCCTGGTCCGCGCCGGCGGGGCGCTGGGCCGGGAGCGCTGCCTGCGCGTCACCTGCGGCAGGCCCGAGGAGAACGCCCGATTCCTGGCCGCCCTGAGGGACTGCCTGTAGCATGGGAACCAGCCATGACCGAGCGCCGCGCCACCAGCCACACCGCCTCGCCCGCCGGCGCTCACGTCTGGTTCTCCTACGCCTACGCCTGGCGATTTAGCTAGGCGCTCGGCCGGCCTAGGCCGTCCCGATCGCCCATGAATAGCCAGTCCGTAGACCCCTCTGAAGAGAGAGACCCAGTGAGAACCAGCCTTCCCCGAACCGAAGAGCACGTACGAAACCAGCGGATCGAGCAGGTCGTTCCGCTGCTCACGCCGGCGCTCATGCTGCATCAGCTGCCGCTGTCCGAGGACCAGGCCGCCGTCGTGGTCGGAGGCCGCGAGCGGATCGCCGCCGTCCTGGACGGCACCGACGACCGCCTGTTCGCCGTCGTCGGCCCGTGCAGCGTCCACGACGTCGAGGCGGCCATCGAATACGCCGGCCTGCTCGCCGCGAAGGCGGCCGAGCTGGAGGAGGACCTGTGCATCGCGATGCGCGTCTACTTCGAGAAGCCGCGGACGACCATCGGCTGGAAGGGGATGATCAACGACCCGCACCTGGACGACTCCGGGGACGTGAACCGGGGTCTGGCGATGGCGCGCGGGCTCCTGCTCGACGTGCTCTCCATGGGCCTTCCGGTGGGCTGCGAGTGGCTGGACCCGATCATGCCGCAGTACATCTCCGACGCCGTGTCGTGGGGCGCGATCGGGGCCCGGACCACCGAGAGCCAGATCCACCGCCAGCTCGCGTCCGGCCTGTCGATGCCGGTCGGCTTCAAGAACCGCACCGACGGCAACGTCGACGTGGCCGTGGACGCCGTCCGCGCCGCCACGGCGCAGCACGTCTTCCCCGGCATCGACGAGACCGGCACGCCGGCCATCCTGCACACCCACGGCAACTCCGACTGCCACGTGATCCTGCGCGGCGGGAAGGGGGCGCCCAACCACACGGGCGAGGGCCTGGAGGCGGCGCTGGGCAAGCTGCGCGCCGCCGGGCTGCCGGAGCGCGTCGTCGTCGACGCGTCGCACGACAACAGCGGCAAGGACCACCTGCGCCAGCCCGCCGTGGGCAGCGAAATCGCGGCGCAGGTCGCCGGCGGCCGGGAGGAGATCGTCGGCGTGATGCTGGAGTCGTTCCTGGTCGCGGGCCGCCAGGACCTGGTCGCGGGTGCGCCGCTGGCCTACGGGCAGTCCATCACCGACGCCTGCATGTCCTGGGACGTGACCGTCGGCGTGCTCGACGAGCTGGCGGCGGCGGTTCGAGCCCGGCGAGCGGCGCGCTGAGCACCGTCGCCGTCATCGGCGTCGGGCTGATCGGCGGCTCGATCGGGCTGGCCGCGCGCGAGCGCGCGGGCGCGCACGTCCGCGGGTGGGACCCGGGCGCCGGCGTGCTGGCCGAGGCGCTGGAGCGGGGCGCGGTGGACGAGGCGTGCGCCTCGCTGGCCGAGGCCCTGGAAGGCGCCGACACCGCGTTCGTGGCCGCGCCCGTGGGCGCGCTGCCGAAGATCCTGGACGAGGTCCTGGCCGCCGCCGGGCCCGACTGCGTGGTGACCGACGCGGGCTCGACCAAGCGCTCGGTGGTGGAGGGCCGCGACGACCCGCGCTTCGTGGGCGGGCATCCCCTCGCCGGGGCCGAGACGGCCGGGGTCGCGCACGCCCGGGCCGACCTGTTCGAGGGGGCGACCTGGTACCTCACGCCCACCGCGAACACCTCCGGGATGCTGTTCGAGCGCCTGCACCGGACCATCGCCGGGTTCGGCGCCCGGCCGGCGGCGATCGAGGCTGCCGCCCACGACCGTCTGATGGCCGCCATCTCCCACCTGCCCCACGTCCTGGCCAACGTGCTGGTCGACCAGGCGGCCGCGGCGCTGGCCGACCAGGACGAGCGCCTGCCCGCCGCCGGGCCCAGCTTTCGCGACGCCACCCGCGTGGCGGGCGCGAACGACGCGATCTGGACCGACATCTACCTGGCCAACCGTGACGCGGTGGTGGAGCGCATCGACGAGACCGTCCGGCGCCTGCAGGCCGTGCGCGAGGCCCTGGCCGCCGGGGACGCGGGCGCGGTGCAGGCCTGGAACGCGGGCGCGCGCGGCGCCCGCCGCGAGCTGCTGGAGCGCGAGCTGGCCGGCGGCCCGCTGCACGAGCTGCGCGCCTCCGTCCCCAACCAGCCCGGCGTGGTGGCGCGCCTCGCGTTGGAGCTCGGGCGTGCCGGGATAGACATCGTGGACATGGCCCTGTATCCGTCCAGCGACATGCGCGACGGAGTGGTGGCGCTGTGGATCGCCGGCGACGAGGCCGCCGACCGCGCCGAGCTGCTGGTGGGGGACCTGGGCTACCCGGTGGCGCGGCCGTGAGGACGCGCTTCGAGCCGGCCGCGCGCCTGCGCGGGGACATCGTGGCCCCGCCCGACAAGTCGATCTCGCACCGCTCCGCGCTGCTGGGGGCGATGAGCTCCGAGCCGGTCCACGTGCGCAACTACCTGGACGCGGGGGACACCAACTCCACGCTGGACGCCCTGCGCGCCGTGGGCGCGCTGGTCGAGGTCCGCCCCGACGAGATCGTGATCCGCGGCGGCGGCCTGCGCGGCGTCTCGCCCGCCGACGGGCCGATCGACGTGGGCAACTCCGGCACCCTGATGCGGCTGCTGCCCGGGTGGCTGGCCGGCCAGGACGGCTCCTGGACGCTGGACGGCGACGAGTCCATCCGCCGGCGGCCCGTGGACCGGATCGCCGAGCCCCTGCGGATGATGGGCGCGCGCATCGACGCCACGGACGGGCGCTTCCCACCCTTCACCGTGCACGGCGCGCACCTGGACTCGCTGGACTACGAGCTGCCGGTGGCCAGCGCCCAGGTGAAGTCCTGCGTCCTGCTGGCCGGCCTGGTGGCCTTCGGCGAGGTGTCGGTCTCCGAGCCCACGCCCAGCCGCGACCACACCGAGCGGCTGCTGTGCCGCGCCGGCGTGGGAGTGCGTCGCGAGGGCCGGCGCGTGGTCGTCGCGCACGTGGACGAGCTGGAGCTCGACGAGCTGACGGTGCCCGGCGACCTGTCCTCGGCCGCGTTCCTGATTGCCGCGGGGGTGCTGGTCCCCGGGTCGCGGCTGCTCGTCCGCGACGTGGGCGTCAACTGGACGCGCTCGGGGTTCCTGCGGATCCTGGACCGCATGGGCGGCGTGGTGGTCGGCGACTACGAGCCGGAGCCGGAGCCCGGGGTCATCCCGCAGGAGGAGCCGGTGTCCGATCTCGACGTCCGCGCCGGCCCGCTGGTGGGTACCGTGGTGGAGGTCGGCGAGGTCCCGCTGGCCATCGACGAGCTGCCGCTGGTGGCCCTGCTGGGCTGCTTCGCGGAGGGCGAGACGGTGGTGCGCGGAGCGGGGGAGCTGCGGCTCAAGGAGTCCGACCGCATCACCGCGGTGGTGGAGGGCCTGCGCGGGCTGGGCGCGCAGATCGAGCAGACGCCCGACGGGTTCGCGGTCACCGGCACGGGCGGCCTCGACGGCGGCGTCCTGGAGTCCCACGGCGACCACCGCCTGGCGATGCTGGGCGCCGTGGCGGGCCTGGCCTCGCGCGACGGCGTCGAGGTGGTGGGGATGGACGCCGCGTCCATCTCGTACCCGCTCTTCCTCGAGCACATCGGCACACTGGCGTAAGCAACCTCGTCAGGTTGCGTCCGGTGTGGGACGGTTTGCTCAACCTTGGCCGCTCTCCCGCCGATAGCTGGAACGTGAGGTACTTCCTCGGCCTGCTCGCAACTGCCCTGGCGCTCGGGGTCGCCGCCGCGCCGGCGGTGCAGGCGCGCGAGAAGCCGGCCGCCCCGCCGGCGAGCGCGGGCAAGTGGATCGTGACCTACGAGCGCTCGGCCGGCGCGGTCGACGCCGAGACCTCCCAGCGCGAGCGCGCCCGCGGGTTCCACGCCACCCTGCGCTTCCACCGCGCCGTGCGCGGGTTCGCCGCGCGCCTGACCGCCGGCCAGGTCAGCGCGCTGCGCGCCGATCCCGAGGTCGCCTCCGTGGTCCCCGACCGCCCGCGGCAGGCCACCGGCTTCGCCCTGGCCGCCGGGCAGGCCGTGCCCACCGGCGTGCGCCGCATCGGCGCCGGCACGGCGAGCACCGTTCGCGGCCCTTCCACCTCCTCGGTCGCGATCATCGACACGGGCGTCGACCTGACTCATCCCGACCTCAACGTCGGCCCCGGCACGGACTGCACGGGCGTCGGGAGCGCCAACGACGACAACGGACACGGCAGCCATGTCGCCGGCACCATCGGCGCGCGCAACGGCGCCGGCTCCGCGGTCGGCGTGGCGCCGGGCACCCGGGTCCTGCCGGTCAAGGTCCTCGACAACACCGGCAGCGGCAGCGACTCCACCGTCATCTGCGGTCTGGACTGGGTCACCGCCCACGCCGCCTCCGAGCACATCGGCGTCGCCAACCTGAGCCTCGGCGGCCTGGGCGTCTACTCGACCTGCGGCGACGGGACCGACCCCCTGCACGACGCGGTCTGCCGCACCACGGGCGCCGGCGTGACCGTGGTGGTCGCGGCCGGCAACGACGGCTGGGACTTCGGCGCCGCCCCGCCGGACACGCCGGCCTGGTATCCCGAGGTCCTGACCGTGACCGCGATGAGCGACGGCGACGGACTGGCCGGTGGTTCGCATGCCCCCACGTGCCGCACCGGCGAGGGCGACGACGCGCCCGCCACCTTCTCCAACTACTCCACCCTCGGGACCGACTCGGCGCACACGATCGCGGCGCCCGGGGTCTGCATCGTCTCCACCTGGAAGAACGGCGGCTACGGGGTGGCCAGCGGCACCAGCATGGCCACGCCGCACATCGCCGGCCTGGTGGCCCTGTGCCAGGGCGAGAGCGGCGCCCCGGGCCCGTGCGCGGGCATGACGCCGGCGAACGTCCTGACCAAGCTGCGCTCCGACGCCGCCCAGGCCACGGCGCTGGGCAACGGCTTCACCGGCGACCCGAGCCTGCCCAGCGGAAACCGCTGGTACGGGTACCTGGGCCACGTCGTGGCGGACAGCGGCTCGGCGCCCGCGTCGGTGCCGGCCACGCCCACGCCGCCGGCGGTGCCCGCCTCCGCTCCGCTTGCGACCACCCCGCCCCCCGCCGTCACGACTCAGCTCCCGGCGCCCCACGTGCGCACCTGCACGTGGACGTGGCGCCTGTACCGCCACGTCCACCGGCGCGTCCACTGGCACTCCCGCGGCGCCGGGCTGCGCCCCCGCGCGCACGTGCACACCTGGGTGCACGTGCATCGCATCCGCTACAAGCGCTGCGCCTAGCCGCCGGCAACGGCGGGCTGGAACGAGCCCTCGTCCCCTTCCCCGTAGGGGTTGCGGGCCAGGAAGTCCTCGATCAGCAGTGGCTGGCCGCGGCCTCGCTCCACGACCTTGAGCAGGTCGCTCATCGTGGAGACCTCCTCCACCTGCTCCTTGAGGAACCACTGGACGAAGAACGCGGTCTTGTGGTCCTTCTCGGCGGCGGCGGTCTCGGCCAGGGTGTCGAACTGCCCGCTCACCTGCTGCTCCTGCTCCAGCGCCAGGGCGACCGGCTCGACGATATCCCCGAATTCGGTCTTCGGCGCGTCGATGCCGGGGATGACCACCCGCGCGTCGATGTCGATCAGGTAGCGCACGATCATCATCGCGTGCGTGCGCTCCTCCAGCGCCTGGCGGTAGAAGAACCCGGCGAGCTGCGGCATCGCCTCGGTGTCGTAGTACACGGCGGCCGCGACGTACTGCTGGTGCGCGGCGTACTCGTGGGCGATCTGCTCGTTGAGCTGCTCGATCAGGCGGGACATCGGCTGTCTCCTCGTCGGGAGGGATGGAATCTAGTCACTACGCTGCGTCGGATGATCGTGGCCATCGACGGTCCCGCCGGGGCCGGCAAGTCGACCGTGGCGCGCGGGGTCGCCCGCGCGCTGGACTTCACGTACCTGGACTCGGGCGCCATGTACCGCTGCGTGGCCCTCGCCTGCCTGGAGCGCCCCGACGAGCCGCCCGCGAGCGTGGCGGCCGGCATCGACGTCGACCTGGGAGACCGGGTGGCGCTGGACGGCCGCGACGTGACCGACGCGATCCGGGCGCCCGAGGTCTCCGAGGCGGCGTCGCACGTCGCGGCCGATCCCGAGGTGCGCGCCGAGCTGGTGCGCAAGCAGCGCGAGCTGATGTCGCGCGGCGACTGGGTGGCCGAGGGCCGCGACATCGGGACCGTGGTCGCGCCCGACGCCGAGCTCAAGGTCTTCCTCACCGCCAGCCCGCAGGAGCGCGCGCGCCGCCGGGCGGGCGAGCTGGGCGCCGACGAGCGCACGGTCCTGGCCGACCAGGCCCTGCGCGACCAGCGCGACCGCACCCGCGAGCACAGCCCGCTGGTGGCCGCGCCGGGCTCCGTGGAGCTGGACACGACCGGGCTGAGCGCCGACGAGGTGGTCCAGCGCGTGGTCGAGCTGGCCGGTCGATGAAGGTCGCGGTCGTCGGCTACCCGAACGTCGGGAAGTCGTCGCTGGTCAACCGGCTGGCGGGCGGCCGGGAGGCCGTGGTCCACGAGCGCGCCGGGATCACCCGCGACCGCAAGGAGCTGGCCGCCGAGTGGAACGGGCGCACGTTCACGCTGGTGGACACCGGCGGGATGGACCTCGAGGACCACGACGAGCTGGCCGGGTCGATCCAGGAGCAGGCCCGCGCCGCCATGGCCGACGCGGCCGTCGTGGTGCTGGTGGTGGACGCTCGCGCCGGCCGGCGGCCCGGCGACGAGGAGCTGGCGGACCTCCTGCGCCGGGGTTCGGTCCCGACGATCGTGGCCGCCAACAAGTGCGACGGGCCCGGCGACGTCTCCCTGTCCGCGGAGTTCCATCGCCTGGGCCTGGGCGACCCGGTGGCCGTCTCGGCCGTACACGGCCTGGGGACCGGCGACCTGCTGGACCGGATGACGGAGGCGCTCCCGGAGGAGGGCGAGGCCGCGCCGGAGGAGGAGGGCACCGTCCGCCTGGCCGTGATCGGGCGCCCCAACGTGGGCAAGTCCTCGCTGGTCAACCGGGTCCTGGGGCGCGAGCGGGTGATCGTGTCCGACCGGGCCGGGACCACCCGCGACGCCATCGACGAGCGCGTGGAGATCG
>JAWVFR010000083.1:0-18301 GCA_033855845.1 Solirubrobacteraceae bacterium
AGGTGCGTCTGCGCCACCTCCTCGGTGACGGGCAGCCGGGCTTCGCGGCCGTACTCGAGCATCGCCGGCTGGCGGTGGACCGGCGTGCGGTAGTAGCCCTTCTGGCCGATCCCCACGCGCTGGAGCGCCTCCCCCAGCTCGGCCGCGCGCGGGTGGCGGATCACGTACAGGTGCCAGGCCGGCTCGGCTCCCTCGACGGGGACGGGCAGGGCCACCAGCTCGCCCAGGCCCGCCTCGGCGTAGTGGCGCGCGGCGGCGCGACGCCCCTCGGCCCATTCGTCGACGTGCGGTAGCAGGACCCGCAGCAGCGCGGCCTGCAGCTCGTCGAGGCGGGAGTTGTAGCCCACGTGCTCGTAGGTGACCTTGTCCGTGGAGCCGTGGAAGCGCAGCATCCGCGCCCGCTCGGCCACGCCGTCGTCGTCGGTGGCGATCGCGCCCCCGTCCCCGAACCCGCCGAGGTTCTTGGAGGGGAAGAACGAGAACGTGGCGGCGGTCCCGAAGCTGCCGGCCGCGCGGCCGTGGCGCCTGGAGCCGGCGGACTGGGCGCTGTCGGACAGGACGGGCACGCCCAGCTCCTCGATCTCGTTGACCGGCGCGACGTTCCCGAACAGGTCGACCGAGACGATCGCCTTCGTGTTCGGGGTCAGCGCGGCCCTCACCGTCTCGGGAGTGACGCACATCGTGTCGGGATCGACGTCGCAGAACACGGGCCGCGCCCCGGTGGGCGGGATCGCCTCGGCGCTGGCGTAGAAGGTGAAGGAGGGCACGACGACCTCGTCGCCCGGCCCGACGCCCATCGCCCGCAGCGCGATCGTCAGCGCGTCGGTGCCGTTGGCCACGCCCACGACGTGGCGCACGTTGAGATGGGAAGCCAGCTCCTCCTCGAACGCCGAGACCTCCGGCCCCAGGATGTAGGCGCCCGCGTCCAGCACGGCGGCGGCGCGCTCGCGCAGCGTCGCCATCAGCGGCTGCAGCGGGGTGCGGGTGTCGAACAGGGGGACGGACACCGGCCGAACGCTACCCTTCCGCGCTCGCATGGACCTGCTCGTCATCGCCTCCATCACCGACCCGCTGGTCAAGTTCGCCACCAACGTGGTGGGCGACCTGGGCCTCCCCGGCATCTTCATCCTGATGCTGCTGGAGAGCGCGTGCATCCCGATCCCGTCGGAGGCCACGATGCTGTTCGCGGGCTTCAACGTGCATAAGGGCGAGTACAGCCTGTTCGCGATCACGCTGGTCGGATCGCTGGCCAACCTCGTGGGCTCGTGGATCGCCTACGCGGCCGGCTACTACGGGCGCGTCGACGTCCTCGAGCGCTACGGGCCCAAGCTGCACATCAAGAAGTCGCACCTGGAGTGGGCGGACCGGTGGTTCGAGCGCTACGGCGACGCGACGGTCTTCTTCACGCGGATGCTGCCGATCATCCGCACCTTCATCTCCCTGCCTGCGGGCGTGGCGCGGATGCCGTTCTGGCGCTTCTCGGCGCTCACCTTCGCCGGCTGCGTGCCGTGGGTCCTGCTGCTCGGCTTCATCGGCCAGCAGGCCGCCGACCGCTGGGAGTCGTGGAAGAACTCCCTGCACTACGTGGACTACGCGGTCGCCGCGCTGATCGTGCTGGGGATCGCCTACCTGGTGGTCCGCTCCCGTCGCGGCGGCGGCGAGGGCGAGGCGGAGACCGCCGATGCCCCCGCCGCCTGACGCGGGCGCGCTTCCCCTCGGCCACGCGGTGGCGCTGGGCCTGCTGCACGGGCCCGCGGAGCTGCTGCCCGTCTCCTCCTCCGGGCACGTCGCGCTTGTGCCGTGGCTCGCCGGCTGGCCGTACGCCGAGCTGGACCCCGAGCTGCGCAAGGCGTTCGAGGTGGCGCTGCACGCCGGGACGGCGGCGGCCCTGCTGATCGCGCTGCGCTCGGAGGTGGCGGAGGCGGCGGCCGGGCTGGACCGCCGGCGGATGGCGCTGACCGTCCTGTCCGTGGTGCCCCCGGCGGTGGCCGCCCGCTTCCTCGAACAGCGCATCGAGCGGGAGGCGTCCTCTCCGGGCGCGATCGCCCTCGGCCTCCTGGCCGGGAGCGCCGCGATGGCGCTCGTGGAGTGGAGGAGCTCGCGGGGCCGCTCTCGCACCGCCGGCCACGACCGGCTCGAGAACGGCGCAAGGCGCACTCACCGGGCCCGCTCCGACGCGGGCGCGGTGGATGGGCTCGCCCTGGGGCTCGCGCAGGCGTGCGCGCTGTGGCCGGGGGTGTCGCGCAACGGCGCCACGCTGGTGGCCGCGCGCCTGCGGGGGTTTGCCCGCGACGACGCGAACGTCCTCTCCCGCCACGTCGCGCTGCCGGTGATCGCGGGCGCGACGGCGCTGAAGGGCTACCGGCTGGCGCGCCGCGGCCTGCCCCCGCGGATGGCCGCGGCCTTCGCGGCCGGGACCGCCGCCTCCTTCGCCTCCACGCTCGCGAGCGCCCGGATCGTGCGGACCGTGGACCGCGGCCATTCGCTGCTCCCCTACGCCGCCTACCGCACCGCGCTGGCCGGGCTGGTGGTCCGCCGCCTGCGGCAGAATCGGCCGCGATGAGCGACGCGTACGCCCGCAGCGGCGTGGACACGGGCGATGCGGGCCGGGCGGTGGCGGCGCTGGTCGGCGTCCTGCGGACCATCGACCCGGGGCGGCCGTCGCGGGTCGTCCCCCTCCCCGGCCACTTCGCGAGCGTGATCGAGATCGCGCCCGGCCTGGGGCTGGCCCTGTGCACCGACGGCGTCGGGTCCAAGGTCATCGTGGCCGAGCAGGCGCAGCGCTACGACACCGTGGGGATCGACTGCATCGCCATGAACGTCAACGACCTGGTCTGCGTGGGCGCCGAGCCGCTGGCCGTGCTCGACTACCTGGCGGTCGAGCGGGCGGACCCCGAGATGGCCGAGGCGCTGGGGCGGGGCCTGAAGGCCGGGGCCGAGGCCGCGGGCGTGGAGATCCCCGGCGGCGAGCTGGCCCAGCTCCCCGAGCTTATCCGTGGGCACCCGTCCCCCTATGGGTTCGACTTGACCGCGGCGGCCGTGGGCACCGTCGCGCTGGACGCGATCGTGTCCGGCGCCGACTCCGCTCCGGGCGACGCGCTGATCGGTCTGCCCTCCTCCGGCGTCCACTCCAACGGGCTCACGCTGGCCCGGCGCGCGCTGCTGGAGGACGGCGGCCTGGCCCTGGACGACCGGCCCGATGAGCTGGGCGGCCTGACCGTGGCCGACGCCCTCCTGGAGCCCACCGTCATCTACGTGCGCGCGGTGCTGGAGCTGCTGCGCTCCGACGTCGCAGTGCACGGCCTGGCCCACATCACCGGCGACGGCCTGGACAACCTGCTGCGGCTGAACCCCGACGTGGGCTTCGACGTCGCCGAGCCGCTCCCGGTGCCCGGCGTGTTCGACCTGATCGCCCGGTGCGGCAGCGTCTCCCCGGCGGAGATGTGGCAGATCTTCAACATGGGCTGCGGCTTCTGCGCAATTGTCGCTGCCGCGGACTGTGACGCGGCGGTGGAGATCCTCGCCCGGCACCATCCGGGGACACGCCGGATCGGGACGGTCACGGACCGCGCCGGCCGAGTCGATCACCCCGCGCTGGGCTGAGCCCCGGCCAACAGCGGCATCGAGGAGGTTGTCGGGCGGGGTGGTCAGCTTTAGTCGCCCTATGGAGCACTAAAAGGGCCCACCCCCGACCGAGCCGCCCGCGCCAGGAACGGGTGGGCCCTCTTAAGGGCCCACCAGGCCCCCAAAGCTGACCACCCCCGACCGCGCCACCCTCGATGCGGCCGTTCGCCGAGAGCTAAGCCACGGACCAGATCTCGCCGCCGAGCGTCCGCTCGGCGGAGACCTTCCACTCAGCCGCCAACCGCCACAGCTCCGCCGGCGCCCGGGGGCCCGGCAGGTCGCAGACCGCGGCCACCTCCACCGTGGCCATGGGCCCGAAGCGCCGCAGGGCCTCGAGCACCGAGGGGCGGGGTGCGTCCGACGGCGAGGCCCCGGCGGCCGATGCGGCGGCGCGGTAGTCCTCATACGCCGACGGTCCGTAGACGCCGTGCACCTCCCCCTCGTCGCCGCGGAACTCGATCGACGGCAGCTTCACCCGCCCCCGCTCGGGCGAGTGGTGCTCCTCGTCCACCGCGCGGGCCCGCTCCAGGTCGGCCCCGAAGGCCTCCAGGATCGCGTGGGAGCCCAGGTCGATGCGGAAGCGCTCCAGGTCCAGGCCGCCGCGCTCCCGCGCCACCGACTCGAAGGCCTCGGCGTGGTCCAGCCGCCGGCGCCGGAAGGCGAACCCCTCGCGCAGCGCCCGCAGGTAGGGCGCGGGATCGCCCTGTTCGGCGGCCGCCTTCACCGCCAGGCAGGATGGGTACGTGGACGACGGCCCGCCCTCCAGCCACAGCCGGACGTCCACCGGCATGCCGCTGGCGGCCGACGCGGCGAGCCAGGTCTCCACCTCGTCGGGCCCGGGAGGCTTCTCCCGGATGCCCGACATCACGAAAGAGATTTGGAGGTCGCCGTCGAACTCCACCCGCAGACGGCGGACCAATGGCTCGATCGACCATGACCACGCGCACGCAGGATCTGTGTAGTACCACGCATGAACTGCCCCCACGGGCGCAAAATAGAGGGCACGAGATGCGAACGCTCGTCGGAACCTCTCTGAACGGCCGCTACCGCCTCGACGCCAAGGTGGGCGCCGGGGGCATGTCGACCGTCTACCGGGCCTTCGACATGACCCTCGAACGGCCGGTCGCGATCAAGCTCCTGCACCGCGAGATCGCCGCCGACTCCGACCAGCTCGAGCGCTTCCGCCGCGAGGCGCGGGCCGTGGCCCAGCTCTCGCACCCGCACATCGTCACCGTGATCGACGCCGGCGAGGACGACGGGCGGCCCTACATCGTCTTCGAGTACGTCCCGGGCCAGACGCTGAAGGAGGCGATCCGCGAGGCCGGGCGCCTGCCCGTGGACGAGGCCGTGGCCTACGCGATCGAGATCGCCCGCGCCCTGGGCTGCGCGCACTCCAACCACATCGTGCACCGCGACGTGAAGCCGCAGAACGTCCTGATCGACGCCGAGGGCCGCGCCAAGGTGACGGACTTCGGCATCGCCCGCTCCCTGGACGAGGAGGGGCTGACGGCCGACGGGCGCGTGCTGGGCACCACCGACTACGTCTCCCCCGAGCAGGCCCTGGGCCACCCGTGCAACGGCCAGTCCGACCTCTACTCGCTGGGGATCGTCCTCTACGAGATGCTCACCGGCGAGGTCCCGTTCAAGGGCGAGAACCAGGTCGCCGTGGCCATGAAGCACGTGCGCGAGGCGCTGCCCGACGTGCAGAAGCTGCGCCCGGAGGTCTCCGCCGCGCTGGCCTCCGTCGTCGATCGCGCCACCTCCAAGGACCTCAAGCGCCGCTACGGGTCCGACGAGGAGCTGATCGCCGACCTCGAGGACGTGCTCGCGCTGGAGACCGCCCGTTCCGGAACGGCCAGCGGCGAGGCCACCAGCGTGATCCGCACGCTTCCCCCGCGCGCCCGCCGGCGCCTGCCGCTGCGCGTCGTGCACCCCGGCTGGATCGGCCTGGCCACCGTCCTAGCGGTGGCCGGCGCCGTGGCGCTGGCCGTCGTGCTGTCCGGGCAGACCCACCGCGGCACCGGGACGCGGGCCGCCGCCGCGCCACCGGGCCTGACCGAGGTGCCGCTGGGACAGGCCTCGGCCACCGACTTCGACCCCTTCGGCACGCCATCGCCCGAGGAGCACCCCGCCGAGCGGGCGTTCGCGGTGGACGGCAACGAATCGACCTTCTGGAGCACGGAGAGCTACAAGAACGGGCTGACCAAGCCGGGGGTGGGCATCTACGTGGACGCCAAGCCCGGCGTGCCGGCCCGCGCCCTGGAGATCCACACGCCGGAGCCCGGCTTCACGGCCGGGGTGTACGGCGCGGACTCCGGTCCGCCCAAGGACCTGGCGGGCTGGGCCCCCCTGGCCGCGCCGCGGACGGTGACCGAGCAGAACCAGCACTTCGGCCTGGAGACGCAGGGCCGGCGCTACCGGTGGTACCTGCTCTGGATCACCAAGCTGCCCAAGGGGCAGGCCAAGGTCTCCGAGATCGCGCTGTTCCGCTAGCCGTCGTCGGGCTCGGGCTCGGGCTCGGCCCGCCGGACGCGGAAGAGCTTCAGAGGCTCGCGGATGTTCTTGAGCTTGCGCTCGCCGGCGAAGGACCACCGCCAGTCCTCCTGCGCCGCGTCCCGCGCCTCGGCGGTGGCCAGCACGCTGGAGGGCCGCGCCACGTCCGTCACCCGGCTGGCGACGTTCACGGTGTGCCCGTACCAGTCGCCGGCGCGGCTGAGCGCCGGCCCGAACGAAACCCCGGCCTTGACCTGGGGGAAGTCCTCGCCCTCCTCGTCCACGGCCGCCACCAGGGACAGCATCGTGTCGAGCAGGGCGTCGACATCGGGTGAGACCAGCATCGCGGCGTCGCCGATCGTCTTGACCAGCTTCACCGGCGGGCGAGCGGCGCCCTGGGCGAGCTCGGCCAGCCGTTCGGCCACCGCGCCGAGCTCCCCGACCGGGCGGGCCTCGCCCAGCCGCGTGAAGCCGACCAGGTCGGCGAATCCCACCGCCATCTCGCGCTGGCCGGGAAGGGCGTGCCCGGCGGCCAGCTCGGCGCGCGATACGACATCGCCGCGGATCTGCTCGGCCAGGTGGGTGGTCAGCGCGTCCTGGAGCAGCGGCGCCATCTGCGGCAGCAGCTCGCGGGCCACGGCGGCGTAGGCGAGGCCGAGGTCGCGCTCGTTGATCGCCGCATCGGGCTCGCGCGGGATCAGCGTCTCGTTCACCAGGCCCCGCATGGCCTGCGCGAGCCGCGACATCGACTGGCCCACGACGCGCGCCACCTCGACCATGCCGTCCTCGGGCAGCCCGAAGTCCTTGAACGCGGCGATGCGCCGGGCGGCCGCGAGGCCGTCGTCGGTGAAGGCCCGGGCGTCCGGGTCGAGGATCGGCATGCCGAGCGCCCGCTGGATGCGCTCCAGGAGCTCGAGCGGAAGCCCGGCCTTCTCCGCGACCTCGCGCGCGGTGTAGCGCTCCTCGCGGCTGAGCACGCCCTCCACCGGCAGCAGCGCCAGCCGGTCCTCGGCGGCCGCCTCGCGCAGCTGCTCGAGCGGGAACCCGGCCTCGTGCAGCTGCTCGAGCAGGTCCAGGCGCGCCTCGCGCTCCTCCTCGGAGTCCAGGCCGTCCAGCAACCCCTCGGCCGCGAAGTCGGGCGCGGCGGCCATCAGTGGCGGTAGGCGCGCTCGCGCTCGTGGCGCTCGCGGGCGTAGCCCACGAGGCGGTCCAGCAGCTCCTCGTAGGGCACGCCGGAGGCCGCGAACAGCTTTCCGAACACACTGGTCTCGGTGAAGCCCGGCATCGTGTTGAGCTCGTTGACCAGGACCTCGTCGCCGTCCACGAAGAAGTCCACCCGCGCCAGGCCGCTGCAGCCGGCCAGCCGGAACGTGTCGACGGCCAGCTCGCGCACCCGCTCGCGCACCGCGTCCGGGACGCGCGCGGGCACGACCAGCTCCATCCCGCCCGGCGTGTACTTGGCCTCGTAGTCGTACCAGTCGGCCGAGATCTCGATCTCTCCGGGCTCCGACGCGAAGGGCTCGCGGTCGCCGATCACCGAGCACTCGGCCTCCAGGCCATCGGCCATCGCCTCCACGATCGCGCGCGCGTCGTGCTCGAAGGCCTGGTCCAGCGCCGGGCCCAGGTCCGCCGCCTCGGTCACCTTGACGATGCCGACGCTGGAGCCCAGCGCCACCGGCTTGACGAACACGGGCAGGCCCAGCGACTCCAGGTCCGCCAGCACCGCCGCGCGCTCGGCGCGCCAGCGCGCGTCCTCCACGCCGGCGTGGTCCACCTGGGGCACACCCGACTGGGCCATCACCTGCTTGAACACCAGCTTGTCCATGCACACGGCCGAGGCCAGCACGCCCGCGCCCACGTAGGGGACGTCCAGGCACTCGAGCATGCCCTGCACCGTGCCGTCCTCGCCGTAGGGCCCGTGCAGCACGGGAAAGGCGACGTCGGCGCCCAGCAGGCCGGCGCCCGGCTCGACGGTCACCGCCGCGCCGCCGTGGCTCCAGCCCCCGTCGCGGGCGATGCGCACGTCGAGCACCTCGTGGCCGGCGCGCTCCAGTCCCCCGCGCACCGCCTCGGCGGAGGCCAGGGAGATCTCGTGCTCGGAGGACCGGCCGCCCGCGAGGACCGCGACCCTCACTGGCCGGGCACCGCCGGCGTCGTCGGGGTCGTCGGCGCCGTATACCTGCCGACCACGATCGTGACCTTGGAGCCCTTGGCGACCCGCTGTCCCGCCGCGGGGCTCTGGGAGATCACGAGGCCGTCCTGGGTCTGGTCGGTGACGGCCTGGGTGCGGGTGACCACCGTCAGGCTCGCGGCCGAGAGGGTGCTGGAAGCGGTCCCCTGGTCCTGGCCGACGACGTTGGGGACCGTCACCTTCGTCGGCGCCTTGGCCACCACGATCGTGACCGACGCGCCCTTGTCCACCTTGGTCCCCTGGCTCGGGCTCTGGCGCAGGACGGTGCCGGGCGGCTGCTGGTCGGACTCCTCCTGCACGACGTCGGGCTTGAGCCCGAGGTTGGTCAGCTCGGCCGAGGCCGAGGCCTCGTTCTGGCCGGTCACGGCGGGGACCGTGACCTGCGCCGGCCCGCTGGAGATGAACAGGCGCACCGTCGTGCCGCGCTCGATCTGCTGGCCGGCCCCGGGCGAGGTCCGCACGGCGCGGCCCTTCGCGATCGTGTCGCTGGACTCCCGTTCCACGGACACCTGGAAGCCCTGCTGCTCGAGAACGAGCTGGGCTCTCGCCCGGGTCAGGTTGGTCACGTCGGGCACCAGCGTGCTGCCCGGCCCGTCGGACACGGTGAGCGTGATGGTCGAGCCCTGGTCGACCTGGCTCTGGGGCTGGGGGTCCTCGCGCAGGACGCGGCCTCTGGGCGCGGGGTCGGTGACCCGCTGGTCCTGCACCTTGAACCCGGCGTTGATGAGCACGGTGCGTGCGGCCTGGAAGTCCTTGCCCACGACGTCGGGCACCTTGACCTGCTCGGGGCGGGTCAGCGCGAAGGCCAGTCCGGCGCCGGCCAGCAGCAGGATCGCGGCCAGGACGAGGAGCCAGCGGTTGCGCCGCCGGCGGCGCTCCTCCTCGTCCTCGGGCGGGAGGGGCTCGCCGGGATAGGCGAGCGCCGCCAGCTCGTCCTCGGTCGGGACGGGGGGGATGGCGCCGCCCGCCACCACGGTGGCCGCGGTGGGCGGCGGGGCGGCCACGGCCCCGAAGGCGGCGGTCGCCTGCCCGGCGGGCATCGCGATCAGGCCGGCGCGGACCTCCTCCAGCGCCGCGATGAAGGCGTCGGCGTCCTCGAAGCGGCGGTCCGGGTCCTTCTCCAGTGCGTGCAGCACGACGGCGTCGAGCTCCGGCGGGATGCCCGGGTTGTAGGCGCTGGGCGGGACCGGCAGCTCGGAGACCTGCTTGAGCGCGATCGTCACCGGCGAGTCGCCATCGAATGGCACCCGCCCGGCCAGCAGCTCGTAGAGGACGATCCCGATCGCGTACAGGTCCGAGCGCGCGCCGACCGCGTGGCCCTGGGCCTGCTCGGGGGACAGGTACTGCGCCGTCCCCATGATCGAGCCCGTCTCCGTCATGTCCGACGCCCCGGCGCGGGCGATGCCGAAGTCCGTCACCTTGGCGCGCCCCTCGTCGTCGAGGATCACGTTGTGGGGCTTGATGTCGCGGTGGATGATCCCCCGCGCGTGGGCGAAGCGGGCGGCCTGGAGGATCTGGACCACCACGTCGATGGCCCGGTCCGGCAGCAGCGGCCCCTCCTCCTGGAGGACCTGTTTCAGCGAGCGCCCCTCCAGGAACTCCATCGCGATGTAGTAGGTCCCATCCCACTCCCCGCGGTCGTACACCCCGACCACGTGCGGATGCTGGAGCCCCGCGGCCGAGCTGGCCTCGCGCTTGAAGCGCTCCACGAACTCCTCGTCCTGGGCGAAGCGGCGGTAGAGCAGCTTCAGCGCCACCTTGCGCCCCAGCTGGAGGTCCTGCGCGCAGTACACGTCGGCCATCCCGCCCGAGCCGATGCGCGAGATGATCGAGTACCGCTGGTCGACGACGGTATCGGGCGGGAGGTCACGCATCATTGGCCACCCAGCAGCTTCTGGAGCACCTGCTTGGCGATGGGGGCGGCAACGGTACCGCCCTGCCCGGTGCTGCGCTCCACGGTGACCGCGATCGCGATCTTCGGGTTGTTCACCGGCGCGAGCCCGATGAACCAGACCTGGTTGGTGCCGTCCCCGCGCTCCGCGGTGCCGGTTTTCCCGGCCACCTGGATGCCGCTGAGCGCCGCTGCGGTTCCCGTTCCCTCGCGGACCACGTTGGACATCATGTCGCGCAGGGTGGCGGCGGTCTCCTTCTTCATCACGCGGGAGAACACCGAGCGGCCGATCTGCTCGCGCACGCGGCCGTCGGGATCGACGATCCGGTCGGTGAAGTGGGGCCGCGCCAGCGTCCCGTCGTTGGCCACGGCCGAGGCGACCATCGCCATCTGCAGCGGGGTGACCTGGAGCTTGTCCTGTCCGATCGCCATGCGCCCGACGTCGATCCTGGGGCTGGTGGGGGGCAGCAGGTTGCCGTTGCCGTCGAACTCACCGGAGGCGAAGCGCTGGCCGGCCGGGTAGTCCAGCGGCGGCCGCGCGTAGAAGCCGAAGCGCTCCATGTACGTGGCCATCGTCTGCTTGCCCAGGGACTCGCCCACCTGCGCCCACACGGTGTTCACGGAGTTGGTAAGCGCCGTGGTGAGGGTGATGGGCCCGAAGCTGCTGCCGCCGGAGTTGGTGAGCGGGACGCCGGAGATGGTCTTCGGGCTGCTGCCGTCCACCACCGAATCGGGGGTGAAGCGGCCCGAGTCAAGCGCCGCCGCGGCGGTCACCACCTTGAACGTGGAGCCCGGCGCGTAGCGGCCCTGCGTGGCGCGGTTGAGCAGCGGCGCGTCGGGGTCCTGGTTCAGGCGGCCCAGCGTCTGGGGGATCTGGTTGGGGTCGAACTGGGGCAGCGAGGCCATCACCTTCACCGCGCCGGTCTGCGGATCCAGGGCGACCACCGAGCCCTTCTGCCCGCCGAGAGCGTCGATCGCGGTGCGCTGGGCGGCCGGGTCCAGCGTGGTCACCACGTCGTCGCCGGCCTTGCCGTGGCTGCCGCTGAGCTGGTCGAAGATCGAGGTGAGCTCGTCGCGCTTGCCGGTCAGCGCGTCGTTGCGCGAGCGCTCCAGGCCCACCTGGCCGTAGCGCAGGTAGGAGTAGCCGATGACGTGCGACAGCAGGTCGCGCTGGGGATAGCGCCGGGTAAAGGTCCCGTCCGGGCGCTTGACGCTGCGCGCCAGCACGGTGCCGTCGGCCGCCTTGATCGCGCCCCGCTTGACCCGCGCCTGTTCGAGCAGCGCGCGGCGGTTGAAGGGGTTGTCGCGCAGCTTCTGCGCGCCGAACACGGTCCACCACGACGTCGCGAACAGCAGCACGCCGAACAGGACGACGACCAGCAGGTAGAGACGGTAGATCGGTCCGAACACGGGTCAGGTGGGCCTTCGGGCGCGGTCGGAGACGAGCAGCAGCAGGGCCAGCAGGACGAAGTTGGCCACGATCGACGAGCCGCCGTAGGAGACGAAGGGCAGGGTGACGCCGGTCAGCGGGATCACCTTGGTGACGCCGCCCACGATCACGAACACCTGGAGCGCGAAGACCGCCGTCAGCCCGGCCGCCAGCAGCGTGGAGAAGGAGTCGCGGGCCAGCATCGCGATGCGGAAGCCGCGCTCCACGATCAGCAGGTTGACCAGGATCACCCCGCACGCGCCGACCAGTCCCAGCTCGTCCACGATCACGGCGTAGATGAGGTCGGTGTGGGGCGCCGGCAGCAGCGTCCCCCCGCCGGGTATCGAGAGCAATGCCTGTCCGAACCCCTGCCCCAGGATCCCGCCGTCGGCCTGCGCGAACAGGGACTGGGCGATCTGGTAGCCCTCGTTGTCCACCAGCTTGGGGTCGAACGGGTTCTGCCAGATGGCCACGCGGTCCTGCACGTGCTGGATGCGCGAGCCCAGCAGCCAGGCGCCGAGGCCGAACATCGTCATCCCCACCAGGACGAAAGAGAAGCGGTTGGTGGCGATGTAGAGCAGGGCCAGGAAGGCGCCGAAGAACATCAGCGACGACCCCAGGTCCTTGATGACTATCAGCATCATCATTGCAGCGCCCCACACCACGAGCAGCGGGCCGAAGTGCTTGAGCGGCGGGAGGGTCAGGCCCAGGATCCGCCGCGCGCCCAGCACCAGCACCTGGCGCGTGTCGCGCAGGTAAGAGGCGAGGAAGACGACGATGCCGATCTTGGCGAACTCGGCCGGCTGGAAGGTGATGGGGCCCACGGAGATGGCCAGGTAGGCGCCGTTGATCTGTCCGCCCACCACGGGGAAGCGCGGGAGCACCAGCAGCCCGATCGAGACCAGCGCGATCGTGTACCGGTAGCGCTCCAGCACGCGGTAGTCGCGCAGGAACACGATCGTCGCGCAGAAGAACAGCAGGCCGACCACGAACCACTGGGCCTGCTCGCGCGCCAGGGTCTCGTCGATCCGGTAGATCATCACCAGGCCGAAGGAGGCCAGGACCGCGACCAGCGGGAACAGGTACGGGTCCGCGTAGGGCAGCGCCATCCGCAGGAACAGGTGCGCGCCCAGGCACAGCCCCAGGAAGATCGCCCCGTAGGTCAGCGACAGGCTGGACAGCTGGTTGGAGCTCTGGACGAAGATCGCCGTGAAGCCGGCGGTCAGGAGCAGGGCCGACGGGACGAGCCCGACGAGCTCGCGATTGCGCTCGGTCACGGCGTCACCCCGTGACCTGCCCGAGCTCGAGCTTGCGCACGAGGTCGGCGGCGTCCTGCTGGGACCGGAGCTTGTGGTCCAGCAGCGCCTGGCGCCGGCGCGCCGGGAGCGCGGCGGCGGGAACGCCGGAGACGTAGGACTTCGAGTACAGGTGCAGGCCGGCTGGGCCCTCGTAGGGCAGGCCCTGGTAGACGGCGACGAAGCCGCGGTCGTCCACGCCCACGAAGTAGACGGCGCGTGTGCCCACCCACACGCCCCCGGCCACGATGGCCAGGACGGCCAGCACCGCGAGGGCCGGGCGCAGGCCCGGGATGCGCCGGCGGCGTCGCGGGGGCGGGGCGGCGGGGGCGCGCTCGCGCGGCGGCAGCGGCATCGTCCGGCGCGGGGCGTCCGGCGCGGCGACGGCGCGGGCCTCCTGCACCTGCTCCGCCGAGGGGGCCGGAATGCCGATCTGCGTCGGGCGGTCCTCCTCGGGCGCGCCGGCGGTGCCGACCTCCTCCACGCGGAACAGGACCACGGTGATGTTGTCGCGCCCGCCGCGGTCGTTGGCCTCGCGGATCAGCGCCTGGCCGGCCCCGCGCAGGCTGCTCGACTCCGACAGCAGCTGCTCGATGCGGTCCTCGGGGACCATCCCCGTCAGCCCGTCGCTGCACAGCAGGAAGAGGTCCCCGTCCGAGCCGGAGTGGGTGTGGTGGTCGACCTCGACGCCGGCCTCGGGGCCCAGCGCGCGGGTGATCACCGACTTCTGCGGATGCTCCTCGGCCTCCTCCTCGGTGAGCCGTCCGCGGCGGACCAGCTCGGCCACCAGCGAGTGGTCGTCGGTCAGCCGCTCCAGCCGGCCGTCGCGCAGCCGGTAGGCGCGCGAGTCGCCGACGTGGGCGATGGCGACGCCGGTGTCGCCCACGTAGGCGGCGGTGACCGTGGTGCCCATCCCCGCCCGGTCGGCGTCGGACTGGGCCAGCTCGTGGATGCGGGAGTTGGCCTCGCGCACCGCGGCGGCCAGGCGCTCCTCCTCCGAGCCGCCGGCCGGCAGGCCATCGGCGAATGTCTCGACCACCAGCTTGGATGCCACCTCGCCCGCGCGAGCGCCGCCCATCCCGTCGGCCACGGCGAACAGCGGCGCCTGCTCGAAGGCGCGGTCCTCGTTGCTGCGCCGCTGGCGCCCGGTGTCGGACTTGGAGAAGCTTTCGGCCGCGCGCAGCATCTACAGGACGAAGCAGAACTCGTTGTCGCCGATCCGGACGCGGTCGCCCGGATGCAGGGGCTGGGGACCGTCGAGGAGGTTGCCGTTCAGATAGGTGCCGTTGGTCGATCCCATGTCCTCGATCACCAGCACGTCCCCCTGGCGGCTGATGCGCGCGTGACGCGAGGACGCGAACGGGTCCTCCAGCTGGATGTCGGCCTGATCGCCCCGGCCCAGGGTGGCCCCGTCGCGCAGGTCGTACTCGTCGCCGGAGCGCAGGCCCATCGCCTGCTCCACCCGCAGGCGCGGCTCCGCGTCCTCCAGCGGGTCGGGCGACAGCCCGGCGGCCGCGGCGTGCATGCCGGTGGCGTCGGGCGGCATCTCGGTCGCGGCCACGCCGCGACGCAGGTCCTTCAGCGCGCTGCGCGTGACCCACAGCACGAACAGGTACAGGACGATGAGGAAGCCGAACTTCAGGACCACGGAGACGGGTTCGAGGGTCATGTCACTCCAGCTCGAAGCGCAGCTCGGAGGTCCCGACCTCGATGCGGTCGCCGGCCTTCAGGGACGTCGCGCCCGCGATGCGCCGGCCGTTCACCGACACGCCGTTGGTGGAGCCCAGGTCGTTGACCGACCAGCCGTCCTCGGTGGGCAGGACCTCGGCGTGGCGGCGCGACACGTTTCCGTCGCCCAGCACGATGTCGCAGTCGCGGCTGCGGCCGATCACCGCGCCCGTGCGTCCGACGACCATGCGCCGGCCCTCGGCCACCACGACCGCCGTGCTGGGCGCGGGGCCGGCGGTGGCCGGGCGCACGCGCTCGGCGCTGTAGATCATCGTGTGCCCGACGTCGCCCTGGCTTGCCTGGGCGTGGGGCTCGTCCGGAGGCCGGACCATGCGGGCCTGGATGCCGAATTCGCCCAGCGACAGGCGCTCGTCGGTCTGGAAGGCGATGTCGGGACGCGAGACCAGGGCCAGCTTCTCCAGCCGGGCGTGCTCCAGCAGGTAGCCGGACAGCTCCTTGACCAGGGCGCCCTCGTAGTCGGCGAAGCGCTCCCGGTCCTGGGAGGAGACGTAGACGTGGTACTCGTTGGGTGCGTAGGTCTTGGACACGGAGACGACCTTGTGCTCCTCCATCTCGCGGGCCAGCTTCCGGGCGATCTCCACGGGCCGCAGCTCCGACCGGAACGCCCGCCCGAAAGCCCCCTCGACGAGGCCGGCGATCTTGCTCTCGAGGCTCTTCAGCACGCTCATGGTATGCGCGTGTCGCGCCCGGTCATGCTAGTGATCCGGCGGGAATCCCCGGCCGTGGATCACGCTGCGGGCAGGCGCGGAGGATCGGGTCCGCGTGCCCAGCGCAGGGCCACCGCGAGCGCCGCGGCCAGGGCCGGCCCGGCCAGTCCTCCGTGCGGCGAGACCGGCGCGGCGGGGTGCGCCAGGGCGGCCACGGCGCCGTCGGCGGCGGCCAGGGCGGCGGCCCAGCCCGCGGCGGCGACGCCGTCCGCGAGCAGCCGTCGGCCGCGCACCAGCCACGGCAGCGCGAGGGCCGCGACGGCCCAGACGCCGGCTCCGGCCAGCGCCCCGCCGGAGAGCAGCGGCCACAGCACGTCGGCCGCGGCATCGCGCGCCGAGCCGGCCCACAGGGCGGTGGGCGGCAGGCTCGCGGACGGTCCGAGGTGCAGAGTGCGGCCGAGGAGCGGCTCGGCCAGGGACAGCCACCAGAAGCCCAGCGCCCCCAGGGCGGCGCGGCGATAGGGGCCGCGCGCCTGGCCCGCCAGGGCGCACCATCCCGCCGCCACCGACGCGACGCCGAGGAGCGGGGCCAGGGCCGGCGCCGACCACACCCGGCCCGAGCGGCGCAGCAGCAGCGGGCAGGCCAGCAGGCCCGCGCCCACGACCAGCGCGAGGCCGGCGGCGCTCACCGGCGGCGCGGCCAGGGCCACCACGAGCCCGAGCGCCGCGGCCAGCCAGCCCAGACGGGGCAGGAGGAAGACGGCGGCGGACACCATGGCGGCGGCCAGGAGCGGCGCCACGGGCAGGGCTCCGGCCACGGCGATGGCATCTGCGGTGCCCGGGGAGGCCCCGGCGGGGAGCGCCCTCCCGGCGGCGCCCTGTCCGGCCGGGCCGGCCAGCGTCGTGGCCAGGAGCGTGAGCCCGCCGGCAGCCAGGGCGGCCCCGGCGCGCGCGCTGCCGCGCGGCAGGTGGCGGGCGGGCGCGGGAAGCGCGAGGCGGCCACCCTCGTCTGAGACCTCCTCCGTCGCCTCGGCCAGAGCCGCGCGCAGGTCGGCGGGCGCGCCGCGCTCCTCCGGCCGCGGCCGCAGCGCGCGGTCGACGGCGGCGACCAGCGGTCCGGGCAGGTCGCGCCGCGCGCGGCCGAGCGACGGGAGCACCGCGCCCAACCGCCGTGCGGTGGCGGCCGGGCTCGCGCCGCGCACCGGGTGGCCCCCCGACAGCGCCTCGTACAGGACCAGTCCCAGCGCGTAGACGTCGGTCGCCGGTCCCACGCGCCGGCCCTCGGCCTGCTCGGGCGCCATGTAGGCCAGGGTCCCGACCACGTCGCCGGTGCGGGTGAGCGGCTCGTCGCCTACGAGCAGGGCGATGCCGAAGTCGGTCAGCTTGGCCACCCCGGCCGCGCTCTGGGGAACGTCGGGGACGATCACGTTCTGCGGCTTGACGTCGCGGTGCACGACCCCGCGTTCGTGGGCGTGCTCGAGCGCGTCGGCCAGCGCGATCCCGATCCGCACCACGTCGCGGTCCGACAGCGCACCGGCCTGCTGCAGGTCGGCCAGGGTGGCGCCCGACACCAGCTCGGAGACCAGGTAGTGCCCGGAGGCGTCGCTGCCGGCCTCGTACAGGGTCACGATGCCGGGGTGGTTGAGGCGTGCGGCGGCGACCGCCTCGCGCTCGGCGCGGTCGTCGTGAGCCGCGCTGCGCGGGACCGCCTTGACCGCCACCTCGCGGCCGAGCTTCTCGTCGTGCGCGAGCCACACGGCGCCGAATCCGCCCGTCCCCAGGCGCCGCTCCAGGCGGTAGCGACCCAGGACCAGCGCCGCCGGCGCAGCCTCGTCCGGCGCGCGCATGGTGGGCGCGTCCAGGGTCATGGGGGTGGTCACCTCAGGGCTGATTTCTGCGTCGCTTGCAGGCTCCCTGCCTGATGTGGCGAATGGTCCGCCCACGCGTCCGGCCGCACGTGCGGTCATACTTCGAGCCTCCTCCGCAGCAGGGAGACGTACTGAGTGTCGTTCTTCGACGAGGGTGACGAACCCCGCAGACCGCGGCCCAGACGGCCCGCGGGAGGCGCGGTCGCGACGCCCGACCCCCAGACCGCAAGGATCCGCCAGGGCGTCGCCGCAGGCGTGGTCCTCCTTGTCGTGATCCTGCTCGTGGTCGGGATCCGGGGGTGCATGGACAGCGCCAAGAAGCGCTCCCTGCGCGACTACAACGCCCAGGTCGCCTCGCTCGTGCAGGAGTCCGACAGCCAGGTGGCCAAGCCCTTCTTCGAGGCGCTGTCCGGCCGGGGCGCCGCGACCGGCGACACCGTCAACCTCGCCACCCAGGTCAACCAGCTGAAGATCGTCGCCGAGGAGCACGTCAACCGCGCGCGCAAGCTCGACACGCCGGACGAGATGCGCCCCGCGCAGGGCACGCTGCTGCTCGTCCTGGAGTTCCGCCGCGACGGGCTGCGCCGGATCGCGGAGAAGATCCCCACGGCCCAGTCCTCCGGGACGCAGGCCGAGACCGCGGTGCGCCAGATAACCGGGCAGATGCAGGTCTTCCTGGCCAGTGACGTGGTCTACTCGCAACGCACCGCGCCCTACATCAAGAAGGCGCTGGACGACGCCGGCGTCACCGGGCAGACGATCGCCAAGAGCCAGTTCCTGCCCTCCATCGACTGGCTCGACGAGGCCGCGGTGGCCGAGCACCTCGGCGCCGCCGCTCCGGCCAGCGCCCGCCCCAAGGGCCCGCCCGCTCCGGGCACGCACGGACACGGCCTCAAGACCGTCAGCGTCAACGGGACCGAGCTGTCCACGAGCCAGGCCAACCGGATCCCCGCCAGCCCGAACCTGACCTTCACCGTGACCTTCGAGAACCAGGGCTCCAACGACGAGCAGTCGGTGCCGGTCAAGCTGGAGATCACCGGCGCCGGGCGGCCGATCACCGCGCAGGCGATCGTGCCCAGGACGTCCGCCGGCACCTCCGCCACCGCCGAGATCC
>JAWVFR010000084.1:0-2639 GCA_033855845.1 Solirubrobacteraceae bacterium
GTCACCCTGGTGCGCGAGGCGCGCCAGGGTCTCCAGTAGCGCCGCCTCAGCGGCAGAGCGTGGTGGACGGGCTGGAGGCCCGAAGCCCGCGCAGCGCGGCCAGCACTTTGGGATAGGCCTGCCGGACCGGGTTGCCCTCCTCCGCCGCCTGCTGGGTGGACGTCGTGATCGTCACGTCGGGCGCCACGAAATGGGTCGCGCGCGTCCCGAAGTAGCCGCCGTGGTCGTACTCCACGAACCCCGCGAGGCGATCGCGATACAGCCCCATCGCCGCGGCCAGCGTCCCCGACTGCGGGGTGAGGCTGGTCAGCGTCCGCAGCGTCGCCGGCCGCGCGAACACGGCGCCCGAGAACAGCGCGTCCCAGAACCGGGCCAGGTCGCGCATGCTCGCGACCAGGCCACCGCCCCCGTGGAGATCGAACGACGGGTCGGCGGAGAACCTGTCCAGGTCGCCGAGGTACTGGTGGGCGCGACCCGCCGTGCCGCGGGGCGGGCGGCGGCCGTCCTCCAGGTAGGCCCGGCCCAGCGCCCGCGTCCCCAGCAGCCGCGTCAGCGCGTCGCCCCAGGTGCGCGCTCCGGTGCGCCGCTCGAGGATCCAGGCCAGCAGCAGGTACCCGGTGTCGGAGTAGTTGTACGACGCGCCCGGCGCACCATAGGGCTGTCCGTGGGAGAGCGCCCAGTCGATCTGCTCCTGACGCGTCCAGCGGCGCCGCGGGTTGGCCAGGACGGCGTCCACGTAGTCCGGGTCGGTCGCGTAGTCGTACAGACCGCTGGTGTGGCGCAGGAGCATCTCCACCGTGATGCGGTCGCCGCCGGGCAGGCTCGCCACGAGGTCCGCGGGCAGGTAGCGGGAGATCGGAGCGCCCAGCGCGACCTTGCCCTGCTCCACCAGGCGCATCGTCGCGGCCGCCACGTACAGCTTGGAGTTGGACGCCAGGCGCAGGGTGGCGCCGGGGGCCAGCCGCGTGCGCCGGCGGCGGTCGTCGAGGCCCGCGGCGCCGCTCCACGACAACCCCAGCCGCGGCGCCTCCACGTGCATCAGCATCCCGGCGGTCGCGGTGGTCTCGCGTAGCGTCTGGAACAGGATCGCCTGCAGGCGCTGCGCCACGGCCCGCGGGGCCGAGCACGAGCGCGTCGCCGGAGCCGCCTGCGCCACCCCCGGGAGCGCGGCGGCCGCGCACGCCAGGACCACGACCGCGAGCCGCCTCACGAGCGCGCCGCCGCCTCGGCCGCCCGCTCCTCGCGCCCGGCGCGGATGACCTCCTTGAAGGAGCGGATGCGGAAGATGGTCACCAGCGCGACGAAGCCCACGCCCAGGCTCGCCGCCGCGATCGCGATCTGCTGCCCCACGGAGTAGGCGGCGACAGTCGCCCCCGCGGCCGCGCCGCCGAACACCTTCACCAGCAGCGCCTGCTGGACCCCGGCCCCGCCGGGGGTGAACGGCACAAGCGCCGCCACGGCGTTGACGCCGAGGACCAGCAGCACGTTGCGCACCGACCCACCCACGCCGAAGGCGTCCAGCAGCAGCCAGAACGCCGTGAAGCGAAACAGCCATCCCGCGAACTGCACCAGCCACACCTCGCGGAAGTAGCGCCGGCGGTCGCTGAGGATGGCGACGCCCTGCTTCACCCGCGCCCAGAAGGCCTGCACGCGCACGGACAGCAGGGCGAAGGCCACCAGCAGCGCGATCCCGAGGAAGGTGAGCAGGAACAGCGTGAACCGCGGGTGGCCGGCGAGCCAGGAGAGGTCGAACGCCCCCAGCTGCGAGAAGTCGGGCGGCTTGGGGAAGACGCCCTGGGTGAAGGCGAAGGTGAGGACGGGGATCGCGATCGTGAGGTCGAAGATCGCCTCCACCGCGAAGCTCGACCCGACCGCGGGGAACGAGGAGTGCGGCACCGAGCTCTTGGTCAGGAAGATCCGGACCAGGTCCCCGCCGCGCGCGGGGACCACGTTGTTGAAGCCGTAGGCGGCGATGTAGGCGCCCCAGATCCGCCGCCACTGGATCGGCTCGGTCGGATAGGCCGCGCGGATCACGTTGAAGTAGGCGCGCGAGCGCAGCGTCAGGTAGACGATGAAGCTGACCAGTCCCAGCAGCAGCGAGCCCCAGCCGATGTTGGCCAGCGAGGAGAAGAACTGCTCGACGGCGTGGAAGAAGTCGCCGAGGCCGGCGTGGACGGGGCGGAACGTCACGCCGTGAACGGTACGCCGCCGGCCCAGCGGGCCGGCTCGACGGACGCGCCGTCGAGATCGGCGGCCCGCGGCACCCCGGCCAGGGCCAGGGCGACGTCCAGCTCGGCGCGCAGGATCTCCAGCACGCTGCGCACCCCGTCCTCGCCCCCCACGGCCAGGCCCCACAGCACGGGCCGGCCCACCATCACCGCACGGGCGCCCAGCGCCAGCGCCTTGAGCACGTCGGTCCCCCGGCGGATCCCGCCGTCCACCAGCACGTCGAGCCGGTCGCCGGCGGCCTCGGCGATCTCCGGGAGCGCCTCGGCGCCCGCGCGCACGGTGTCCAGCTGGCGCCCCCCGTGGTTGGAGACCACCACGCCCGCGGCGCCGTGGTCGGCGGCCAGCACCGCGTCGTCGGCGGTCATCACGCCCTTGACCAGGACGGGCAGCCCGCAGCCCGCGGCGAAGCG
>JAWVFR010000085.1:0-3414 GCA_033855845.1 Solirubrobacteraceae bacterium
ACCGCGAGCGGGGCACGCTGGCGCTTCTCGGCCGACATCCGGACCGAGGTGGGCGCGTTCGGCCGCCAGCTGCTGGCCTCGCTGGCGCGCGAGCTTCTCGCCAACGCCGCCCGCCACGCGCGCGCCCGCGAGGTCTCGGTCGCGGTCACGCGCGAAGACGGTCATGTCCTGCTGCGCGTCAGCGACGACGGAGAGGGCATCACGCCGGGGCGCGTGGAGGCCGCGCGCGCGGAGGGCCACATCGGGCTGGCCGCCCAGCGCGCTCGCGTGGAGGCCCTGAGCGGGTGGTTCGCCGTTTCCGGCTCCGAGGGCGGCGGGACCACGGTCGTGGCCGCGATCCCGACGGCGGTGGCCGACGCGGCGGGCGAACTGAGCCACGCCGCGCCGGCCCGCGACGACTAGGCCGACTGCTTGACCGCCGAGACGTCGATGCGGAGCTTGACCCGGTCCGAGACCAGGACGTTCCCGCTGCCCAGGGCCTGGTTGAAGGTCATGCCGAACTCGCCCCGGTCGAGCTGACCGGTCACCTCGAGGCCGACGCGCTCGTTACCCCAGGGGTCCTGCTCGGTGCCCGTGACCTCGGCCCTGAGGGTGACCGGGCGGGTGACGCCGTGGAGCGTCACGTCACCGTTGATCTCGAACGTCTCGTCGTCGACCGGCACGATCCCCGTCGAGGCGAAGGCGATCTGCGGGTGCTGCTCCACGTCGAAGAAGTCCGCGGAGCGCAGGTGCTCGTCGCGCTTCTCCTCGTTGGTGTTCACGGACGCCACGTCGACCGTCCCGTAGGCGCGCGCGGAGGACAGGTCGTCCCCTACTTCCAGCGTGCCCTCGAACGAGCCGAAGTGGCCGCGCACGGTGGCGATGCCCAGATGCTTGACCTGGAACTCGACGCGGGAGTGGGACGGGTCTACCGACCAGGTGCCGGTGGGTACTGCGGTGGCGATTGCGGTGGTGCTCATGACAACATCCTTCCGTAGTTGCTTGCTCTAACAAACTTGCTGAAGCAAGCATAGCAACTAGTTGCGCGCGCAACCGGTTTGCCAGGTCAGCTCGCGAAACGGGCGAACACCGCGGCGAGCGTGGCGATCTCGCGCGGCTGGAGGCGATCGAAGAACCGCTGCTGGACCCCGGTGAAGTGCGTCTCCTGCGCGGTGCGCAGCAGGTCCAGCCCGGCATCGGTGAGGCAGGCGTTCTTCGCCCGCCGGTCCACCGGGCACGGGCGCCGCTGCACCAGGCCTCGGTGCTGGAGCACGTCCACGATGCGCGACACCCGGCTCAGGCTCAGCCCGCACCGGTCGGCCAGCGTGGAGAGCCGCAGCGATCGCTCGTCGGCCACGGCCAGGCGCGACAGCAGTTCCAGCGAGCTGATGCTCAGACCGTGGGCCGCCTCGAGCTCGGCGTCGAGCTCACGCGTCAGCGCCTTGTGGGCCTCCAGCAGTCCTATCCATGCGTCGGAGTGCGTGGGTGACCAGGCGCTGAGCCCGTGCTCGTCGATGACCACGGCACAGGCGTCCGGCACTCTGCGGCGGGTGGTGGCGGTCAAAGCCCAGAGGGGGACTCGAACCCCCGACCCCCTCCTTACCATGGAGGTGCTCTACCAACTGAGCTATCTGGGCACCGCGGGCAGGGTACCGCCCGCGGCCGCACGTTCGCGGTAAGAATGGGCCATGAGGATCTTCGTGGCCGGCGCCACCGGCGCGATCGGCCGCCGGCTGGTCCCGATGCTCGTGGCCGCAGGGCACCAGGTGACCGGCATGACCCGCTCGCCCGAGCGCGCCCGAGCGCTGGAGGCGGCGGGCGCCACGGGGGTCGTGCGCGATGTGCTCGACCGCGAGGGCCTGGTGGAGGCCGTGGTCGCCACCCGTCCCGAGGTCGTGATCCACGAGGTCACGGACCTGGCGGCGGCCAGCCGTCAGCGCCGCGTGGGCCGGGGTCTCGAGGGCCACGACCGCATCCGGCGGGAGGGGACGGCCAACCTGGTGGCGGCGGCGCAGGCGGCGGACGCCGGAGCGCTCGTGGCCCAGAGCATCGCGTTCGCCTACGCCCTCGATGGGCCGCCCCCGGTCAAGGACGAGTCGGCGCCGCTCGCAGTCGACGCGCCGGACCCGTGGGGCGAGAGCGTCCGCGCGGTGCGCGACCTGGAGACCGCGGTGCTGGGCGCCGAGGGCCTGCGGGGCGTGGTCCTGCGCTACGGGTACTTCTACGGGCCGGGAACCGCCTATGACCCGGACGGCGGTCCCACGGCGGCGATGGTCGCCAAGCGGGGGTTCCCGATCGTCGGAGACGGCGGCGGCGTCTTCTCGTTCGTGCACGTGGACGACGCGGCCCGGGCCGGCGTGGCGGCCGTCGAGGGGGACGCGCGCGGCGTCTTCAACGTGGTCGACGACGAGCCCGCCCCGCTGCGCGAGTGGCTCCCCGTCTACGCGGGCGCGCTGGGGGCCAAGCCGCCGCGCCGGGTCCCGGCCTGGCTCGCCCGTCTGGCCGCCGGCCCGGTCGCCGTCGCCTTCGCCACCCAGGGGCGCGGGGCGACCAACGCGCGGGCGCGCAGCGAGCTGGGCTGGACGCCCGGGTACCCCTCGTGGCGCACCGGCTTCCTGGCCGCCGGAGACCGATCATGACCGGCGGCTGCCTGTGCGGCGGGGTGCGCTTCGAGCTGACGGAGCCACCGACCGACGCGGGCTACTGCCACTGCACCCGCTGCCAGCGGCGGACCGGCACCGCGGCCTCGGCGCAGGCACGGATCGACGGGCTGACCTTCCGCCTGCTGGAGGGCGAGGACCTGGTCGGCGCCTGGCAGCACGCGGACGGCGGCTTCGAGAAGTGCTTCTGCCGACGCTGCGGCGCGCATCTCTTCGCTCGCAACCCCGAGGACCCGACCCATATGAGCGTCCGGCTGGCCGCCTTCGACGAGGACCCGGGTGTGCGCCCCGCGTGGCGTGCGTTCACCGCGTACGCGGCGGCGTGGGAGCCCATCCCGCAGGACGGACTCCCACGCTTCCCGGAGGCGAAGCCGCGCGATTAGCGGCGGTCCGCCGCGGACAGGGCGAACACGTAGTCGCCGTTGTCCGAGCGCACGCCGATCGGCCCGTCCAGGCCACCGCTGAGCGCGGCGGACAGGCGGCCGGCGTAGACCACGGCGCCGTCGGCGTAGACCCGGAGGGTCAGGGTGCCGTCGGCCTCCCGGCGGGTGTGTGTCCGCAGGACGTGGGTGCGGTGGTCCGGCACCGACGCCGCGAGGGGCAGCCGGAGCGTGGCCACGTCGGAGTACCCGCGGTTCCCGCACGCCGAGGAGGTGTGCTGGCCGGGGTTGCGCTTCACCGAGACGACGACCGCGTGCTGGGGGTACTCGCGCCACATGGCGTAGACCAGGTTGCACGGGTCGGCGGCCCGGAGCTTGAGGCCGATCTGGCGCCG
>JAWVFR010000086.1:0-22299 GCA_033855845.1 Solirubrobacteraceae bacterium
CCGACCCGGGCGTCCAGTACGACACGACGATCAACCGCTGGCACACGTGCCCGGCGAGCGGGCGCATCAACGCGTCCAACCCGTGCAGCGAGTACATGCACGTCGACGACTCGGCCTGCAACCTGGCCTCGCTGAACCTCATGAAGTTCCGCCGCGAGGACGGGACCTTCGACGTCGAGTCCTTCCAGCACGCCGTGGACATTGTGTTCCTGGCCCAGGAGATCGTCGTCTCCCCCTCGTCCTACCCGACGGAGGACATCGCCGCCAACGCGCGCGCCTTCCGCCAGCTGGGCCTGGGCTACGCCAACCTGGGCGCCTACCTGATGAGCAACGGCCTGGCCTACGACTCCGACGCGGGCCGGGGCATCGCCGCGGCGATCACCGCCCTGATGACCGGCCGCGGCTACCGCGAGTCGGCCCGGGTCGCCTCCTCGGTCGGCCCCTACGACCGCTACGAGGACAACCGCGAGCCCCACAACGCGGTCATGCGCATGCACCGCGACGCCGCCTACGAGCTGGGCGCGGAGGCCTGCTCGGACGCCGAGCTGCTGGCCGCCGCGCGCCGCGCCTGGGACGAGGCGGTCGCGCTGGGCGAGGAGCACGGCTACCGCAACGCGCAGGCCACGGTGCTCGCGCCCACGGGGACGATCTCCTTCCTCATGGACTGCGACACCACGGGCGTGGAGCCCGACTTCTCGCTGGTCAAGTTCAAGGAGCTGGTGGGCGGCGGGCAGATGACGATCGTCAACCGCACCGTGCCGCTGGCCCTGCAGACGCTGGGCTACTCCGACGAGCAGATCGAGGCGATCGAGCGCCACATCGACGAGGCGGGCACGATCGTCGGCGCGCCGGGCCTGGCCGACGAGCACCTGTCCGTGTTCGACGTGGCCGTCGGTGAGCGCGCGATCTCGCACATGGGCCACATCAAGATGATGGGCGCGGTGCAGCCGTTCATCTCGGGCGCCATCTCCAAGACGGTGAACCTGCCCGAGACCGCCACCGTCGAGGACATCGCCGACGCCTACACCGAGGCCTGGCGCCTGGGCATCAAGGCGCTGGCCATCTACCGCGACGGGTCCAAGACCGCGCAGGCGCTGCGCACCGACGCACAGAAGTCCAAGGACGAGCCCGCCGAGGAAGTGGTGCGCAAGCCCGAGCGCCGCCGGATGCCGCGCGAGCGCCAGTCGATCACGCACAAGTTCTCGATCGCCGGCCACGAGGGCTACATCACGGCGGGCATGTACGAGGACGGGACGGTGGGCGAGATCTTCCTCACCGACATCGGCAAGGAGGGCTCGACGCTGCGCGGCATGATGAACGCGTTCGCCACGTCGATCTCGATCGCCCTGCAGTACGGGGTGCCCCTCGAGACGCTGGTGCGCAAGTTCTCCTACATGCGCTTCGACCCGGAGGGGATGACTCTGAATCCCGAGATCCCCTTCGCCAAGTCGCTGCCCGACTACATCATGCGCTGGCTGGCCTCGCGCTTCCTGGACACCGACGTCCAGGAGGACCTGGGGATCATGACCCCGGAGGTCCGGGCGCGGAAGATGGCCGAGGAGTCCCTGGTCGCCGGGCGCAGCGACACCGCGGGGCCGGAGAACGGTGGGAACGGCACCCATTCGGGCACAGGTGGGACCACGAAGCCCGCCGCCGCAGCGCTGACCGACACTCCCCCCGTCCAGCCGGCCAAGCTGTCCTCCGGCTCGCTGGAGCTCGGCCCGGCGTGCTCGCAGTGCGGGGGCATGATGCAGCGGACGGGCTCGTGCTACACGTGCTCGTCGTGCGGCAACAACACCGGCTGCGGCTGATCGCTTAAACACTTCGGGCGGGTCTTGCGACCCGCCCGTTGTGTTATGGGTGTTGATGCGGTGTTGGCCCGGTCCTGTTCTCGGCCTTGGGACGGCGGTCCTACAGGCAAAGGTTCGCGAGTTTGGAGGAAAAGGTCGGTTGACCAGGCCTTTGCTCAACGAGCCTTGACCGTGCGTCTAGGAGACGACGGGAACCGCCAGCACCGGGCGCTTGGCGATGTGCATGAGCCGGTGGGTGACGCTGCCCAGCACCAGGTCCGCGATCTCGGAGCGTCCGCGCCGCCCGACCACGATCAAATCGGCCTTCAGGCGGTCCGCGATGTGCTCGATCACGGGAGCGGGCCCGCCCAGGACGCTCTCGGCGACCTCGAGCTTGGCCGTGACCCCGGAGCTCGTCAGCTCCTCCACCCGCTTGCGCAGCTGCGCCTCGAACTCGTCCTCGCCCGCATGCACCTGCGCGGGGCCGCCCTTGCCCACGATGACCTCTTCGATGTGCACCAGCACGAGCACCGAGTCGTAGTGGCGCGCGATGTCCGCCGCCACCGGCAGCGCGGCCTGCGCGTCGTCGGACCCGTCCAGCCCCAGCACGATCGTCTTGAACATGTGGCTCTACCTCCTGGCGAGCAGCACGTCGTAGTCGTCGGGCAGCTGCACGCGCACGTCCAGGAACTCCTGGTCGGGGATCGCCTCGCTCAACGTCGTCAGCACGGCGCGGGCGTGCTCGCGCGCCTCGTCCCTGCCGACTCCCTCGCGCTCGGCCACGCGTTCCACGAACTCGTCCACCGTCATGCGCCGCGCGTGGCCGCCGTTGTGCGCGCGACCCACCTTCAGCGGGTCGTGCAGCGCCGGCGGCAGGTGCACGATCAGGTCGTCGACCTCGCCCCCGGCGATGCGCTCCGCCAGCGTCTCCAGGACGGCGCTGGTCGTCCGCTGGGCGCCCTCCAGGTCGGTCGCGGCGCGCTCGGCCACCCGCTGCCAGAACAGATCGGCGGACACCACCTCCACGTGCGGGCCACGGGGCAGCAGCGGCGCGAAGTCGCGGGGCAGCTCGGCCACCGTGTCGTCCCATTCCTGCCGGGTGACCGCGCGCGACAGGGCGTCGAAGACCGCCCGGGCGAAACGCAGCGCCGCGTCCGTGTCGCTGTCCGTGCGCTCCGCGACCCGCCGCAGGAACTCGTCGACGTCGAAGGGCTCGGCGGCGGCGCTGCCGGAGTTCAGCCACGGCGCCAGCTCGGGCGGCAGCTGCGCGGCGAGGTCGCGCGCCTCGCCCCGGGCGATCCGCTCGGCCAGCGTTTCCAGCGTGGCCCGCGCCGCGCGCTCGGCGTCCTCGCGCCCGATGCTCGCGGACTGCTCCACGACGGTCAGGAACTCCTCGTAGTCCATCTGCCCTGCAGGCTGTAGGCCGCCCCACCCCGCTCGGCAACCCCGGGCGCAGCCGGGCTCAAGTCAATGCGACGCTACCGGCGCGGGCGGCGGTGTCCGCGATTCCGTCCACCAGCTGCGGCCATATCCCGCGCGGGAGGTCGTGGCCCATGCCGTCGATCAGCAGCAGCCGGGCGTCGGGGATGGCGCGCGCGGTGGCCCGCCCGCCCGAGGGCGCGACCAGGCGGTCGGCCTTGCCGTGGACGACTAGCGTGGGAGCGGAGATGCGGCGCAGCGCCGCGGTGCGGTCGCCCGAGGCGAGGATCGCGCCCAGCTGGCGCCCCACGCCGCCCGCGCTCACGCCGCGGTCGTAGCTGAGCCCCGCCAGCTCGCGCAGCCGCGCGTCGTCGCGCTCGAAGCCCGGCGAGCCCACCACGCCGAAGACGCGCTGGGCGCGCTCGATGTAGGCGTCGCGCCCGCCGCCGGGCCGCCGCAGCAGGAAGGGGTAGGTGCGCAGCGCGGGGCGCCCGGCCAGGACGTTGCCGGTGCTGGACATGATCGACACCAGCGAACGCACCCGATCCGGGTGCTCGGCGGCGATGGTCTGGGCGATCATCCCGCCCATCGAGGCGCCGGTGACATGGGCCGAGTCGAGGCCCAGGTGCTCGAGGAGCCCGGCGCCGTCGGCCGCCATGTCGCTCAGCGTGTAGGCGGGGTCGCGCAGGCGGCGGGTGACGATCTCCGCGGTGGTCGGGGGACGGCGGTCGCGCAGATGCGTGGAGCGGCCGATGTCGCGGTTGTCGTAGCGGATGACGAAGAACCCGCGCCCGACCAACTCCTCGCAGAAGTCCTCGTGCCATCCCAGCATCTGCGTGGCCAGCCCCATCACCAGCAGCAGCGGCTCGGCGCCCGGGTCCCCGAACGTCTCGTAGCAGAGCTCCACGTCCCCGACCGTCGCGAAACGCTCGTCGGGGGTGTGCACGGTCAGGCCTCGGTGGCGAAGACGATCGCGCGCTCGCCGCTGGAGCAGCTGGTGGTCTGGCGGCCCGGCGCGGTGGCGATGACCCGGCAGCGCCAGCTGCGCAGGCCGGAGTCGCTGCGCAGCAGGGCCGCGGCCTCGGCGCAGCTGATGTTGGCGACGGTGATGTCGAAGGCGCCGTGGCCGCTGTTCGGGCTCAGGGCGACGTCGGGGCAGCGATTGGAGGCCGGGGTGGTGGCCGTGGGGACCGCGGGCGCGGTGGCGGTCGGGGGCGGCGCAGTCTGGGTGACCGTCACCGTGGCGGTGGTGGCGGCAGCGGAGCCCTTCTTGTCGTCGCCGCACCCGGTGGCGGCGAGGCTGCCAGCCGCCGCGAGCACCAGCAGCGGTCGTCTCATCGCTCCAGCTCCTTGGACATGATCCGCTTGGCCACCGGCAAGGCCAGCGCCGAGGGCGCCATGCGGTTGGGGCCGAAGAACAGGCGCACCGCGAGCCCGCCGGGGATCACCGAGCGCTTGCCGCGCTCGGCCGCGCGCAGGGACTCCCGCGCCACGCGCTGGGGATCGCTCCACACCAGCTTGGGCATCCGGTCGGTGAAGGCGGGCTCGGAAGCCGCCTGGAACTCGGTGGCCACCGGGCCGGGGTTGACCGCGGTGACGGTCACGCCGTACGGGCGCGCCTCCACGTGCAGCGACTCGGAGTGCAGCAGCACGAAGGCCTTGCTGGCCGCGTAGGTGCCGTTGCCCGGCAGCGCCTGGAAGCCCGCCGTGGACGCGAGGTTGATCACGGCCCCGCGACGGCGCTCCAGCATGCCCGGCACGTAGCGGGCGTCGAAGTCGACCACCGCCTCCACCAGCAGGCGGACCTGGCGCAGCTCGTCCTCGCGGCCATTCGACGCGAACGGCGCGTAGATGCCGTAGCCCGCGTTGTTGACCAGGATCTCGACGGTCAGCCCGCGGCGCTCGATCTCGGCCGCCACCCGGTCGCGCTCGGAGGCGTCGGAGAGGTCGGCGGCGATCGCCTCCGCGCGCACGCCGTGGGCCTCGGACAGCTCGCGCGCCAGCGCCTCCAGGCGGTCCCCGCGGCGGGCGACAAGCGTCACCCCGTGGCCGCGCTCGGCCAGCTGGCGGGCGATCTCCTCGCCGATCCCGGCGGAGGCGCCGGTGACCAGGGCGGTGGAGTCGGGCGCGGGAGGGGGCAGCGGCATGGCGCGGAAATCTAACCGCTCGGGACCTCAGCCAGCGCCGCGCCCCGCGCGGTCGGGCGGATCGTCCGGCCAGCGGCCGTGGCGCTCGTAGTACTCGCGGGCCGCGTCCTCCTCGTCGCGCTCGACGTCACCGCCGGCCCCCAGGCGGAAGGTGAAATTCAAGAGCAGCACGGCGAGCCCCGAGCCGGTGAACATCGCCCAGCCGTCCAGCGCGCTGTCGCCGCCCATCGCCAGCAGGACGAACCCGGTCAGGATCAGGGCGCCGGGCAGGCCGTAGCGGATGGCGAACAGGAGCCAGGGCGCCATGGTCGGGGCCTACCCGGATCCCGCCGGGGCTAGCGGACGACGAACGCGCGCTGGGCCACGGAGGCCCGGAACGAGCCGTAGCCCGCGAAGGAGGCGAGGACCCGGTAGCTGCCCGGGCCAAGCGTGCGGCGCAGTGACAGGGCTCGCGACGCGGGCCCGCTCACCGCCCCGACTGAGACCCAGCCGCTCCCGGCCCGGCGCTGGAACGCCAGGCTGTAGGAGGCGCGCAGGAAGCGCTTGGCCTCGGCCGGGATCGTGAACAGCCGCCCGGCGGCGACGCGCTGCCGTCCCGACCCGAACAGCCGCGCCGAGACCCGCGTGCTGACCGCCTCCCCGGCGCCCCAGGGGGCGTGGCGGACGTTGACCGTCTTGCTGCTCACGTTGCCCGAGGTGTCGATCACGCGGAAGGTGACCGCGTGGCTGCGGAACGTCAGCCGGCGCCAGCCGCGCCAGACCCCGGCGAGCAGCCGGCCGCGGGTGATGCGGACCTGCTTGCCGTCCACCAGCAGCGCGATCGTCCGCACGCCCTGGTCGTCGGTGGCCAGGGCCCGGTAGCGCAGGTCCCCGGAGAAGCCCGATCCCTCGACCGGGAGGGTGATGGCGATGGACGCCGCGCCGGTGTCGACGGTCAGTCCGCATCTTCGGTCGGCGCCCACCGTGCGCGCCCGCTGGAAGGACCCCAGGGACGGGCGTGCGGAGCCGCCGGCGTCGAACAGGCCGTAGCCCCCGCCGGTCGCGTCGGTGGTGCCGAAGTCGATCAGCGAGAACCAGGACCCCCGCTCCATGTAGGGGTCGTGGGCCAGGCACGCATAGGCCCGCGTCAGGAACAGGGCCTGCGCGGACGCGGTGACGCCACCCGGGTCGCGCGCGTTGACCGGGCAGCGACGGCTCGTGACCTGCCAGCCCAGCTCGGTCATCCAGATCGGCTTGGCGTCCCCGTGGGCGAGCATGGTGGCCCGGATCTCGCGGTAGCCGGTGAACGACCAGCGCGAGATGCGCCCGTCCACGTCGCGCGCCGCCAGGCGCGGATCGGTGGCCGCGCAGGCCGTGTCCGTGTGCACGCTGACGAAGTCGAACGACCCCTTGGCCCCGGCGTTGTAGAGGCCCCCGACGTAGTTGTAGTCGTTGCCGATCAGCCCGCCGACGCCGACCTTGGCCCCGGGGTCCGCGCTCTTGACCGCCGCATAGGCCGGCCTCAGCAGGGCGGCGTACTCGGCGGGCGACGCGCCACCGGCCCAGAAGATGTTGCCGTCGGGCTCGTTCCAGACCTCGTAGGCCAGCACGCGGCCGCGGAAGTGCTCGGCCAGGCGACCCAGGAAGTCCGCGTACGCGGCCGCGGGCGGCGCCGCGTTCTCCGCGCCCGACTGGGACGCCCACGAGGGCGTCTGGGTGACGACCAGATACACCCCGATCCCCAGCGCCTTGAGGCGATTGAGCGAGTCGTCGAATGACGCGAGGTAGTTGGGGGAGAGCCGCCCGCGCGCCGGCTCGAACACCCGCCACGACGTGAAGATCCGGACGTGGCGGGCGCCGGAGGACTGGATGCGCTGCAGCGCTCCGTTGCCCAGCTCGGGCGTGGCCAGGACCACGCCGGGCTCGACCGCGCCCGCCGCCGCGGGCAGGGCGCCGCCCAGCAGCGCGCAGGCGGCGAAAGCGGCGGCGAGGTGACGGAGCCTCGCCATCAGGAGCGATCCATGCTCATCCCGTTCAGCTTACTCAGGCGCGCCGTCGGCGCCGGGCCGCGCGCGCTAGCGGATGGTGAAGATGCGCCGCGCGACGGCCGGGCGGAAGGACTTGTAGCCGGCGAAGGCGACCACTACGCGGTAGCGGCCGGGCCGGAACCGCTGCTGGCGACGCAGCGCCTGGTTGCTGGAGGCCAGGCCGCCCGCGGCCCCGCCCAACGGCACCCAGCGCCGGCCGGCCTGGCGCTCGAAGGCGATGGTCATCCGACCGCGCAGGAAGGGCTTGGCGTCGCGCGGCACCGTGTACAGGCGCCCGGCGGCCACCCGCGACGCGCCCGAGCCGTACAGGCCGATGCCGATGCGCGTGGCCACGGGCTCGCCGTCCCCGTAGGCGACGCGATTGACCGTGATGTCCTTGGTGGTGACCTTCAGCCCGACGTCCATGGCCCGGAAGGTGACGGTGTGGGGACCGAGGGGAAGGCTGCGCCAGCCCCGCCAGGTGCCCTGGAGGACCTTTGCGGACGTGATCCGGATCTGCTTGCCGTCCACCAGGATCGCCAGCGTGCGGATGCCCTGGTCGTCGCTGGCGGTCGCCTTGAAGGTCAGGTCGGCGGAGACGCCCGTGGCCCCGGTCGGCGACGCGACCTCGATGCCCGGCGCGCCCCCGTCCATCTGCAGGCCGCACCCATGGTTGGCGCCCGCGGAGCCCGCCTGCTGGAAGGCCGTGAGGGCGGGGCGCACGGCGCCGCCGATGGACCACAGGCCGTAGCCGGCGCCCGTCGCATCGGTCGTGCCGAAGTCGGTCAGGGAGAACCAGGAGCCCATCTCCAGGTAGGGGTCGGCGGCCAGGCAGGAGTACGCGTGCGTGAGGAAGGCCGCCTGCGAGGCGGCGGTGACACCGCCCGGGTCGCGCACGTTGACCGGGCACTTGTGGGGCGTGACCTGCCAACCCAGCTCGGTCATCCAGATCGGCTTGGGGTCGTCGTGCGCCAGCATCGTGGCCCGGACCTCGCGGTAGCCCGTGAACGACCAGCGCGAGATGCGCCCGTCCACGTCGCGGGCCGCCTGCCGGGGATCGGTGGCCGCGCACGCCGTGTCGGTGTGCACGCTGACGAAGTCGAAGGAACCCTTGGCGCCCGCGTCGTACATCTGGCCCACGTAGTCGTAGTGATTGCCGACCAGGCCGCCGACGCCCACCTTCGCCGCCGGGTCCGCGCTCTTGACCGCCGCGTAGGCGGGCCGCAGCAGCGCGGTGTAGTCGGCGGCGGAGGCGCCGCCCGCCCAGAAGACGTTGCCGTCGGGCTCGTTCCAGACCTCGTAGGCCATGACTCGCCCGCGGAAGTGCTCGGCCAGCCGGCGCATGAAGTCCGCGTAGGCGGCCGGCGGCGGCGGCGCGTTCTCCGCGCGCGACGACGACGCCCACGCCGGCGTCTGGGTGACGACCAGGTACATCCCGATCCCCATCGCCTTGAGGCGGTTGGCCATGTCGTCGAAGGAGGCGAGGTAGTTGGGCTCGAGGCGCCCGCGCTGATCCTCGAAGACGCGCCAGGACGTGAACACCCGGACGTGTCGGGCCCCGGAGGACTGGATGCGCTGCAGCGTGGGGGCGTCGAGGTTGGGATTGAAGAGGACGACGCCGGGCTGGGCCGCGCCGGAGACGGCGGGGAGGGCGCCGGCCACGAGCGCGCACGCGAAGACCGCCAGGACGAGCCGCCGGAGCCTCGAAGCGCTGTCGGTGCGCGTTTGCATCGTGCCTGGCTCTTCGGCGTCCAGTCACGATCCATCAAGCTTTCCCCCATTCGTCTGGACACGGCCCGCGGCCTCAAGTTCCGTGGGGTCCCGTCCGAACCTCCGGCCATGACCCCGACTGTCCTGGAGCGCCTCGGAGTGCGAGCGGCTCCCCTCCCCGTCCGGCGCGGCGAGGCCGACCGGGGCCTCATGGCCCGCGCGCTCATGTACCTCTTCTTCGCGGGCTCGGCCATCACGGTGGGCTCGCTGCTGCTCGGCGGCAACGTGGAAGGGGCGGACCAGGCGCGCATGATCGTCATGTCGGCCGGCGGCTCCTCGATCGCCCTGGTGCTGTTCGCCGGCTACGACCGCCTGCCGCGCTGGGTCTTCCCGCTCTTCCTGGCGTGCGGGACGCTGCTGATCGAGTGGACGATCTACGCCAGCGACGAGACGGCCAGCCCCTACGCGATGTTCTGGTTCTGGCTGGCCATCTACTCCTTCTACTTCTTCCCGCGGTGGCTGGCCTTCGCCGAGCTCGGCTTCATCGCCCTGGCCTACGCCGCGGTGCTGACCCTGGCCCAGGACACCGGCAGCGAGCCGCTCGTCCGCTGGGCCGTGACCACCAGCGCGCTGATCGTGGCCGGCGCGATGATCGGCCTGCTCAAGGAGCGCCTGGACGACGTCATCGCCAAGCTTCACGACCTCTCGCGCGCGGACAGCGAGACCGGCCTGCTCAACCGCCGCGCCTTCGTCGAGAACCTGAACGGCGCGGTGGAGCTGGCGCGGCGCACGAGCGGCCGCATGACCCTGGTCGTGGGCGAGCTCGCGCCCGGCGGGGAGCTGGCCCGCGCGGGCCGCGCCCTGGCCGGCGCCGTGCGCAGCAGCGACATCCCGGCGCGGATCGGCGAGCGGACCTTCGCCGTGGTGGCCCCGGGTACCGGCGACCACGGCGGCTTCGTCCTGGCGGAGCAGATCCAGCGGACCCTGGGAACGGGCGGGATGTCCTTCGGCGTGGCCAGCTTTCCCCAGCACGCGAGCTCGGTGGACGAGCTGACGTGCGCCGCCCACGATGCGCTGGCCGAGGCGCTGTCGCTCGGCACGGGTCGCGTCGTCACGGCGGGCCACGCGTACGCGGCCGCGTGACCTACCCGCTGCTGTGGCTCACGCGCTCCGGCGCGATGCGGAAGGTCACGCGCTGCTCGCCGGGCACGCGGTAGGGGTAGTCCTTCCCCAGGTACTTGTGCGACAGGCGGTCGATGTGCTCGTCCGCGCCCTCGTGGGTGTCCTCCACCACGCGGCCGGTGATCGAGACGTACTCGTAGGGGTTCTCGTGGTTCTGGACCGTGACCGTCACTCGCGGGTCGCGGCGGGCGTTGCGCGGCCACACGCGGCCCTCCGCGCTGTTGAGCGCGATGTTGCCGTCGTCGTCGACCTCCACCCAGACCGGAACGACGTGGGGCGTGCCGTCCGGTCGGATCGTGGCGACGTGGGCGAAGTTCTTGTCCTCCAACAGCCTGCGCTCCTCCGGTGACAGCTCGGCGCTCACGGGAACTCCCTTCGGGGGTTACATAACTGTGCTTTTGCAGGTACTTTGCTGCGCGGGCCAGAGGCCTCCCTGCTAGCGTGCCCCTCGCCGAGTCGCCGAAACCCCAGTGGTGCGGCGAACGGGGGAACCAATGCGGCCATCCGGCCGCGGGGGCGAATCGCCGCAGGATCGCGGCGTAGCCGGCACCGCCGTCCCGGCGGCGCCGCGCGAGCCCGTCAGCTCACCTCGTAGGCCCAGGACTCATGCACCGTCGCGATCTTCCAGACCGCCGTCTTCGGCACGCCCTTCCGACGCTCGCCGCCGCCGTGGCGCTGCTCGGCGCCGCCTCGGCGCCGGCGGTCGCGCCCGCCGCCCCGCGCGCGTCGGCGGCGGCCTCCCCCACCCTCAAGCGCGGCGACCGCGGCCCGGCCGTGCGCAGCCTGCAGCGCCTGCTGGGCGTGCGCGCCGACGGGGTCTTCGGCGCCACCACCGTGCGCAGCCTCAAGCGCTTCCAGCGCCGCCATCGCATGCGGGTGGACGGCGTGGCCGGCCCCGCCACGTGGCGTGTCCTGCGCCGCGCCCGCGCCGGTCAGCGCGCGCGTCGCGGGCGGACCGGCGGCTCGAGCGCGGTCGCGCTGCGCCGGGTCCAGCGCCGCCTGGGCCTCGCGGCCGACGGCATCTTCGGACCGGGCACGGCCCGGGCCGTACGGGCCTTCCAGCGCCGCCACGGCCTCACCGCCGACGGCGTGGTCGGGGCCGCCACCTACCGCGCGCTGGGCATGCGCCCCGGCCCGACCCTGCACCCGCGCTCCGCCCGCGGGCGGCGGATCGGGCGCGGCGGCGGGAACTGGCGCATCCGCGCGATGGTCCGCGCGGCCAACCGCATCGCCCACCACCCGTACAAGTGGGGCGGCGGCCACGGGCAGTGGACCGACTCGGGCTATGACTGCTCCGGCGCGGTCTCCTACGTCCTGCATGCCGCGGGCCTGCTGAGCGCGTCGCGCACCGCCGACGTCTTCATGCAATACGGGGTCCGCGGGCGCGGTCGCCGCGTCACGATCTACGCCAACGGCGGCCACGTCTTCATGGTCATCGACGGACGGCGCTTCGACAGCACGGGCCGCGACTCGTCGGGCTCCTTCTGGCAGCCGCGGATGCGCGACACGGGCAGCTTCGTCGCCCGCCACCCGGCCGGCCTGTAGACGGTCTAGGAGAAGAGCTCGTTGGCAGCGACCAATGTGACGCTCTCCTCCTTGGCCCGCTTGACGAGCTTGGCGTCGAAGCCGCGGGCGAAAATGAAGAGGTCGGCCTTGCCGGCGGGCGCGCCGAGACCATCGTCGCGAGCCTTGAGGAGCTTCCCCAGGACGTCGCTGTCAGCTTTCCTGTCCCACTTACAGGAGCCGAGGAGCTTGTACTTGTGGTCCTTGACGCCGACGACGTCTATCTCGACATCGTGCTTGCGAGACCACCAGCTACCGATGCGGTCGCAGTCCGGAACTCGGCTCGTCGGAGCGTACCGGCCGATCCATTCGCGGCAACAATCCTCAAACGCTCGCCCCATGAAGTTGTCGAGGTCAATCTCAGCGAACACGTCCTCGATGCGGCCGCGCTCGAGGCGGGAGCGGTTCGGGAAGACGTAGCGAAACCAGAAGCGGAAGAAAGGATCGCGCAAGACGTAGATAGCGCGGTTGTCTGCGGGCTTTGTCGCCGTAGGCTCTCTCAACTCGATGTAATCGAGCTCGGCCAAGCGTCCAAGCATCTTGGGCAGGTTGCCAAGGCTGGCATGCGAAACGTTGGCGATCTCGCCGACGCGGGTGTTGCCGCGAGCAATCGCCGCCAGAATCGCGAAGTAGGTGCCCGGATCACGGATCTGCTGCTCGCCCCTGAGAAGGTGCAGCGGCTCCTCATAGAGCGACTCGCCCTTGGTCAGAATGCGCTCGCGAATGACCTGGGAGAGCGAGCCCTTGCCAGCCCAGACCTGGTACTGCGGCGTCCCGCCAAGAGTTGCGTAGCGCCTGAGCTTCTCCTCCGCCGAGAGACCCTCCCGCGCGAAGGCTGCAGCCCAGCGATAGTCGAGCGGCTGGATATGGGGGCGATAGTCAGCGCGGCCGTAGAGGGGCTTGCCGTGGCCGAGGATCTCGTCCATGAGGCTGAGAGCGCTGCCACTGAGGGCAAGGGTGATCGGCTTGTTGTCCCGCTGCCAGGCGTCCCAATGACGGGCGATGATCGAGTCGAGGGAAGGCTGGGACCGCATCAGGTACTGGAACTCGTCGAGAATGAGAACCAGAGGTCCTTCCTCTGCCCGGTGCTCAAAGAACTCGAGAGCCCGGTCCCAGTCGGGAAACTCGAGGTCGGGACCACCGGCGACCAGGCGTGCCCCCTCCCGAGCCAGGAGTTCCAGCTGCCCGGTCTCGTCTTGCTCATCGGCCTGGAAGAAGACGAGTCGCCGTCCATCGAAGGCGCGATCCAAGAGGTAGCTCTTGCCGATACGACGCCGTCCGCGCATGACAACAAGCTGCGGCGGATGGTCCGCAGCCCTAGCCAGCCGCCTGAGTTCGTCCTCGCGATCGATGATTGTCGGGGTTTGCGCCACGTCGGCAGCTTAGCAGCTAATACCGTAGTACTAAATACTGTGATACTAAGCGGCCCGGGCCAGCGGTCCACTAGCCTGTCCCCGTGGCCAAGAGCGAACCCGAGCTGCGCGAGCGGCTCACCCCCGAGCAGTTCCACGTGACCCAGGAGGCGGGGACCGAGGCGCCCTTCACCGGCGAGTACCACGACTGCCACGACGACGGCACCTACCGCTGCGTGGTCTGCGGCGAGCAGCTGTTCGACGCGGACACGAAGTTCGACTCCGGCACCGGCTGGCCGAGCTTCTACCAGCCGGCCGACGCCGAGAAGGTGGAGGAGCGCGAGGACCGCTCGCTGTTCATGAAGCGCACCGAGGTCGTGTGCCGCAGCTGCGGGGCCCACCTGGGCCATCTGTTCGACGACGGGCCCAACCCCACGGGCCTGCGCTACTGCATCAACTCCGCGGCGCTGAAGCTCGACCGCGAGGACGAAGCGTCCTGACCCGCGCGGCCCTCGCGGCGGCCCTCCTGCTCTCCCCCGCGCTGGCCGCTCCCGCCGCGCAGGCCCAGTCGACGCCCTTCGGCCACCCCTGCGTCGCCCAGGGCGGGGTGCGCTTCTGCCCCACCACGACGGACGCGCAGCGCGTCCCCAGCTGGGACGGCGTCCCGCTGGACGTCGACGTCACGCTGCCCGCCACCGGCGCCGGGCCCTTTCCCACGCTGGTGATGCTGCACGGGTTCCCCGGCACCAAGGCGTCGCTGGAGGCCGACGACGCGGAGGGCAACCGCAACGGCCGCCGAGAAGCCGCGCTCGTGCACCGCAACAACGTCTTCTACGCCCAGCGGGGATATGCCGTCGTCAACTACTCCTCGCGCGGATTCGGCCGCTCGTGCGGAGTGGCCGACTCGCGTGGCGCGGGCTGCGCGCGCGGCTGGACGCACCTGTTCGATCAGCGCTACGAGGGCCGCGACACCCAGCACCTGCTGGGGCGGCTCGTGGACGCGGGCCTCGCCCGGCCCACCGCCCTGGGCGTGACCGGCGTCTCGGGCGGCAGCATCCAGAGCCTGCAGCTCGCGTGGCTGCGCAACCGGATCCGCCTGCCCAACGGCCGCTTCGCGATCTGGCGCAGCCCGGCGGGGCGACGCCTGACCATCGGCGCGGCCTTCCCCATCTGGGCGGGGGACGACATCGTGGCCGCCCTGCAGCCCAACGGCCGCTTCCTGGACTTCGCGCCGGCGAGCAACGAGAGCGCCTCCCCGATCGGCATCGAGAACGCGGCCTTCATCAACGCGCTGCTGTTCGTCGCCCAGGCCGCCGGCTACATCGCGCCCGCCGGAGCGGACCGCACGGCGGACATCCTGGGCTGGAAGCAGGCGGTGGAGCGCGGCGAGCCCTACGGCGCCGCCACCCGGCGGATCGTCGACGAGCTGAGCGGCTACCACTCGTCCGTGCGCCTGGCCGGCACGCCCGCGCCGATCCTGATGCAGAACGGGTGGGCGGACGACCTGTTCCCGGCCAGCGAGGGCCTGCGCGTCTACAACCGCCTGCGCCAGCGCGCGATCCGCGCGCCGATCGCCCTCCAGCTCATCGACACCGGCCACGCCCGCGGCGGCGCGCACGTCAACCAGGAGCGCGCGGCCAATGACCAGGCCGCCGCCTTCTTCGACGCCTGGCTGCGCCGGCGCGGCCGCGCCCCGGGACCGGGCACGGTGCTCGCCTACACCCAGGCCTGCCCGCGCGACGCCGACGGCGGCACGCGGATCTCCGCCCCGTCGTGGGCGCGCATCCATCCCGGCGCCTTCACGATGCTCGGCGCCCCGAACCAGGTCGTCACCCACGACGGCGCGTCCCTGGCCGTGGGCAAGGCCTTCACCCCCAACTTCGGGACCGCGGACGCCTGCAAGACCGTCCCCGTGGAGCGCTCGGCCGGCACGGCCGTCGTCGAGCGGGGGCTGCCCGGGAGCTTCACGCTGCTGGGCCGCCCCACCGTCTCGGTTCGCGTCACCACCCGCGGCCCCTACGGCCAGCTGGACTCGCGCCTGTGGGACGTCGACCCGGTGGCCGGGACCCAGCTGCTGGTGACCCGGGGCGCGTACCGGCTGACCCCCAACCAGAGCGGCGTCGCGCTCTTCCAGCTGCACGGCAACGCCTACCGCTTCGCTGCCGGGCACCGCGTGAAGCTCGAGCTGGTGGGCCGCGACCCCGACTACCTGCGCCCGTCCAACGGGACGTTCTCGGTGACCCTCGGACCCATCGCGGTCGAGCTGCCGGCGCGCGAGCGCCCGGGAGCCGCCGCCGGCATCGTCACGCCGCGGTACGCGTCCGATCCGGCCGTCTCGCCTCGCCGCTGAGCGCGCGCGCCGGCAGGCGCCCCGCGGCGAAGACGGCCCGCAGAATCGCGACCCAGGTCAGCACGGCCAGGCCGACGTGAACCCAGACCAGCTCGGCGGGCAGCTCCAGCGCGTACTGGAGCGATCCCACCGCGCCCTGGAGGACCAGCAGCGCCAGCACCTCGGTGACCGCCCGGCGCACGTCCGCGGGAGCATTGCGGCGGCGCAGCAGCAGCCACACGGCCACGGTCGCCACGCCCATCACCAGGGCGATCCGGGCGTGCTGCTGGATCGCCCAGTCCAGCGTGTCCGAGCCGCGGAAGCCGAGCCGGCGGATCTTGTCGCCGGTGCCCGCGCCGCCCGCGTGGGGGCCGGAGGCGGTCGCGGCCGTACCCACGAAGATCGTGACGGCCCCGAGCGGCGCCAGCGCCCGCACCGCCCACGTGGCCTGGCGATCCTGCGCGAGCGGCCGCTCCCCCGGCTCATAGCGGGCCCGCCAGTACAGCCACACCGCGGCGATCAGGATCAGCATCGACAGCCCGAAGTGGGCCATCACGAAGCCCGGCGCGAGGTGGTGGCGCACCGTGAAGCCGCCGAGCACCGCCTGGCACAGCACGCCGAAGGGGAGCAGGGCGGAGATCGCGGCCAGGTCGCGGCGGAAGGGCCGCCGCAGCCAGGCCAGCCCCGCGGCCGCGAACGCCGCCAGGCCCACGAGTCCCGACAGGATCCGGTTGCCGTACTCGATGACGGCGTGCGTCTCCAGGGGCGCGAACACCTTGCCGTAGCACTTGGGCCAGTCCGGACACCCGAGGCCCGACCCTGTCAGCCGCACGGCCGCGCCGGTGAGCACGATCAGGACCAGCGCGGCGAGGGCGGCCTTGGCCACGCGCTCGTAGGCGCCGGGGGTGAGCGGGAAGCGGTCTCGCATGGGGCGCAAAGCATGCACGAGCGCGCCCGCGGGCGCGGAGACGGCCCGCGGGCCGTTGGTACCGTTCCGCCGATGTCGGACTCCACGGTCTCGGCACCTCCCGCCGTGGTGGTGGAGGGCGCCGGCAAGACGTTCCGCCGCCAGCGCGAGCAGATGCACACGCTCAAGGAGCGAGCGCTCCATCCGTTCCGCGCACGTGTGCACGACAGCTTCGAGGCGCTCAACGACGTCTCGTTCGACGTGGGCAAGGGCGAGTTCTTCGGCATCGTCGGGCGCAACGGCTCGGGCAAGAGCACGCTGCTGAAGTGCATGGCCGGGATCTACGGGCTGAGCCGCGGGCGCATCTACGTCGATGGCACGCTGTCGACCTTCATCGAGCTCGGCGTCGGCTTCAACCCCGACCTGGCCGCGTACGACAACGTCGTCGTCAACGGGATCATGCTCGGCCTCTCGCCCAAGGAGGCCGCGGCCCGCTTCGACCAGGTGATCGAGTTCGCGGAGCTCGAGGACTTCGTCGACCTCAAGCTCAAGAACTACTCGTCCGGCATGCACGTTCGGCTGGCGTTCTCGGTGATGAGCCAGCTCGAGGCCGACGTCCTGCTGATCGACGAGGTGCTCGCGGTCGGCGACGCGGGGTTCCAGCAGAAGTGCTTCGACGTCTTCCACGACCTGCGCGCCCGGGGCAAGACGATCCTGTTCGTGACGCACGATATGGGTGCGGTCGAGCGCTTCTGCGACCGCGCCGTGCTGCTGGAGAAGGGAAACCTCGTCGAGATCGGGGAGCCGCGCAAGATCGCCGCGAGCTACATGGCGCTGAACTTCAAGCACGAGGCGGGCGCCGGCCAGCCCCAGCCCCGCGGAGGCGACGGCGGGGCCCGCATGATCGACGCGTGGATGGAGAACAGCCGCGGCGAGCGCACCAACGCGTTCATGCAGGGCGAGAAGTGCACCTTCAGGGCGCGCGCGGAGTTCCACCAGGACGTCGAGGACCCCGAGCTCCGCGTGGCCTGGGTGAACGAGGCCAACCAGAACCACCTGGTCGTCTCGACGTCGACCGAGATGGAGCACACGGGCCGCTTCCGCGCCGGCGAGCAGATCGAGTTCAGCGTGCAGTTCGACAACGTCTTCGGCTCGGGGCGCTATTACGTCTCGACCGTGATCGCGCGCGACGGCTCCGGCCATGAGCTGCTCGACCGGTGGGAGCGGATCTTCTCGATCGTCGTGGCCGCTCCCTACGGCGCCGGGGGCCTGGTGGACCTCCCGCGCACGGTGCGGATGGAGCGGATCAGCGGCGAGGCGCGCATGCCGGTCGTGGAGAGCGGGCCGTGAGCCCCCCGGCCGAGGCGATCTCCGACCGGCATCTGGTCCACGGCCCGTCGGCGCTGGCGGGTGACCCGCGCCGCTTTCTGCACCTCACTCGAACGCTGGCCGTCCAGGACTTCAAGCTGAGGTTCTTCGGCTCGACGCTCGGCTACCTCTGGCAGCTGGTGCGCCCGCTGCTGCTGTTCGCCGTGCTCTACGTCGTCTTCACCCAGGCGATCAAGCTCGGCGCGAGCGCGAAGCACTTCCCCGTGGTCCTGCTCACGGCGATCGTGCTGTTCACCTTCTTCGCGGAGGCGACCGGCGGCGCCGTGGCCTCGGTCCTGGACCGCGAAAGCCTGGTGCGCAAGATCCACTTCCCCCGCCTCGTGGTCCCCGCCTCCGTGGTGCTGGTGGCGATCTTCAACCTCGGCCTGAACCTTGTCGCGGTCGCCGTGTTCATGCTGGCTACGGGGGTGGAGCCGCGGGGCAGCTGGGTCCAGCTGCCCCTGCTGATCGCGCTGCTGGCGGTGCTCGCGGCCGGCACCGCCATGCTGCTGTCCGCGCTCTACGTGCGGATGCGCGACATCAAGCCCATCTGGGAGATCGTGCTGCAGGTGCTCTTCTACGCGTCGCCGATCATCTACGTGATCGAGACGGTGGACGATCCCGCGGTCCGCCACATCATGATGCTCAACCCGCTCGCGGCGATCATCCAGCAGGTGCGCCACGCCCTGATTGACCCCACCGCGCCCTCCGCCGCCGCCGCGGCGGGCGGATCCGTGCGGCTGCTCGTCCCGCTCGGGATCGTCGTTGCCATGTTCGCGCTCGGCTACTGGTACTTCAATCGCGAGGCGCCGCGGATCGCCGAGGACCTCTAGCCGCTGACGGCGGCGGCGCCGGGGCGCCAGCCGAGCGGACGGCCGATCGCGCCGGTGTCGGCGACCTCCTGCAGGAATCCCTCGAGGGAGTCGATGCGCGTCTCCCAGGCGTAGTCCGCCGCCGTGCGGATGCCGGCCTCGCCGAGCCGGCGTCGCAGATCCGGGTCCTCCAGCACGCGGGCAATCGCGCCGGCGACCGACTCCGGTGTCGCTTCCGGCATCAGGCAGTTCTCACCGTCGCGGCAGAAGTCCCGGTTGCCGTGGGCGTCGGTGCACACCACGGCGCCGCCGGTCGCCATCATCTCCAGCGGCGGTAGGCAGAACCCCTCGTGGCGCGAGGTCTGGACGAAGACAGTCGCGGTGTTGAACAGCTCGTTGACCTCCTCGTCACTGGGCGTGTCGAAGTACCGAGTCCGGTGGAGGTCGCCGATCTCGGGCTCGACTCCGAACATCCACAGCTCGGCGCGACCCGCCCGCAGCCGGCGTGTCGCGTCGAGCGTCAGGCCGAGGTTCTTGAGGGGCTGCGAGCGGCCGATAGCGAGCAGGAGGTCGTCGCGCCGGCGGTTCTCCAGCGGCCGGAACGTCTCGAGGTCGATCCCGGGCGGGATCAGACGCGCGTCCAGGCCGAGTTCGCGAAGGCGGCTGCTGTTCCACTCCGAGATCGTCATGAAGCGGAACTCCTCGCGGTACGCGGCCAGGACGTTGTTCTGGGCCGCGAGATCGCCCGGGTAGTAGGACGTCTCGACGTCCTGGACGAAGAACACCGGAAGGCCGCGCTGCATCGATCCGATCCAGACCGGGGCTCCGGTGTTCCACCAAGTCGCGACCTTGATCGCGTTCTCACCGGCCAGGGCCTCGGTCAGCTCGGAGTAGTCGTCGAAGGTCCGCACCGGCGCCTCGAGCGGGAACCAGTCCGGCGCGTCGCCCAGGGAGAACAGCTGAACGTCGTGGCCGCGAGCCCGCAGGCGGTTGAGGTGCTCGAAGATGTCGCGATGCCCGCCGCCGACCCCGGTGTCCTCGGTGACGTAGATCACGCGCAGCCGGCCATCGGGCGTACGAACGTCACGATCGTCGAACCAGTCGCCCCACCTCCTCCAGAAGTGCTTCTGCGACGCCGTCTCGCGTTCGCCCACCTCGGTGCCACGCGTGACCGACTCGGCATGCGTGAGCTCGGCGAACGGGTAGTAGAGGACTCTGTAGCCCGCGTCCCAGGCGCGCATGCACCAGTCGACGTCCTCGAAGCCCATCCCGTATTCCTCGTCGAGCAGTCCGATGCGCTCGATGACCTCGTCGCGGACGTACATGCAGGCGCCGGTGACCGCGACCGCGGGGAACACCGCGCACGCCGCGGGGTGGTCGGCGGGCTTGAACCGGAAGCGGTGGTCGAACCACTCGGGCGCGCCCTCCGGCCGGTAGGAGCCGCCCGACTGGATGCGGCCGTCCGGGTACAGCAGCTTGGGCCCGATGATGCCGTTGTGATCGTCGGCGTAGGCGGCGTATTGCAAGCACGCCAGCCACCCCTCATGCGCTACGACGTCGCTGTTGAGGAGGACAACGTCCCCCTCGGCCATCCGCAGGCCGCGGTTGGCGTTGGCCGCGAAGCCGGCGTTCGATTCGCCCAGCACGACCTCGGCGCCCTCGATGGCCCGCAGCGCGGCCTGATGCTCCGGTGCGCTGCCGTCGTCGACCACGATCACCCTGACGTTCTTCGGATCGGTGGTGTCCCGAACCGCCGTGACCGCGGCGGCCGCCTCCGCAGGATCTCCATATGTGGGGATGACGACGGTGACGGGCTTGCCGCGCCGCCGGTACCAGAGCTGCGCGAACACGGCCTCCGGCCCGAAGTGCACCCCGTAGCCGACGCGGTGGCGCAGCGGGGTGAAGCGAAGCGGGAAGGTGACGACGCGCCGGAGTACCTCGCGGGGTCCGAAGTACTCCAGGGTCAGTCGGGCGCGACGCGGCAGATTGGCCAGCGCGCCCCGTCGATCCGGCGCGCGACGGCGCGCACGTCCACCTCGTCGAAGTCTCGACATGGTCAGCTCAAGGCTACCGTCGAGGAGCCCCGACGAGCTCGATCCAGTCCCACGGCCGTCCGCACAGGTCGCGGGCGGCCTTGGCCGGGGCGACCGTCACCAGCCGCTCGAGCTCCGCGCGGACGAGCACCAGCGGGCCGATGTTGCCGTGGACCCCGCTTCCAGGCTCTAGGGTGCCGCCGCCGCGGCGAATCAGCGCGCGGTGAGGCCCGGCGGACAGGACGATCTGGCCAACGCGCGCGAGCTGGCCGGGGGTTCCGATGCCGCTCGCATCCCCCACGCGGCGGCCGTCCACCAGGATCTCCACCGGCCGTCCGAAGGACCCGCGCAGCCACGCGACGTACCGCCCGCCGTCCGTGCGGACCGGTCCCGTGGCCTCGCCCGGCGTGATCGGCGTCAGCGTGCCGGGCGCGGACTGGTCCGGGACCCAGGCGGGCGAGCGCTTTGCGTGGGAGGGATCCAGGACCGCCGTCTCCGGGGGGCGAGCGGCGATCAAGCGCCCGCGGCCGGCACGCCGAGCCAGTGCGAGCACCTGCCGGCAATCCGGGACCGCGCTCGGCAGGACGGAGCCCTGGAGCGGAAGGTGCTCGCGTGGCGCCGGCCCGGTCCGTCGCCAGAGCTCGTAGAAGGCGTTGGCGTACACGCGCCGGAAGTTGCTCGGCGGGCGGCTGGCAACGGGAGAACGGCGCACCACGATCCCGGGGAAGCTCTCGACGTAGGAGAGCAGTTGTTGGTCGAGATCGAAGTACTGGCCGAAGATCGGACCCGGCCGGATCAGGCGCACCGTCCGCGGCGAGACGGATTCGGTCGCGGCGTTGATGCGCACGCCGCGCATGAAGTACTTGGCGTACTCCTCCCATTCGTTGAAGAGCCACAGGCCGGCGCCATACCGCTCGGCATAGGAGGCGGCGCGCTCCAAGCGCTCCATGCGCGCGGTCGGCGCGAGCCGGACCTGGTGGTAGGCGATCGCGTCGGACCAGGCGACTCCCGCGAGCGCCGCGGCGCCCAGCGGCACCGCGAGCAGCGGGACGCGCCGAGCGATCGCCCACACTCCGACGGCGGCCATCAGGACCACGGCGGGCGACAGCAGCACCAAGAACTTTGCGTTGGCGTAGGGGTTCAGGGCGACCGAGCCGATGAGTGCCGTCAGCCCCGTCGCTCCGAGCAGGAGCCCGACCGCCAGGCGGCGCCGGCGCAGCTCCACCGCGAGGCCGAACGCCGCCAGCGCGATCATCACCGCGATGAGGACGCCCTGAGTTGTCTTTAGGCCCTCCTCCACCGGCCCGCGGTAATCCTCGGAAAGCCACACCCCCGCCGCCTGCGCAGTCGGCAGGGGTCGCAGGAGCTGGCCGAGGAACGCCGTGCTCTCCCCGCCCTCTCCGGCGAAGACCTTGCGGGCATAGTCGCCGAAGCTGATCGCGTCGCCCAGGTTGGGAAGCGCGGCCAGCACGACCACCGCCGCCCCGAGGCCGACGCACCGCAGCACGGCGGCGCGACTGGGTCGCCGTGGGGACAGCGCGATCGCGACTGCCACGGCGACGCCGAGCGTCGCGCCGTACAGCGCGCCGGCCGCGCTGAACACGGCGATCATCGGCGCCAGGCAGATGACCAGCACCGCGACCAGGCCCGGCCGCAGCCGCTCGGCCACCGCCTCGTAGGC
>JAWVFR010000087.1:0-40946 GCA_033855845.1 Solirubrobacteraceae bacterium
ATTTCGGATTTCGGATTTCGGATTTGCCTCTTAATTGAGAAACAAATCCGAAATCCGAAACCCCAATTTCCAAATCGAGGCACCGCATGAGCCTCTCCGGCCTGTTGCCGCTGCTGTATGACCAGAGGGGGTACGGGGCGGTGGCGCGCGGGGTGGCAGCGGGGGAGAGCATCTGGGCCGAAGCCCCGATGGACGCGGCTCGGCCTTATGTGCTGTCGGCCCTCCACACCGACGTAACGGCCCCGGCAAGCCGCCCGATGATCGTGGTCGCTCCGCGGTCGGAGAGGGCCAGGCAGCTATACGAGGGTCTGCTTGCCTATTCGCCGCCCGGCACTCCCATCCTCTTCTTCCCGGCCCCCGACCTGCTCCCCTACGAGCGCATTGCCCCTGACCCCACTATAACGGGCGAACGGCTGCGGGTTATTGCCATGCTGCAACAACCGGAGTTACGCGCTCAAGGTGCCGGTGGCGATGGACAGGCGGCAGGCTCGGTGGCGGCTGCGCTGCAAGAGCTTGTGAAGGGCCGTGCGGCGGGCGTTCAGACCCAGGCACCCATTATCGTTACCTCCGTGTTCGCGCTGATGACCCCGACCCTGTCAACCGCCGATTTGCAGTATGCGGTGCGCGTAATCAGGCGGGGCGAGCGGGTGGCAATGAGCGAACTGTTGAGCCACCTGGTGGGCCTGGGGTACGAACCCGCCGCTATCGTGGAGGAGCCCGGGCAGTTCGGCAGGCGCGGCGGCATAGTAGACCTCTTCCCGCCCACCTCCAACCTGCCAATCCGCGTGGAGTTCTTCGGCGACGAGGTAGACTCTGTACGCCAGTTCAACCCCCTCACTCAACGCTCGGAAGGGCAAGCTAGCGCTTTGGTCGTCACGCCCTCGTGCGAGTTGCCCCTGTGGAAGCACGAGGCCGCATACGAGCAGTTACGGAACATTGACACGGCCAACCTGCGCGAGGAAGTGCTAGAAGAATGGCGTGACCAGATGGAGAAGACCGGTCGCGGGGAGTGCTTCGAGGGGCAAGAGCTATTCGCCCCGTTCTACACCCGCCCCCTGGCGAGCCTGGCTGACTACCTGGCGGCACTGCGACCTACGGGCGACAATAAGCCACCCCTGCTCGTGCTGGACGACCCCGAACTGATACGCCTGGAAGCCTCGGAAATCGAGCGGCAAGCTTCAGAGCTATACCAGGGCTTCATCGACAACGGCGAGCTACCTCCCGGCCTGGAGCGACCCTACCTCACCTGGGAAGAGGTCTCAGCGCACGGCCAGGGGCTGCCCACGCTCTCCATAGGCGGTGGCGCGGAGGGGGCTATAGAAGCGCCGCCTTTTACCGGCACCCGCCTGTACACCGGCAACATACCCAACGTCATAGCCGACCTGAAGGAGTACGTCGCCAACAGGTCGCGTGTCGTAATAGTGTCGCAGCAGTCCAGCCGCCTGCGCGAGCTGCTGGAGGACGAGGGCGTTTACCCTACCCTGCGCAAAGGCAGGCGGCCTGATGATCTGCACGCCGTACCGGGCAACCGCACCATCGTGGGCGTGGAGCCTGCGGCGCTGTCGCAGGGGCCGGGCGGGCTGAACGAGTCGCTGAGCGCGCCACCATCGCCGGGCACGGTCAACCTGCTGCAAGGCTCGCTCGCCGCCGGGTGGCAGCTTATGCAAGGCACCCACGCCGACACGATTCTGCTCACCGACATGGAGATATTCGGGCGCTCCCAAACAGGGGTGCGCCGCGCCACCGGACAGACCCGCCGCTCGACCTCCGATGCCGCCGCCATCCTGCGCGAGAAGATGCTGCTGGAGCTGAAGCCGAGCGACTACGTGGTGCACGTGGAGCACGGTATCGCCAAGTTTGGCGGCCTGGTGCACATGACGGCCGGTGGTGCCGACCGCGAGTACATGCTCCTCCTCTACGCCGAGGGCGACCGCCTGTACGTGCCCGCCGACCAGACCGACCGCGTGGCCCCCTACATCGGCGCCGGTCCGCCTCCCGCCCTGCACCGCCTGGGCACCGCCGAGTGGTCGCGCACCAAGCGCAAAGTGCGAGAGGCCGCCGAGCTACTGGCCCGCGACCTGCTGGAGCTATACGCTTCCCGTGAGGCGGCCAACGGCTTTGCCTACTCGCCCGACACCACCTGGCAGTACGAGCTTGAGGAAAGCTTCCCCTTCGTGGAGACTCCCGACCAGCTACGCTCCATCTCCGAGGTCAAGACCGACATGGAGGAGCCACGCCCGATGGACCGCCTCATCTGCGGCGACGTGGGCTACGGCAAGACCGAGGTGGCCCTGCGCGCCGCCTTCAAGGCGGTGCAGGACGGCAAGCAGGTGCTGATGCTGGTGCCGACCACGATCCTGGCCCAGCAGCACTACGGCACCTTCGCCGAGCGCCTGCGCGACTGGCCGATCACGATCGAGCACGCGTCGCGCTTCCGCCCGCCGGCCGAGCAGCGCGCGGCGATCAAGGCCTTCACGGACGGCAAGGCGGACATCCTGATCGGGACGCACCGCGTGCTCTCGCGCGACGTCCGCCCAAAGGACCTGGGCCTGCTGATCGTGGACGAGGAGCAGCGCTTCGGGGTCAAGCAGAAGGAGCTGCTGCGCCAGCTCAAGCTGCGGGTGGACGTGCTGGCGATGTCCGCCACGCCGATCCCCCGCACGCTGCAGATGTCGCTGGCCGGGCTGCGCGACATCTCGGTCATCGAGACTCCGCCCGAGGGCCGGCGGCCCGTGCGCACCTACGTGGGCGAGTACGACGAGGAGCTGGTGCGCACCGCGCTGGAGCGCGAGCACCGCCGCGACGGCCAGGCCTTCTTCCTGCACAACCGCGTGGAGACCATCGACGAGACGGCCGAGCGCCTGCGCGGCCTGTGCCCCGGCATGAAGTTCCTCGTGGCCCACGGCCAGCTCGACGACTCCGCGCTGGAGGAGCGGATGATGACCTTCCTGCGCGGCGAGGCCGACGTGCTCGTGTGCACCAGCATCATCGAGTCGGGCCTGGACATCCCCCAGGCCAACACGCTGGTGGTGGAGCGCGCGGAGACCTTCGGCCTGGCCCAGCTCTACCAGATTCGCGGGCGCGTGGGCCGCTCGCGCGAGCGGGCCTACGGGTACCTGCTGTACCCCAGCGCCGCCGCTCTCACGGAGGAGGCCGCGCAGCGGCTGACCGCCCTGTCGGACTACACCGAGCTGGGCGCCGGAGTGAAGATCGCCCTACGCGACCTGGAGATCCGCGGCGCGGGCAACCTGCTGGGCGACGAGCAGTCCGGCCACGTGGCCGCGCTGGGGTTCGAGCTGTACATGCAGATGCTCGACGAGGCGGTCCGCACGATGGAGGCCGAGGAGGGCGAGGCCCCGGACGAGGCGCCCGAGCCCGTGCGCCTGGACGTCAACGTCGACGCCTACGTGCCCGCCGGCTACATCCCCTACGAGCAGGCCAAGATCGACGTGCACCGGCGGATCGCCGCGGCGCGCGAGCCGGCCGACCTGGCCGCCCTGCGCGAGGAGCTCGAGGACCGCTTCGGCCCGCCGCCCGAGCCGCTGCTCAACCTAATCTCCCTCCAGCAGGCGCGCATCAAGCTGGGGCAGGCCGGCGCCCGCGCCGTCACCTTCCGGGGCGGCCGGCTCGCGGTCACGCCGATCGAGCTGGACTCGGTCCGGGCCAAGCGGCTGCACGAGCGGATCCCGGAGTCGCTGTACGAGTCGGGGAAGTCCCAGCTGTCGGTGCGGGTGCCCGACGATCCCGCCGAGCGCTTTCCCGCCGTGGTCCGCGCGGCGGACGAGCTGCTGGCCATCACGCGCGAGGCCGCGTGACCATTTACGCCGCCTTGAGGACGGAAGCGCTACGCTTCGCGACTCGCGTGGGACGTTCGGTTCGGTTTCTCTTGGCGCTCGGCGCCTTTTTTGTGCTCGCAGTCGTGGCTGCCGGGTGCGGCGACGGCGTGCCCGGCAACGCCGTGGTGCGCGTCGACGACAACACGATCAAGACCTCCACGTTCGACCACTGGCTGAACATCGCGGCCCGCTCGTCGCGCCCGCCCGGCAGCACCGGCGCGGCGCCCGAGATCCCCAAGCCGCCGGACTTCGCCAAGTGCGTCGCCGCCAAGGCCAAGGCCGCGCCGGCGCCTCCCAAGGGCCAGCCCAAGCCGTCCACCGCCCAGTACAAGGCCCAGTGCAAGCAGGAGTACGAGGGCCTGCGCGACCAGGTGCTCCAGTTCCTGATCCAGGCCCAGTGGATCCAGGGCGAAGCCTCCGACCAGGGCGTCAAGGTCTCCGACCAGGAGATCGCCAAGTCCTTCGCCCGCCAGAAGAAGCAGTCCTTCCCCACCGAGAAGGGCTACAAGGACTTCCTGAAGTCCTCGGGCATGTCGCAGGACGACATCAACCTCCGCGTCAAGCTGGACCTGCTGTCGACCAAGATCCGCACCAAGGTCACCAAGTCCGACAAGAAGGTCACGGACAAGGAGATCCAGCAGTACTACGACAAGAACAAGGCCCGGTTCGCGACGCCCGAGCGGCGCGACCTCAACGTGGTCCTGACCAAGACCCTGCCCCAGGCGCGCACCGCGCTCGCCGCCCTGCGCGGCGGCCAGAAGTGGGCTCAGGTGGCCAAGCGCTACTCGATCGACCAGGCCTCCAAGGCGGCCGGCGGCAAGCTCCCCGGCGTCACGCCCGGCCAGCAGGAGAAGGCGTTCGACACCGCCGTCTTCAAGGCTCGCCCCCGCCAGCTTCTGGGCCCGATCAAGACCCAGTTCGGCTACTACGTCTTCCAGGTCACGAAGATCACGCCCAAGTCCCAGCAGACGCTGGCCCAGGCGACTCCGACGATCAAGCAGCTGCTCACCCAGCAGGGCGAGCAGAAGCGCCTCAGCGACTTCGTCAAGAGCTTCGAGAAGAAGTGGAAGGGCCGCACCAACTGTCGCGACGGCTTCGTGATCCAGATGTGCAAGAACGCCCCGAAGCCCAAGACCACGCCGGCCGCGCCCCCGGGCGCCGTGCCGCAGGGTGGCGCGCAGCAGGCTCCGCCGCAGGGCGGCGCCCAGCAGGTGCCCCAGCCCACGCCGCAGCCGGCTCCGCAGCAGACGACGCCGTAGTCCGGCCCGCGCCGTGACGCGGCCCGAGATCCAGGAGTCGCTGGCGCGGCTGGACGAGCTGACGCGCCGGCTGCGGGTCGAGTGCCCCTGGGACCGCGAGCAGGACGAACGCACGATCGTCCCGCACACCGTGGAGGAGGCCTACGAGCTGGCCGACGCCGCCCATGCGCGCGACGACGACAAGCTGCGCGACGAGCTCGGCGACGTCCTGTTCCAGGTCCACTTCCTCAGCCTGCTGATGGAGGAGCGCGGCGCCGGCGACCTGTCCGCCGTCGCCGACGGCGTCCACGACAAGCTGGTCCGCCGCCATCCCCACGTGTTCGGCGACGTCGAGGCGCGCGAGGCCGGCGACGTCCTGCGCAACTGGGACGAGATCAAGCGGGGCGAGGAGGGGCGCGGCGGCGAGCTGTTCGCCGACGTCCCCGAGAACCTCCCGGCGCTGCTGTACGCCCGCAAGGTCCAGCGCCGCGCCGCCTCCGCCGGCGCCTTCGACCTGACCGACGACGAGGCGCTGGCCGACCTGCGCGCGACCGTCGACGCGCTGGCGCTGGCGCCCGACGACCCGGACGCGCTGTTCGGCATGATCGGCGCCGTGCTGTTCGCCGCGGTGCACGTCGCCCGCAAGCTGCAAATCGACCCGGAGCTGGCGCTGCGCGCTGCGAGCGCCCGCTTCCGCCAGGAGGTGGAATGAGCCAGATCGAGTCGGTCCATGCCCGTCAGATCCTCGATAGCCGCGGCAATCCGACCGTGGAGTGCGAGGTCACGCTGCGCTCGGGCGCCGCCGGCCGCGCCGCCGTGCCCTCGGGCGCCTCCACCGGCGAGTTCGAGGCCACGGAGCTGCGCGACGGGGGCTCGGAATGGCTGGGCAAGGGGGTCCGCACCGCGGTGGCCAACGTGAACGGCCCGCTGGCCGAGACTGTCCACGGCCGCGACGCCTTCGACCAGGCGGGCCTGGACGGCGCGCTGATCCAGGCTGACGGCACGCCGAACAAGTCGCGGCTGGGCGCCAACGCGATCCTGTCCGTGTCGCTGGCGGCCGCGCACGCGGCGGCGGCCGAGGAGCGCCAGCCGCTGTGGCGCTACCTGGGCGGCGAGGCGGCGCACGTCATGCCGGTGCCGATGATGAACCTGCTCAACGGTGGCGCGCACGCGGACAACAAGGTCGACTTCCAGGAGTTCATGGTGGTGCCGTTGGGGGCGCCGACGTTCTCGGAGTGCCTGCGGACCGGCGTCGAGGTCTACCACCACCTCAAGCGCACCCTGCACGAGCGCGGCCTGAGCACGGCGGTGGGCGACGAGGGCGGCTTCGCGCCCGACCTGGAGTCCAACGAGGCCGCCCTGCAGGCGCTGGTGGAGGGCATCCAGGCCGCCGGCTACCAGCCGGGGGAGGACGTGGCGATCGCGCTGGACCCCGCGGCCAGCGAGGTCCACCGCGACGGGGCCTACGTGCTCGAGCACGAGGGTCGCACGCTGAGTCCGCAGGAGATGGCCGGCTACTGGGCGCAGATGGCGGAGCGCTACCCGATCGTCTCCATCGAGGACGGGATGGACGAGGAGGACTGGGACGGGTGGAAGGCGCTGACCGAGCGCCTCGGCGATCGCGTCCAGCTGGTGGGCGACGACCTGTTCGTCACCAACCCGCAGCGCCTGCGCCGCGGCATCGAGGCCGGGGTGGCCAACTCGATCCTCATCAAGGTCAACCAGATCGGGACCCTGACCGAGACGCTGGAGGCGATCCGCGTCGCGCGCGAGGCCGGTTATACCGCGGTCATGTCGCATCGCTCGGGCGAGACGGAGGACGTCACGATCGCCGACCTGGCCGTCGCCACTGGCTGCGGGCAGATCAAGACCGGCGCCCCGGCGCGGTCGGACCGGGTCGCCAAGTACAACCAGCTGCTGCGCATCGAGGAGGCCCTGGGCGCCGACGCCCATTTCCCCGGCCGCTCCGTCTTCCGCGGCTGAGGCAGGGACCGGGGGCGCGGCGCCGAAGCAGGCGCCGATGGCCTACTCCGTACGCTGGGACCGACTGGGGCGAATTGCGCTCCTGGTCGTGCTGGCCGGGGTCGTCGCGCTGTACATCGGCCCGGCCTGGTCCTACCTGCAGACCTGGCGCGAGTCGCAGGCCCGCGGGGCCGAGCTGGCCCGCCTGGAGGCCGAGCACGACCGGCTGCTGGCCCGCCGCCAGGCGCTGCGCGAGCCCGCCTCGCTGATGCGCGAGGCCCGCCGGCTGGGGATGGTCCGCCGCGGCGAGCGCGCCTTCGTGGTCCAGGACCTGCCGAGGTAGGGCTACTCCCGCGCCGGCACGGGCCGGCCGCCGGCGTAGTCCGACGCGGCGCGGACGTATAGGGCGAAGGCGGCGTCGGCCACGGTCGCGGCGTCCCAGGCGCGGGGGTTGTCGGGCGCGGTCGAGAGGGCGACGTCCAGGCACCAGTCCGTGCCCTGCTCCTCGTAGAGGTCCGCCAGCTCGGCGGTGGTGAAGGACCCGCCCAGGCGCCGTCGCAGCTCCTCCACGATCCGCTGCACCACTCGCTCCAGCGCCGGGCGGTCGGCCGGGTCGGCGTCGCGCAGCCGCCGCTGGCCGTCCTGCCACTGGAAGATCGCGTTGTCGAGCGAGGCCACCCGCGCAGCGTAGAGGAGGCCTACTCCGACTCGGAGCGGCGGATCACGATGGAGTCCTCTTCCACCGTGACCGTGACGGGCCGGTGGCCGGCCCAGTGCTCTGCGTAGACGGGGTCGTCCTGCACGGCGGGGTCCAGCCACAGGCCGTAGCCCTCCTCGCCGTGGTCGAACGTCCCCTCCAGCGGGCCGCCCTTGCGCCGTCCGCGCCCGCCGCGGCGCCCGCGCCGCCGGCCGGCGCCCTTCGCGGCGGCGGGCTTGTCGGAGTCCTCGGCGTCGTCGGCCTCGTCGGAGTCCTCCTCGGCGTCCTCGCCGGGCTCCTCGGCCGCCTGGGCCTCCTCGGCCTCGGCGGCGGCCTCCAGCTCGGCCGCGATCAGCGCGTCGTCCTCCGCGCGCAGGTCGATCTCCTCGGCGAATCCCTCGCCGCCGTTGTCGGCCGCATCGGGCGCCAGGTCGTTCTCGCGCTTGAACGTCTCGATCTGCTGCACCGTGACCTCGAGCTGGTGCGCGATCCAGGCGTCGGTCCGTCCCTGGCGCACCCAGGCGCGGATCTGGTTGAGTTGGGGCTTGAGCGAACGGCGGGCCATGAAGCGGGCGGGAGCCTAGCGAATCGTCAGCTTGCCGACCTCGCACGGGAAATTGGCCGTGACTTTCCCCCGCACCTGCGCGTTACTTGCGCGTAGGGCCTGCGGTGGGCTTAATGTGCAGCACTCAAGGGCGGCAGGGAGGCGTACGCAAATGTTGGTTCTCACGCGCAAGTCGAACCAGAGCATCATGATCGGCGACGACATCGAGGTGTCGGTGCTGTCGGTTATGGGCGAGAAGGTCCGGATCGGAATCCAGGCGCCGCGGGACATCCCCGTGTTCCGCAAGGAGGTGTATCTGGAGATCCAGCAGGAGCGCATGGGAGCTGGGAGCGACTCCCGCGAGAAGGTCGATGAGGCGCTGCGGACCCTCGGCGACGGCTAGCCGCCGCCGGGGCGTCAGCCCATCATGTAGTAGAGCGTCTGGAACATCGCGACGGTCACCAGGACGGCGGTGGCGATCAGCGAGAGGACCAGGAGGAAGAAGCGCAGGGAGCTTCGCTGCTGCTTGCGTTGCACCCGCCGGGAGCGGGAGCGCTTGGCAGCGGTATGACGCAGGTGCTCACGACGAGCGCGGTCGAGTTCGATCTCTTCGACAAACGCGCGCTCGAGTTGAGCAATGCTCTGACGCATCCTCATAACGCCTCCAGAGGCTACCAGCACGCGCTCCATAAACCGCGCCCTGCGCGGCGCGCCGAGCGCTCCAGAGCCAGGAATTCGCCCGCGTGGGCGACGTTGGGCGGGATGGTCAGGACCGTCGCGTAGCCGCGGCGCACGAGCTCGGCGTTGACGAACAGGCGATCGGGCTGGCGGTAGACGTAGGCCAGCAGCCGCCCGTAGCGGTCGCGCTGCTCCGCGTCCGTGCGCAGCTCGACGCGCTGGCCCCGCAGCACGCTCGCGTTGAACGCGCTCGCGGCCTTGGCGAAGCACTGCACCGGCGTCCCCGGGCGCCGCGACTCCGGGGTGTCGACCCCGATGTAGCGCACCTTCACCACCCGCTGGCCGTCGACGGAGACGTGGATCGTGTCCCCGTCGACGATCCGGGTGACGGTGCCCTCCAGTCGCGAGCCCGTGGGGGCGGTGCCGGTCGGGGCGATCCCGCCGCAGCCCGCGAGGACCGCGGCGGCGAGGAGAAGCAGCCGGCGGATCAGCCGACCGGGGCCTTCTCGGCCTCCTGGTAGACACGAACGAACCGCATGAAGTTGTCGGCGATCTGCGATGCGGCGTCCTCGCGCTCGACCTTCCCGTCGAGGAAGTCGCGCAGCGGGCTGCCCCAGATCGAGCGCCCGATCGCGAAGCCCACGTAGGCCTCCACCGGGGCGCCGGCGCGCAGCCACTCGTCCACCTTGTCGTCGTCGGCGCCGCGGCCCAGGACCACGCACACCACGCCCTCCCGGCCCTCACCGGTCCGGGCCTGGTCGGCGATGCGCTGGCAGTCGGCGCGGTCGTCGACGCCCTCGATCTTCCAGATGTCCGCCTCCACGCCGGCGTCCTGCAGCTCGGCGATGGCGCGGCGCATCAGCTCGGGGCGCAACTCGGAGTCGTAGCGGTCGGAGTCGCCCCCGACGGCCTCCAGCTGGTGGTCCTCGGCCGGCACGAGCAGCTCGAACAGGAACTTGCGGTCGTGGTCGTGCAGCCAGTCGGACAGGCGCCGCAGCTTCTCCGCCTGGGTGCGGTTCATCTCCGCGTCGCCCTCCGGGTTGTAGCGGACGAGCACCTTGGAGAAGTCGGGGTCGAACTTCTCGATGTGCGCGCCGAAGTCCTCGCCGTACTCGAAGTCGAACTCGTTCTGGCCGCTCTTCTCGACGGGCATGGCCAGCTTCAGGCCGCGGTCGCGGGCGGCCTGGGGGATGCCGGTGGGGACACCGAACTGCTCGTCGACCAGGGCCCCGGTCACGCTCGGCTCGGCGCCCTGCTCCAGGGCCTTCTCCAGGCCCTCGAACACGAGGTGCTTGCCGTCGGAGATGCGCTGGGTGTCCTCCTCGGTCGGGTCCCCCTCGATCCCGAACCACTTCTTCTGGAACGACCCGCGGTGGTCGAACGCCAGGATGTACAGCTTGCCGTCATAGCCCAGATCCATCGTTTCGGTGCCCTCCGTCGCTTGCGACCCTTGTCCGCGGGCAAGGCTATCGCGGCGGGGGCGGCGGGTACGCTTGCGCCGCGATGGAGCATCGCTTCACCGGGCCCAACTACACGATCGGCATCGAGGAGGAGCTGATGATCCTCGATTCCGAGACCCTCGACCTCACGAACATGATCGAAGCGCTGCTGGAGTCGGCGCCCGAGGAGATCGCCGGGGACGTCAAGCCCGAGCTGATGGAGTCGGTGTTGGAGATCGCCACCAAGCCCTGCCGCCACACCGGGGAGGCGGGCGAGCAGCTGCGCGAGCTGCGCCACCGCGTCCGCGGGCTGGCGGAGGCCAAGGGCCTGGCGATCGGCTCGGCAGGGACCCATCCCTTCGCGATGTGGGAGGACCAGCGGATCGTCGCCCGCCCGCGCTACCGCGACCTGATCAGCGCCCTGCGCTTCGTGGCCCGCCAGGAGATCATCTTCGGCATCCACGTGCACGTCGGCCTCGACGACCCCGACAAGGCGATCCACGTGGCCAACGGGATGCGGGTCCACATCCCCGTCCTGCTGGCCCTGTCGGCCAACTCGCCCTTCTGGCGCGGCGACACGACGGGGCTGGCCTCCACGCGCACGCCGATCTTCCGTGCCTTCCCGCGGGTCGGGATCCCGCCCACCTACGAGGACTGGGACGACTACGTCAAGCGCATCCAGTTCATGTACGACTGCCGCGTCATCGAGGACTACACGTACCTCTGGTACGACGTGCGCCCCCACCCCAACCTCGGGACGGTGGAGATCCGCGTGATGGACGCCCAGACTCGCGTGGAGCACACGCTCGGGCTGGCGGCGCTGGTCCAGGCCCTGGTCCGGGAGCTGGCCGAGCACTTCGAGGCGGGAGAGCAGCTGTCGCGCTACCCGTACGAGATGCTCGACGAGAACAAGTGGCTGGCCGCGCGCCACGGCCTGGAGGGGGAGATGGTCGACCTCCCCTCCACCGAGCGCGTGGCGACCCGCCAGCTGGCCCGGCGTCTGGTCGACCGGGCGCGCGAGCACGCGCAGGACCTGGGTTCGGCCGCCGAGCTGGAGGCGGTCGAGGACCTGCTCGTCCACGGCAACGGCGCGGCCCGCCAGGTTGTCGTCTACGAGGCCAACCACGACCTGCGCGAGGTCGTGGCGGAGATCATCGCCGCTACCGGCGAGTAGGCCGAGCGTCCGGCTCGGCCTCGCCCGTACAATCGCTCGGGCATGTCCTCCGGTGCGGACCTCTTCGTCGTCTGCAAGACCTGCGGGTCGGAGGTGAGCCCGTACATCACCGAGTGCCCCTACTGCGGCAGCCGGCTGCGCAAGCGGGCCCCCAAGCTGGACAAGGGGCAGCCGCGCGAGCGCCGGCGCCGGCCCCCGCGCCCGTCGCTGTCGCCCCTGAAGCCCGGGGAGATGCCGGGCATCCGCCTGGAGCAGCGTCCGTGGGCGACGATCGCGCTGGTCCTGGCGGCGGTGTTGACTTCGCTGGCCGTCCAGACCACCTGGGTCAGCCGCCTCGACCTCGCGCTGGTGGGGTCGCCCAGGGGCGAGGAGTGGCGCCTGCTGACCGCCTCCTTCGTCTACGTCAACACCGGTTATGCGCTGGTGAGCCTGCTGTGCATCGGGGTCTTCGGATGGCTGCTGGAGCGCCGCCATGGCCACGTCGCCGTGGTGGCGGTCTTCCTGCTGTCGAGCGTGGCGGGGATGGCGCTGGTGACCGGCGTGGAGTCATTCCCGGTGGCGGCGGGCGGCAACGCGGCCGGGCTGGGGCTGCTGTGCGCCTGGGCGGTGCCCGACCTGCTCCAGCGCCGGCGCGGCGGCGAGACCGACTCCGACCTGCTCGGCGCCGCGGTCCTGGGCGCGGTGCTGGCCGTGATGCCGCTGGCGACGCCCGAGGCCGACTGGTTCGCCGCGGCGGGCGGCGCTGTTGCGGGGCTGGTGCTGGGCCTGCTGTTGACCGTGCTGCACCGCCGCTGAACAGCCGCACCTCTCCACGGCACTGGGTGATCTAGAGCTCGGTATGCGAGCTCTAGGTAGGACAGTGGACGCGGATCTGTCCCGGGGGGGCGTCTTCGAGGTGGCCGATGACCGGCCCGGGGACCTCGGCGGCGCGCGCGGGGGGGAGGGCGACGAGGAGGCCGCCGGAGGTCATCGGGTCGGTCACGAGCCGGCGATGCGCCTCCGGCACGTCATCGGAGAACGTCGCGAAGCTCGCCGCGTGCTCGGCGTTGCGCCGCAGCCCCCCGCTCACCGCCTCCTCACCCGCGAGCAGTTCGACGGCGCCTCGAAGCGCCGGCACCGCCTCCGCGCTGATCTCCGCGGCCAGGCCGCTGGCGAGAGACAGCTCCCGCAGGTGGCCAAGCAGGCCAAATCCCGTGACGTCGGTCATCGCGTGGGCCCCCGCGGCCAGAGCCGCGGCCGAGGCGGCGGCATTGAGCTCCGTCATCACGGCCACCGCACCGGCCACCTCCTCGATGCCCGCCGTACCGCGCTTCGCCGCGGTCGAGATCGCCCCCGCGCCCAAGGGCTTGGTCAGGACCAAAGCGTCCCCGGCCCTGCCGCCGGCATTGGTGAGCAGCTCGTCGGGATGCGCCACGCCGGTCACGGCCAGGCCGTACTTGGGCTCGCGGTCCTCGATCGAGTGGCCACCCATGAGCGCGGCGCCGGCCGCGGCCACGACGTGGGCCCCGCCGCGCAGGATGTCGCGCAGGACGTCTGCCCCCAGATCGTTCAGCGGGAAGGCCACCAGGTTGAGCGCCGTCAGCGGCCGCGCGCCCATCGCGTACACGTCGGACAGGGCGTTGGCGGCGGCGATGCGCCCGAACTCGTAGGGGTCGTCCACGATCGGCGTGAAGAAGTCGACGGTCTGGACCAGGGCCAGGTCGGGGCGCACCCGGTAGACCCCGGCGTCGTCCGAGGTCCCCGGGCCGACCAGCACCTCGGGCGGAAGGGACCCGTTCAGTCCCGCCAGCACCAGCTCGAGGTCGGCGGCGCCGAGCTTGCAGCCGCAGCCCGCGCCGGGAGACAGCTCGGTGAGCTTCACGGCCACGAACGTATGATGACGCCGTGCTCGAAGGGCCCTACAGCGACGAGGAGATCGACGCCGCCGTGCAGGCGCTGAGCGACCCGGAACGGCTGGAGGGAGCGCGCGACACCGTCGCGCGGCTGGCCCCCCAGCTGCAGCCGGTGCTCGACCGCGCGCTGGCCGAGGGCGGCTGGTTCGCCGCCGCTCACGAGGACCAGGTCGCGCGCGCCGCGGGGGACGACGAGGCGCGGCGCCAGGCCGTGCGCTCACTGGTCGCCGAGGAGACCCGCCTGAGCATGCTGGTCGGCGTCGCCGTGGGCGTGGAGCTGGCCCGCGAGCTCGCCAAGCATCCGCATTCCACCAAGGAGACCTGATGGACATCCGCTTTCTCGGCCATGCCTGCTTCGAGCTGCGCGACGGCGACACCTCGCTGCTCATCGACCCGTTCCTGACCGGCAACCCCAAGGCGGCCGCGAGCGCCGACGACCTCGATCCCACCGCGATCCTGCTCACGCACGGCCACGCGGACCACCTCGGCGACACCGTCGCCATCGCCAAGCGCGCCGGTGCGCCGGTGGTGGCGATCGTGGAGCTGGCCAACGAGATCGGCGGCGAGGGCGTCGACGTGTTCGACCCGAACTTCGGCGGGACGGTGGAGTTCGACTGGGGCTCGGTGCGGCTGGTCCCGGCCTGGCACACCGCGGTCTCGCCCAGCGGGACCGCGCACATGCCGGCCGGCTTGGTGATCGAGTTCGGCGGCAAGACCGTCTACCACGTCGGCGACACGGCCCTGTTCAGCGATCTGAAGCTGGTGCGTCAGCGGGGGCGGATCGACGTCGCGCTGATGTGCATCGGCGGCCACTACACGATGGATCGCTTCGACGCGGTCGTGGCGGCGGAGTACATCGGGGCGGACACGGTGATCCCGTGCCACTACGACACCTTCCCCCCGATCGAGACCGACGCGGAGGCATTCAAGTCCGACGTCCAGAACGCCGGGTTCTCCGAGGTCGTGATCCTGCAGCCGGGGGAGACGCACTCGCCGTGACCCACGCGATCGTCCTCATCGAGGCCGAGCGCACCGCCCTGCCCACGCTCGGCGGGGTGCTGGCCGACGTCGAGGGCGTGGCGGAGGCCTACTCGGTGACGGGCGAGTGGGACTTCGTGGCCGTGGTGCGCGTCCCCAAGCACGAGAAGCTGGCGGACACGGTCACCGGGGTGATCGGCCAGCTGGAGGGCGTCACGCGCACGCAGACGATGGTGGCGTTCGAGGTCTTCTCCCGCCACGACCTCGAGTCGATGTTCGACGTCGGCGGGAACTAGGGCTGAGAGCCGTAGCCCCGCTCGAACCACATGGTCCGGTCTTTCCAGTCGTGCGCCATCAGGATCGTCCCGGTGGCGGCGAGGGCGGCGAAGCCCGTGGGGGCGACCACGCGGCCCGCGACGAGGGCGGCGCCCGCGGCGGTCAGGACCGCGCCGGTGGCGCCGTGGTGACAGCGCTGGCCGAACAGCCACAGACGCCGGCGGGCGGCGTCGTAGTGAATCGCCCGAAGGGCCTTGCTGCTCGTGGGCTGTCGATGCGTGTCCATGGCGGCCGGCGGGGGGTCATCCTCGCCGCGTGTATCGGCACGAAGGAGCGGGAAACTTGAGGCTTCTGGCCGGAATGGCGGCGCTGGCGACGGTCGGCGTGGGGGTGGCCGGCTGCGGGAGCGACGGCAAGTCGGGCACGGGTACGACGGCGGCGCCGCCCGCGACGACGTCCACCGCCGCGCCCACGGTCGGCTCCACGGCGACCGCCCCGCCGTCCACGTCGACGACCGCCACCACGCCGCCGCCGACCGCCGGCAACAGCACCGGCGGGGGCTCGGAGCCGATCCGCATCCCCGCCACCTTCACCCTGCGCTCCGGCCGGCTGCGGCCGGCCACGGTCTCGGTTCCCGCCTTCCTGGCCGTGGAGGTCAGCGTGCGCAACCTGGATCGCGTCCCCCGCGTGGTCACCGTCGTGGCCGATCGCCCCTACCGCCTGTCCGTGGGGGCCGGCGGGCGCGCGGTGCGCCTGGTCCCGGGTCAGCGCCACGGGACCTATCCGGTGCTCGTCGCGGGCGGCGGGCGCGCCCTGCTGATCGCCGGCGGCGAGCCCGGGCCGTAGCCCCTGGACCGTCGGCTGGCCGGCCAGCCAAGTCTCCGCTACGCTGCGGCCGCCCCGCCGAACCCCCCCAAGGAGAGCGAGCGTGTCCGAGACCACCACCCCGCACGCCACCGAGCGCGACGACTTCCAGGCCACCTCCGATCCCGGCCTGCTGGAGTCGGCCGACCGCGGGGAGGCGAAGCTCCTCTCCTACCGCGAGCTGTACCTGCTGTGGGAGCGCCAGCAGTGGCGCACGCAGGACCTCGACTTCACCCAGGACCGCATCGACTGGCACGAACGGATCCCGCCCGACGAGCGCGAGGCCCGGATGTACGGCCTGTCGTCCTTCTTCGTCGGCGAGCAGCGGGTGGCCGAGGAGCTGGGGCCGATGATGCGCGCGGCGCCCACCGAGGACATGAAGATCTTCCTGTGCACGCAGATCGCCGACGAGGCGCGCCACGTCGCGTTCTTCGACCGCTTCTACTCCGAGGTCGGCGTGCTGGAGGCGGACGACCTGTCGGGGCGCCTGCGCGAGACCTCCGCGCACCTGAACCCGGAGTTCGGCCAGATGTTCGACGAGGCGCTCAAGCGCCGGGTCGACACGCTGGCCGCCAAGCCCGAGGACCTGGAGACGCTGGTCGAGGCCGTGACCATCTACCACATGGTCATCGAGGGGATGCTGGCCCTGACCGGGCAGCACTTCATCATCGAGTACAACGAGTCGGTGGGGACGCTGCCGGGCTTCGTGGAGGGATTCCTCAACGTCGCCCGCGACGAGCACCGCCACGTGGCCTTCGGCGCGGGCTTCCTGCGCGAGATGGCCCAGGCCGACACCCGTTACGCGCACGCGATCCAGCGGGCGATGACCGAGGTCCTGCCGCTGGCCGAGGGCGTCCTGCGGCCCAAGTGGATCCCCGACGACACCTCCGAGGACACCGAGATCTTCGGGGCGACGCTGCAGGAGACGCGCGAGTTCGCCGCCAAGGCGCTCGAGCGGCGCCTGAAGTTCATCGGCCTGGCCGCGTAGTCTGCGCGCCTCTGCGGCTGAACCTCCACACCTACGGCGACCCGGCCGGCACGCCGCTCGTGTGCCTGCACGGCGTCACGGGACATGCGGGGCGCTTCCGCACGCTGGGAGAGGACGGGCTGCCCGCCCGCCGCGTGCTGGCGCCCGACCTGCGCGGGCACGGGGAGTCGTCCGCCGAGCCGCCCTGGACCGTCGCGGCCCACGTCGCCGACGTCCTGGAGACCGCCTCCACCGCGGGGGTGGAGCGCGCCGACTGGCTCGGCTTCTCCTTCGGCGGGCGCGTCGCGGCGGCGCTGGCCGCGTCGGCGCCCGAGCGGGTGCAGCGCCTGGTCCTGCTGGACCCGGCGCTGCAGCTCCCGGCGGACGTCTGCCTGGAGCAGGCCGAGAGCGAGCTGGAGGACGTGTCCTTCGCGTCCGCCGACGAGGCCATCGAGGACCGGCTGGCCGCCGGCACGCTCTTCCAAACCCCCCGCGAGCTCCTGGCGCAGGAGATGCGCGAGAACCTGGTCCGGGGCGGCGATGGGCGGCTGCGCCACCGCCACTCGCGCGTCGCGGCGATCGGCGCCTGGAGCGAGATGGCCGCGCCCCCGCCGCCGGTGGCCGACGTCCCCACGCTGGTGGTGCGCGGGGAGCGCTCGTGGGTCCCGGTCGACCTGGACCGCTACCCGGACGCCGAGGTGGTCTCGGTCCCCGGCGGGCACTCGGTGCTCTGGGACGCCTTCGAGGAGACGGCCGCCGCGTTGCGGGGGTTCCTGGGCCCATGACGATCGAGTGGGACGACTTCGAGCGCGTCGACATGCGGGTGGGCCGCGTGGTCGAGGTGGAGGAGTTCCCCGAGGCGCGCCGCCCGGCCTGGAAGCTGCGCATCGACTTCGGCCCCGAGATCGGCGTGAAGCGCTCGTCCGCTCAGATCAAGCACTACGCGCGCGAGGAGCTGGAGGGCAGCCTGGTGGTCGCGGTGGTCAACTTCCCGCCCAAGCAGATCGGTCCCGTGCGCTCCGAGTGCCTGGTCCTGGGCGCACTGGACGACGAGCACGGCGTGGTGCTGCTGCGCCCCGACCGCGAGGCCGCCCCGGGCGACCGGATCGGCTGACTAGGGCGCGGGCGGCGCGGACGCATCGTCGTCCGGCGGCGGCTCGGCGGCCCGCTCGGAGGCGGGCGGCGCAGAAGGCGTGGTGGAGGTCTGGTCGCTCGGCGGCGCCTCGGTGGGCGTGGTGGCGACGGTGGGATCGGGCTCGGTCTTGGCCGGCGGAGGGGCCGGCTGGCTCGGGAGGACGGTCGTGTCGGTGACCGTCTCGACGGGCGGGGGAGCGGGCGCCGGCGTGGTCGTCGCGGGCGCGGGCGTGGCCGCGGCGGGTGCGGGAGCGGCGACCGCGATGGCCTTGACCGGCGCCTTGGGCTTGGGGTGCACCTTCGCCACGGGCTTCGGGGTCGTCACGGCGGCGGGGGCGGGCTCGGGAGCGATGGTGCCGCCGGGCGTGGCGGGCAGCACGCGCTGGGCGATCGGCTGCGCGGGCGACCGGTCGGAGGTCACGTGGCCCACCTCGACGGCCCCGACGCCCACGATCGCCGCGGCGGCCAGCCCGGCCGCCGTCTTGCTGGCCACGGCGCCCGCGCCCGCGGAGAGGATGCTGCCGACAGCCCCGCTCACGGCGGCGGTCCCGGCCGTGCCCGCCACGGCGCCCGTGCCGGCGGCGGTGCCGGCGGCGCCCGCACCGCCGCTCGCGCTCGCGGACCCGCCGACGTGGGTCACGAGGAGCTTCTTGAGGAGCAGCAGCGGGCCCACGGGGAAGACGGCGGCCAGCGCCTTGTTGGTGTCGCGCAGCTGGCGCTTGAAGGCGGCGCAGCGGTCGCACTGCTTGACGTGGCGGCGCACCGGCGGGCTGAGGCGCTTGAGCCCCTCCGCGGCCTCGCCCAGCTCCAGGCGGACCTCGTCGCAGGAGAGCTGGCGCGCCTCGGCCGCCTCGGCCAGCGCGACCCGTGCGCGTACGAGCAGCGACTTGACGCTGGGCACCGTGTTGTCCATCGCCTCCGCGATCTGCTCGTAGGAGAGCGCGTCGATCTCGCGCAGCAGCAGCGCGGTGCGCTGCGTCTCGGGCAGGGTCTGCACGTCGCCGAGCAGCAGGCGGAACTCCTCGCGCTTGTGCACCTTGTCCGCGGTGGTGATGCCGCCCTCGGAGAGGTGGACGTCCATCGAGTCCACGCCGATGGGCTGGACGCGCCGCAGGTGGTTGAGCGAGCGGTTGCGGGCGATCCGGTACAGCCACGGCCGCACGTTCAGCGGGCGCTCGTCGGCCTGGATCGCGTTGAAGGCGGCGGCGAAGACCTCCTGGAGCACGTCCTCCGCGTCCTCGCGCGAGCCCAGCATGTGACGGCAGAACGCCAGCAGCCGGGCCTGGTAGCGGCTCATCAGGGCCTCGAAGGCGTGGTGGTTGCCCCGGCGGATGAGCGCGATCAGGCGCTCGTCCGACTGCAACCGCAGCAGGGGCGTGCGGCCGTGGATGCCGACCGCGCCGGCGTGCTTTAGGGCAGATACCTCCACGTGGAAACGGGTCCCTCGACCCAGGGACACGGTAGCAACGCCTAAGTTGCGCCCCTAGAGTTGGCCGCACCTTCCCGCCCGGGTGGCGTAATGGCAGACGCACGCCGGCTTAAACCCGGCTGTCCTTCGGGACGTGTGGGTTCGAATCCCACCCCGGGCATCCGCGCGCGGCGCGCCACCGCGCGCCCGGCCAGGACCGCCACGCCCGCGGCGAAGCCGATCCCGAGGTTGCCCGAGGCCAGGGTCACGACGCCGACGCCCGCCGCCAGCAGGCGGTCGGGGAGGGTCTCCAGGGACCCGGCGAGCACCGCGTGCTGGAGCGCCACGTAGAGCAGCATGCCCGCCAGCACGCCCGGGACGAGCAGGGTCAGCAGTGCGGGGAGCGAGGCGCCGAAGAGCAGGGCCAGGCCCAGGTACAGCGCGCCGACCGACAGCGTCGCGCCCGCGGTGCGCGCGCCCAGCTTGTAGTGCGCGGTGACGCCGCCGGCGCCGTGGCACACCGGCATCGCCCCGGTGAGGCCGGTGAGCAGGTTGGAGAGCCCGATCGACGCCGCGAGCCGGTGCGGGACCACGCGCCGGGCCCGCTCGCCGAAGTACATGCGCTCGGCGTCGGCGGTGGCCACCACGGAGTTGCCGAAGGTCAGCGGCAGCTGCGCGACGACCAGCGAAGTCAGCGCCGTGGCGAACGCGCCCTCCGACGGCAGCGACAGCGACGGCGCCTGGGGGCCAAGGGACAGATCGGGCGCGCCGCCCACCGCCGCGCCGACCACGACCCCGGCGCCCAGGACGACCAGCGTCCCCGGGACGGCCCGGCGCCGGGCGCTCACGGAGAGCGCCACCAGGACCGCGCACGACGCGCCCGCCAGGGCCAGGCCCACCGCGGGGTCGATCGCGGGCAGGCCCTTCCAGTTGCCCTTCTGCGCCAGGTCCACCGCGGCCTTCGCCAGCAGGAGCGCCACGCCGGCCTGGATCCCGCGCACCAGGACCATCGGGAAGCGGCGGGCCAGCCACGTCGCCGCGCCGCCCACGCTGAGGAGCAGCATCGCGACCGCCATCGTCAGGGCGCCGGCCGCGATCACGTCCGCGCCCAGCTTCAGCGCGATCGCCGCCGCGGCGAACGCCTTCAGCGGCTGGACGGGCACGGGCACGCGGAAGTACAGAGCGCTCGCCACGTACACCAGCCCGGCGGCGGCGAAGACCGCCGTCGCGTCGAGGCCGTTGACCGCGACCAGCGCCACGGCCAGCGGAACGAACAGCCCCACGTCGCCGAGCCCGCCCGCCAGCTCGTGGCGATCGAAGCGGATCCACGGGGGCAGGGCCGCCCTCACCGCGACGCGCGCTCGACCATCACCGACGTGGCCTTGACGGCGGCGACGGCCTCCACGCCCTCCCGGAGCCCGAGCTCCTCGACCGCGTCGCGGGTGACGGCCGCGGTCACCCGGAAGGGCCCGGCCGCGATCTCGACCAGCGCCATGACACCGTCCACCTCGACCGACGTGATCACGCCGGGGAAGCGGTTGCGGGCGGAGAGGCCGTCCTCGGTGCGGTGGCGCCGGGGGCGGGCGGCGAGGCGCCGCAGCTCGGCGGCGGGGACCAGGCGCCGGTTGCGCTCGTCGCGGACGGTCTTCAGCTTGCCGGCGCGATCCCAGCGGCGCAGGGTGTCGACCGACACCCCGAGCTCACGCGCCGCCTCGCCCAGCGGAACCGCCGGCTTCGCCATTGCCTAAGCATTGCATAGGCAAGTGGAAACGGAGGGAGCGTCAGGCGGCGGCCGCGAGGCGCTCGACCGGCGCCAGCAGGTCCAGCAGCTCGCCGGCCCGGGCGGCGTCGCCTTCGACCTCGACCTCGGCGGGCCGCACGCCGGCCGCCAGCTCGCCGCACGCGGCCACGGTCAGGCGCAGGACGGCATCCGCTTCCAGGCACGCCCCCGCGCGGGCGGTCATACCGTCGGGACGCGCGACCAGGGCATAACGCGCGGGAGCGGGCGTTCCCGCCTCCACCGACCACAGCGCCTCGGGATCGGCGAGCACCAGCTCGAAGCGTCCCGCCGGCCCCTCGCCGCCGGCGCACGCTGCCTCGTAGCGCAGCTCCAGCTGGCGCATCAGCACGTGGGGGAGGACCGAGTCGCCCGGCGCGAGCCCCGGCACGGCCAGGCGGTCCAGCCCGAAGCGCGCCAGCGCGCCCAGCACCGGCTCCAGGGCGAGGCCGTCCGGGGTCAGCGCCCAGCGTCCGTCCTCCGCGACCAGCAGGCCCGCGGCCTCCAGTTCGGCCAGGCGCTGCACCAGCTGGCTCATCGGCACGTCCGGCAGCCCGCGCGCGATGGCGCCGGCGCTCAGCGGCCCCCGCAGGGACAGCTCCCGCACCACCAGCAGCGACCAGCGTCGCCCCACCAGGTCCAGCGTGCGCGCGATCGCGCAGAACTGTCGGTATCCCGCCCTCACGTTGCCCCTTCCTCCCCCTGGGCTCAACACAACGCCGGAATGAGGAAAAACTTGCTCCTGAACGCCGCGGTTCACCTTTGACACCGGGAAGACGCCGCTGCTAGCTTCGGCCCGGAACCCGTGCAGGCAAGGGGGGCCTCATGGGTCGGGAGAGAGATAGGCAGGGCTTTGCGCACTTCTAGCGTCATTGGACGCGTGGCGGCCGTGGGAGCGGTGATCGTGGCGGCAGTAGCCGTCGCCGTCGTGCTGCTCAGCGGCGGAGGCGGGGGCCGCACCTACACCCTGCACTTCCAGAACGCGGCCCAGCTGGTCAAGGGCAACCTCGTGCAGGTGGGCGGCCGGCCGGTCGGGAAAGTCTCGGACATCACCCTGACCGACGACGGCCAGGCGGCGGTCAAGATCCAGCTCGACGACGGGGCCTACGACCTGCGCCAGGGCACCCGCGCGATCGTCCGCGCCTCCTCGCTGTCGGGGATCGCCAACCGCTACGTCGACCTCCAGCTCGCGCCGGGCACCGCCACCAAGATCCGCGACGGCGGCACGATCCCCGCGAGCCACACCACGACCGCGGTCGACCTGGACGAGATCTTCAACATCTTCGACCCCAAGTCCCGCAAGGGGCTGACCGAGGTCATCCGCGGCTTCGCCACCACCTACGCCGGCAAGGGCAAGCAGACCAACGCCGCGATCGTCTATCTCAATCCCGCGCTCGCCGCCACCTCCCGCCTATTCCGCGAGCTGGTCCGCGACAAGCCCGAGCTGCGCAAGTTCGTCAACCAGTCCGCCGACCTGGTCACCGACGTCGCCCAGCGCCGCGACGACCTGGCCGGGCTGGTCTCCAACCTGAACGCGACCAACGCCGCGATCGGCGCCCAGCGCGACGCGCTGGCGGAGGCGATCCAGCGTCTCCCCGGGTTCATGCGCCGTGCGAACTCCACGTTCGTCAACCTGCGGCAGACCCTCCGGGACCTGACCCCGCTGGTGGACGAGTCCAAGCCCGTGGCCAAGAAGCTGCGCCCGTTCCTGGCCGAGCTGCGCCCCCTGGCCCGCAACGCCCGGCCGACCATCGCCGACCTCTCCAACCTCATCCGGCGCAGCGGCGCCAACAACGACCTGGTCGAGCTGACGCGCAGCAACGTCCCGGTGCGCGACATCGCGATCGGCCCCGTGAACCGCAACGGCGCGTCGCGCGAGGGCGCGCTGCCGGCCTCGACCAAGGCGCTGGCCGGGTCCACCCCCAACCTGGACTTCGCGCGCCCGTACGCGACGGACCTCGTGAGCTGGTTCAACGACTTCTCCCAGACCGGCTACTACGACGCGAACGGCTCGGTGGGACGCGTGGCGCTGCACGTGAGCGCGTTCACGCTGGACGCGTCGGGCAACCCGACCCTGCCGATCCCGCCCGCGCTGGTGCCCGGGTCCATCCTCGGCACGGCCCAGCTGAACCAGAACCGCCGCTGCCCCGGCTCGATGGAGCGCTCGCGTGACGGCTCCAGCCCGGTCAAGACCGCGACGTGCGACCCGACCCAGGTGCCCAAGGGACCATGAAGCGCATCCTCGCCACCGGCTTCGTGATCGCCGCCCTCGGCGGCTTCGCGCTGCTCTCCACCGGCGCCTCGGACGGCGGCGGCAACCCGCGCTACTGGGTCCAGCTGGACAACGCGTTCGGACTGATCGAGGGGGCGGACTTCAAGATCGCCGGCGTGCGCGCCGGCAAGCTCACCGCGATGAAGGTCGACCGCCGCCACAAGAAGGCGCTGGTCGAGTTCGAGGTCGACCGGTCGACCGGCAACTTCTCCGCCCTGCGCCAGGACGTCTACTGCGAGACGCGCCCGCAGTCGCTGATCGGCGAGTACTTCATCGACTGCCAGCCCGGCACCAGCCCGCGCCGGCTGAAGCCCGGCTCCATCATCCCCGTGGAGCGCACGTTCTCCACCGTGCCCGCGGACCTGGTGAACAACATCCTGCGCCTGCCCGAGCGCGACCGCCTGCGGATCATCCTCAACGAACTGGGCACCGGGCTCGCGGCGCGCGGCACGGACCTCAACGCCGCGGTCCGCCGCGGCGTCCCGGCGCTGCGCGAGACCGACAAGCTGCTGGCCATCCTGGCCCGCCACAACCAGGTGCTGGCCAACCTGACCAGCGACGCCGACACGGTCATCACCGCCCTGGCCAACAACCGCACGGACGTCGGGCGCTTCGTGATGGAGGCCCGCGACACCGCGGCCGCCTCCGCCAACCGGCGGACCGAGCTGGCCGGGACGTTCCACCGCCTGCCGCAGTTCCTGGCCGAGCTCGAGCCCGCCATGCGCGAGCTGGGCCGCGTGGCGGACGCCCAGACCCCGGCCCTGCGCGACCTCAACGCCAGCGCCGGGCAGCTGCAGCGCTTCTTCGACAACCTGGGCCCCTTCGCCGACGCCTCGCGGCCGTCGTTCCGCTCGCTGGGCGACGCGTCGAATCTCGGGCGCCAGGCCGTCCAGGCGGCCAAGCCCACCGTGGCCGAGCTGCGGCGCTTCGCCGCCCAGACGCCGGAGCTGGGCAAGAACCTGGCGATCGTGCTCGAGGACCTCGCCAACCGCGACCGCGCCGTCGAGAAGGACGCGCGCGCCCCCGGCGGGAAGGGCTGGAACGGCCTGGAGGCGCTGCTGGGCTACGTGTTCTGGCAGTCCCAGGCGATCAACATCTTCGACCGCAACAGCTACATCCTCAAGGTCGCGGTCTACGACAACGAGTGCGCCGCGTTCCACGACGCCCAATGGGTCAAGGACAACCCCGCGGCGGCCAAGCACTGCGCCTCGGCGCTCGGTCCGACACAGCCGGGGATCAACGCTCCCGACACCAGCAACCCGCCCGGCTCGCGGGCGCGCGCGCAGGCGGACACGATGCAGCGCGACGCCCGCGTGCTCGACGGCGCGCACAACGCCGCCGGGCCGCCGCCCGCGAGCGCCCCCGCGGCTCCGTCCGCCCCCGGCGCGCCCGGCAAGCCCAAGCCGCCGATCGACCTCGGCAGCACGATCGACCAGGTCCTCGGCAACCTGCACCTGCCGCTGCCCGACACGAGCGGCGCGCTGAACCAGCCGCTCCAGGGCGGCGCCAACAGCAGCCCGCAGGCCGCCGGCCAGCTCCTCGACTACCTCCTGGGACGATGAGGCGCGGACAGGGATCCATCGTCGCGAACCCGGTCCTGGTCGGGGCCGTCACCACGCTGGTCACGGTGGTCGCGGTCTTCCTCGCCTACAACGCCAACAACGGGCTGCCCTTCGTGCCCACGCGCTCCATCAAGGTGGACGTGTCCAGCGGCTCCAACCTGGTGCGCGGCAACGAGGTGCGCGAGGGCGGCTACCGGATCGGTGTGGTGGAGAAGATCGAGGCGGTGACGCTGCCCGGCGGACAGACGGTCTCGCGCCTGTCGCTCAAGCTCGACAAGAAGGTGGGGGACATCCCCTCCGACACCCGGGTGAAGGTGCGTCCGCGCTCGGCCCTGGGGCTGAAGTACATCGAGTTCGCGCGCGGCTCCTCCAGGCGCAAGATGCGCGACGGCGACCTGATCCCGATCTCCCAGACCAACGTGCCGGTGCAGTTCGACGACGTGTTCAAGATCTTCGACACCAAGACCCGCCAGGCCTCGCAGGAGAACCTGACGACGTTCGGCAACGCGTTCACCGGCCGCGGCGTCGACCTCAACCGCACGATCCAGGCGCTGCCCGAGACCTTCCGCTACCTGGCCCCGGTGGCCAAGAACCTGGCCGACCCGCGCACGGACATCGGCCGCTTCTTCCGCGAGCTGGGCGACGCCGCCCGGATCGTGGCGCCCGTCGCCGACGTCCAGTCGCGGCTCTTCACCCACCTGGCCACGACCTTCGAGGCCTTCTCGCGCGACCCCGCGGCGCTGGAGGCGACGATCGCCAAGTCCCCGGCCACGCTGGACGAGAGCATCCACTCCTTCCACGTCCAGACGCCCTTCCTGCGCGACGTCGCCTCCTTCTCGCGCGACCTGCGCGGCGCCACCCACGAGCTGCGCGGCGCGCTGCCCGTGATCAACCCGGCGCTGGAGATCGGCACGCCGACCCTGCGGCGCAGCGTGGAGCTCAACCAGCGCACCGGCGAGGTGCTGGGCGCGCTGAACGAGCTCGTCCGGGCGCCGGAGACCAACATGGCCCTGCGCGGCTTCACCCGCACGGTGGGGATCCTGAACCCGCTCGTCCGGTTCCTGGGCCCGTACCAGACGGTCTGCAACGGCTGGAACTACTTCTGGACCTACCTGGGCGAGCACATCTCCGAGACCGATCCGACCGGGACGGCGCAGCGCGCGCTGCTGAACTCGGCCGGCAGCAACCGCAACGGCTACGGCTCCATGGCCGCCACCGAGCCGGTCATGGGCGAGAACTACCAGGGCCCGCCGCAGCGGGGCGCAAACGCGTTCTTCCACGGACAGGCCCACGGGGCCGCCATCACCGATTCCGGCAGGGCGGACTGCGAAAACGGCCAGCGCGGCTACATGAAGGGCAACCTGGCGACGTTCGGCCCGGCGACGAACTCGCAGGGCACGCCCATGACCGCCATCTTCGATCCGCACACGCCGGGCGCCCAGGGCCCGACGTTCACCGGGCGCACCCAGGTGCCGCCGGGCGAGACGTTCTCGCGCGAGAACCAGATCGGGGCGAAGCTGCCGCCGGAGCAGACGACCGGCATCTACTCGGGGTCGCGGCCATGAGGCGCAACCAGCCCAGAGGACTCTCGCGCGTCCAGGCCGGAGCGATCCTCCTGGTGCTCGCCGTCATCGCCACCTACTTCGGGTTCACCAAGGCGATCCCGTTCCAGCACCACTGGGAGATCAAGGCGCAGTTCCAGAACGCCACCAATCTGCGCAAGGGCTCGTTCGTGCGCATCGGCGGCGTGAACGTCGGCAAGGTCGTGGGCATCGACAGCCTGCGCAAGGGCGACTCGGGCGCCGTCGCGACGCTGCGCATCGACGAGGCCGGGCGGCCGATCCACAAGGACGCCACGCTGAAGATCCGCCCGAACATCTTCCTCGAGGGCAACACGTTCATCGACATCAAGCCCGGCTCGCCGTCCACTCCGGCGCTCGGCGACGGCGACACGGTCCCGATCACGCAGACGTCCAACGCGGTGCAGATCGACCAGATCTTCACGGCGCTGCAGGCGGACACGCGGCGCAACCTCCAGCTGCTGCTCCAGGAGCTGGGCCACGGCCTGTCCGGCGCCGGCGCCCAGGGCTACAACAAGTCGATCGACTACTGGCAGGACGCCTTCCGCGGCAGCGCGGTCGTCAACGACGCCACGCTGGGGATCCTGCCGCACGACCTCTCCAACTACATCAGCCGCTCGGGCGCGGTGGCCGGCGCGCTGGACCGCAACCCCGAAGCTCTCAAGAGCCTCATCACCGACTTCAACACGACCGCCGCCGCCTTCGCCGTCGAGCAGAACAACCTGCGGGCGACCGTGGCCGAGCTGCCCCGCACGCTGCGCGCCGCGCAGCCCGCGCTGGCGGCGCTCAACCGCTCCTTCCCGCCGCTGCGGCGCCTGATCGTCGACTTCCGCCCCGCGGTGCGCTCCTCCGGTCCGGCCATCGACGCGTCGCTGCCCTTCGTGCGCGAGGCGCGCGGACTGGTGCGCTCGACAGAGCTCAAGGGCCTCGTGTCCGACCTGCGCCCGCTCGTGCCCGACCTGGCCCGTCTGAACGTCAACCTCGTGCCGCTGTACGAGCAGGTCCGGTCGGCCTCCAGCTGCCAGAACGAGGTCATCCTGCCGTGGTCGCACGACACCGTGCCCGATCCCAACTTCCCCGCCACCGGCCAGGTCTACCAGGAGGGCGTGAGCGGGCTGCCGGGGCTGGGCGCCGAGAGCCGCTCCGGCGACGCCAACGGCCAGTGGGCGCGCGTGCTGGCGGGCAACGCCTCCACCGTGTACGCGGTCTCCGGGGTCGACAAGACGCTGGGCAAGCGCGTCGGCCTCACCAACTTCCCGCTCAAGGGCGTGAACCCGCCGCCGTCCGAGCGTCCGCCGTCGCGCTACGACGTGCCGTGCGAGACCCAGCAGCGGCCGGACCTGAGCACGATCCCCGGCGCGCCCCCGGCGCAGCAGGCCTCGGGCAAGTTCTCGCCGCTGCAGTTCGCGCTCAACCAGGCCAACCAGTTCGAGGGGGTGGCCGACAACCTCAAGCGCGAGGGCAAGCCCGAGCTGGCGGCGCGCTGGTACCAGAAGGCCATGGCCATCCGCACGAAGAACGGGCTGCTGGGCAAGCAGTGGGACATCCGGGGCGGCAAGCTGACGATCGTGGCCACCGGCGACAAGAAGCTGTCGCTGGGCGGGGCTCCGCTGGTGCCGCCGGTCCTGAAGACGAAGGGCACGGCGAACGCCGGATGATGACCGCGATCCGCAAGCGCGCCGGCGACTTCGCCGCGATCCTCGTCCTGGTGGTCATCGCCGGGGGCGTCGGCGGCTACATCCTCTCCAACCAGCGGCTGCGCTTCCCCTTCATCGAGGAGAAGCCCTTCCAGCTTCAGGCCGCGTTCTCCACCGCGCAGGCCGTCACCCCCGGCCAGGGCCAGACCGTGCGCATGGCCGGCGTGCGGATCGGCGACATCTCCGCGGTCAAGCTGCGCGACGGGCAGGCCATCATCACGATGGACCTCGACCCCGAGTACAAGGACCTCGTCCACACCGACGCCAGCGCGCTGCTGCGGCCCAAGACCGGCCTGAAGGACATGTTCATCGAGCTGGACCCCGGCTCCACCACCGAGCCCCTGGCCAAGGCGGGCTGGACGCTGCCCGTCCGCAACACCCTGCCGGACGTCAACCCGGACGAGGTGTACTCCGCCCTGGACTCGGACACGCGCGACTACCTCAAGCTCCTGGTCAACGGCGCCGGCGAGGGCCTGAAGGGCCGCGGGCGCGACCTGCAGGAGGTCTTCGCGCGCTTCGAGCCCACGAACCGCGACATCGCGAGGGTCACGACGGCGATCGAGACGCGCCGCGCCAACCTCAAGCGCCTGGTCAACTCGCTCCAGCGCCTGAACACCGAGCTGGCGGCCCGCGGCGGCGACCTGTCCCAGCTGGTGACCGCCTCGGCGACGGTGTTCCGCGCGTTCGCGTCGGAGAGCTCGAACATCTCGCTGGCCGTCCGGCGGTTCCCCAGCGCGCTGCGCCAGACCACGAGCACGCTGGGCCGGGTGCAGACGTTCGCGGAGGTCCTGGCGCCGACGGCCGACAAGCTGCGGCCGGCGGTGCGCTCGCTGAACACGGCCAACCAGGCGATCCAGCCCTTCGCCCGCGAGGCGGCGCCCATCCTCCACAACAGCATCCGGCCGTTCGTCCGCGGCGCGCGCCCGCTGGTGCGCGACCTCAAGACCCCCGGCCGTCAGCTGGCCGACGCGACGCCCGACCTCACGCGGTCCTTCGTCGTGCTCAACAAGCTGTTCGACCTCTTCTCCTACAACCCGAACGGCCGCGAGGGCCCGGGCGTGGCGAACCGCCAGGAGGGCTATCTGTTCTGGATCGCCTGGGTCACGCACCAGACGGTCAACGTGTTCAACACGGGCGACGCCCACGGCTCCTTCCGGCCGGTCACCATCGGCGGGCCCTGCGGCATCCTCGCGGGCCAGCTGGCCGAGGACCCGACGGGCATCTTCTCCAACATGAACCTCGGCGCCATCCTCGGCGCGGGCGGGGCGTGTAGCTGATGCAGAAGCAGGCTCCGTCCGTCGCCCGGATCCTCACGATGGTGCTGTTCGGGCTGTCGTGCTTCGGGCTGCTGCTCTTCCTGTGGCTGTCCTTCGGCGGGCCCATCCCGCTCAAGCCCGAGGGCTACCGCTTCAAGATCGCCTTCCCCGAGGCCACGCAGCTGGGCCTGGAGGCCGATGTCCGCGTGGCCGGCGTGCGCGTGGGCAAGGTGCGCGCCAAGGACCTCGCGCCGGGCGGCAACCGCACGATCGCCACGATCGAGCTCGATCGCCGCTTCGCCCCGGTGCGGACGACCTCCAGGGCGATCCTGCGCCAGAAGACGCTGCTGGGGGAAACCTACGTGGAGCTGACGCCGGGCAAGCCCGGCAGCCCGACCGTCCCCGAGGGCGGCACGCTGCGCAACGCGCAGGTGGCCCCCACGGTCGAGCTGGACGAGATCTTCACGGCCTTCGACCCGGTCACGCGTGAGGCCTTCCGCGTCTGGCAGCAGAGCCTGTCGGAGGGCTTCCGGGGCCAGGGGCAGACCCTGTCGGACTCCTTCGGGCACCTGCCCGACTTCGTCACCGACGCCGGCACGCTGGTCAAGATCCTCGACAGCGAGTCCGCGCCGCTGCAGCGCCTGGTCCGCGACACCGGCAACGTGTTCGCCGCGCTGACCCAGGACGAGGCGGCGCTGCACGGCCTGGTGGTCAACTCCGAGGCCGTGTTCAGCGCCACCGCCTCGCAGAACAACGCGCTGGCCGAGACGTTCCGCATCTTCCCGACCTTCCTGGACGAGTCCCGCCTGACGCTGGCCAGCCTGCGCCGGTTCGCGGTCAACACGCGGCCCCTCATCCGCGACCTGAAGCCGGTCATGCACGACCTGCGCCCGACGCTGCGCGACGTGCGCCTGCTCGCGCCCGACCTGCGCAACCTCTTCCGCGACCTCAACCCGCTGATCGACGCGTCCAAGCGCGGCCTGCCGGCGCTGCGCGACACCCTGCGCGGGACCAAGCCGCTGCTGGCCGCGACCGCGCCCTTCCTGGGCCAGCTGAACCCGATCCTCGACTACCTGGCGCTGTACTCCCACCAGGTCAGCGACTTCCTGGGCAACGCCGCCTCGGGCCTGGCCCACACGGTCCCGACCGCGACGCCGGGCGGCACGGGGCACATCCTGCGCCAGCTCAGCCCGTTCGGCAGCGAGTCGCTGGGCATGCACCCCAACCGCGTGGAGACCAACCGCGGCAACGCCTACCTGAACCCGCTCGCCCTGTCCTCGCGGGACACCGCGGCGAACGACATGTTCCCCAACTGGGACTGCGCCAACGCCACCGGCGGCGGCCCGCACCCGAAGAACACGTCGTCCACCGGCGCCAGCCCGGCCTGCATCGTGCAGTCCCCGCTCGTGTTCCAGGGCAAGACGCAGGGCCGCCTCCCGCACCTGGAGGCGGAGACCTACGCCGGGCCCTGAACGGCTCTAGGCGGCCTTCGAGTTGCTGCGGCCGTTGTGCGCGATGCCGTCGAGCAGCGCGTCCGCCAGCCGGCGGTCGCCCTCGATCTTCAGGCCCGAGCGGTCGCCGTCCGGGCCCAGCGCCGAGACCCACGCGCCGTGCGGGCCCTTGACGCGGACGTCCGGCTCGCTGTCGTCGGCCTTCGTCTCGGGACGCGACTCCTCGATCTCCACGCGGCCGCCCTTGGCGCGCAGCCGGTACTCGCGCGGCTTGCCCTGCTTGCCGGTGGCCGCGAAGACGGCCGTGCCGCGCAGCGAGCGCGGCGGCGACATCAGCCCGGGAGCGAGGCGCAGGATGGCGCCGATGTCGACGTCCTCGCTGTCGCGCGGTTCGCTCCACGTCCAGTCGTAGCCCCACCGCGCCAGTGCGCCGAGGATCGGCATCAGGTCACGAGCGCGCTCGGTCAGCTCGTAGTCGACGCGCGGCGGCACCTCGCGGTAGCGCTGGCGCGTCAGCAGCCCGTCGGCGACCATGCGGTTCAGCCGCGAGCGCAGCTGCTCGGTCGAGATCCCGGGGAGCACGCGCTGCAGTTCGACAAAGCGCCGGGGACCGGCGGCCAGGTCGCGAACGATCAACAGCGTCCATTTGTCGCCGACCAGATCGAGCGCCCGTGTATCGGGCGACCATTGGTCGTACGGATGACGCTTGGGTGGGGGAAATTCAGAGATGGCCCTACCTCCAGGTCGGCTTCAACGAGTGGCATCCATCCCTCCCGCTGCTCGCCTACTTCTACCATATTGGCACGACGACCGAACCATTAGTGGACCTTTGTCCGCCGGACACGGGGATTCGGGCGCCGCCAGATTTCACGGCGCTCTGCGTTGTCACAGGGGATGGGCGAAGTCATCAGCCTCGCCGGGCGCGCAGCGCGTCCGGCCGGCGCGAGCCGGCCCCACGGATCGCCGAGCGCGGCCTTCCACTTCGACCTCGCCTGTCCGTTCTCGTACCTCGCGCTGGAACGGGTCGACCGGCAGCTTCCCGGGGTGCGCTGGCGCCCCACGAGCCCCGAGGCCCTGCACCGCGGCAACCCGTGGTCGGCCGACGACATCGGCACCGCGGCGCGCGCTGCAGCGGAGCGTCGGGCGCGCGACCTGCACCTGCCGCTCTCGTGGCCGTCCAACCATCCCGGCGACGCGCGCGGCGCGATGCGGGCCGCGCTGTTCGCGGCCGAGCGCGGCCGCGGCGGGGCGTTCGCCCTGGCCGCCGCGCGGCTGGCCTTCTGCGGTGGCTTCGACCTCAACGACGTCGAGGTGCTGGCCGAGGCCGCGGCCGCGGCCGGGGTCCCGCTCGACGGCTGCCTGGACGCCGCCCGCGACGTCTCGCGCGACGGTCCCCTGGAGGAGGCCGGCCGCTGGCTGCTGGCGGCGGGCGCGGACCGTCTGCCGGCCCTGCGCGTCGGCCGCGTGCTGCACTGCGGAGAACAGCGCGTGGCGCAGGCCGCCGCGCAGCTGCGCGCTCCCGAGCGCTTCGTGGTCGCGTGAGCAAGGTCCTCTACGAGAAACGCGACCGCATCGCGTGGGTCACGATCAACCGCCCCGAGGCGAAGAACGCGATCGACCCGGACGTCCACCGCCTGATGATCGAGGTGTGGGAGGACTTCCGCGACAGCGACGAGGTCGACGTCGCGATCCTCACCGGCGCGGGCGACGCCTTCTGCTCCGGCGCCGATCTGAAGACCTACATCCCGCCGATCATCGAGCACGCGTCCCCGCGGCAGATCCGCGAGATCGTGGACCTGGGGCTCAACGGCTTCACCCGCGGGCTGCACCGGATCCCCAAGCCGATCATCGCCGCCGTCAACGGCTGGGCGCTGGCCGGCGGCCTGGAGACCGCGCTGGCCTGCGACATCCGGATCGCGTCGGACCGCGCGATGTTCGGGTCCTTCGAGGCGCGCCGCGGCTACCACCACGGCGACGGCGGGATCGTGCGGCTGTTGAACTCCGGCGGCGTCGGCACCGCGATGGCGATGCTCCTGACCGCCGAGCCGATCGACGCGCAGACCGCGCTGCGCTGCAACCTCGTGTGGAAGGTGGTCGAGCACGACCGCCTGCTCGAGGAGGCCGAGACCGTGGCCCACCAGATCCTGCGCAACTCCCAGGCGGCCGTGCGCTCGGCCAAGGAGACGATCCTCGACGTGATCGGCCGTCCGCTGGACGAGCAGCTGCGCCACGAGGCCTGGCAGGCCTACACCTGCGCCGACACCGAGGAGACGCTGCGGCTGCTCGGGCGCTTCTACGACAAGTCCGACGCGGGTCGCGCCGGCGAGCACGAGACCCCGCTGGGCGACGGCGCCGGCCACGACGCGTGAGGGCGCTGGTCACCGGCGCGGCCCGGGGCATCGGGGCCGCGGTGGCCGAGCGGCTGCGCGCGGACGGGCTGGAGGTGCTGACGCTGGACCGCGAGCCGGGCTGCGACCTGCGGCTCGACCTGCGCACGGACGAGCTGCCGGCGCTCGACGACGTCGACGTCTGCGTGTCCAACGCCGCGATCACCGACACCATCGCGCCGGCGCACCGCATGACCGTCGAGCAGTGGTCGCGCGACATCGAGGTCAACCTGACCGGCGCCTTTCGCGCCGTGCAGGCCTGCCTGCCCGGCATGCGCGAGCGGCGCTTCGGCCGGATCGTCGCGATGTCCAGCGCCGCGGTGCGCACCGGCCTGCCCGGACAGGTGGCCTACACGGCCTCCAAGGCCGGCGTGCTGGGGATGGTGCGCACGCTGGCCGCGGAGAACGTGGCGCACGGCATCACCGCCAACGCGATCCTGCCCGGGCTGGTGGCCACCGAGAAGGTGCTGTCGATGCCGCCCGCGGTCCTGGAACGGGCGAGGGCCGCCCTGCCCAGCGGGCGCCTGGTGGAGCCCGCTGAGGTGGCGGCCCTCGTGGCCTTCCTCGTGTCGCCCCAGGCGGCGCAGATCACCGGCGAGGAGATCGGAATCGCCGGCGGCGTAGGCCTGGGGTCGCTGACGCTGGGCTCCGACCGCGCCTAGGGCGCGACCAGCCCCGCCAGGATCGCGGCGTTCATGGCCTCGCGCTCGTCGGTCTCGTCCGCCTGGACCGTGTAGGCCATGAGTGGGAACGTCGCGCCGACCTCGGCCACCATGGCCTCCAGGTCGACGAGAGCTGCGGGCGACTGCTCCTCGGGGTCGAGACGGGTGACCTCTGCTGTCTCCACGTACATGCGACCTCCCTCCGTCGTCGTTTGCTCTTTCGCGTCGGAAGGTACGTCTCAAGTCTGCCCCGCCGGTAAACGACCTGTGTAGACGAGGTAGCTTTCTGACATGTCAACCGAGACCGAAGCCTCCACGCAGCTCCACGGCGGGCGCCTGATCGCCCGCCGCCTCAAGGCCCACGGCGTGTCCAAGCTGTTCACGCTGTCGGGCGGCCATCTCTTCTCCATCTACGACGGCTGCAAGGAGGAGGGGATCGATCTTGTCGACACGCGCCACGAATCGACCGCCGCCTTCGCCGCCGAGGGCTGGGCGAAGGTCACCCGCGAGCCCGGCGTGTGCGCGCTGACCGCGGGCCCCGGCGTGACCAACGGCATGAGCGCGATGGGCTCCGCGCAGCAGAACAACTCGCCCATGCTCGTCCTGGGCGGCCGCGCCCCCCAGATGCGCTGGGGCCAGGGCTCGCTGCAGGAGATCGACCACGTGCCCTTCGTGCGCCCGCTCACCAAGCTGGCCGCCACGGCGGAGTCCACGGCGGAGATCCCGGGGCTGGTGGACGAGGCCTTCGCCGCCGCGATCCAGCCGCACTCGGGCCCGGTGTTCCTGGACTTCCCCCTGGACCACGTGTTCATGGAGTCGCCCGAGCCCGGGGACGCCACTGAGGCGCCACGCCCGTGGGAGGGCCCGGCCGCCGACGGCGTGGAGGCCGCGGCGGCGCTGCTGCGCGACGCGGAGCGCCCGGTGATCATGGCCGGGACCAACCTCTACTGGGGCCGCGGCGAGCAGGCGCTGCTGGCACTGGCGCAGGAGCTCGGCGTCCCGGTCTTCCTCAACGGGCTGGCGCGGGGCTGCGTCCCCGCCGACCACGAGCTGGCCTTCTCCCGCGCGCGCTCGACCGCCCTGCAGGGCGCCGACGTGGCGCTGGTGATCGGCGTGCCGATGGACTTCCGGCTGGGCTTCGGCGGGGCCTTCGGCGAGGACACGGACATCGTGACCATCGACGTGGCCGAGCCGGGCCGCGCACATCCGCGCCCGGTGGCGGCCGAGTTGTACGGCGCGCTGCCCGCCACCCTGGACGCGCTGCGCGAGGCGGCCGCCGGCGGGGCGAGCACGTCGGCCTGGGTCTCCCAGCTGCGCACGGTGGAGGACGAGAAGCGGGCCGGCGAGCAGGCCGAGCTCGACGACGACCGCGCCCCGCTGCACCCGCTGCGCATCTACCGCGAGCTGCGCGAGCTGCTGGACCGCGACGCGATCATCGTGGGGGACGGGGGCGACTTCGTCTCCTACGCCGGCCGCGTCGTGGACTCCTACGAGCCCGGCTGCTGGCTGGACCCGGGCCCCTTCGGCTGCCTGGGCGCCGGCCCCGGCTACGCGCTGGCCGCCAAGCTCGCCCACCCCGACCGCCAGGTCGTGCTCCTGCTCGGCGACGGCGCCTTCGGGTTCTCGGGGATGGAGTGGGACACCCTGGTGCGCCACGGCGTGAACGTGGTCGGCGTGATGGGCAACAACGGCATCTGGGCCCTGGAGCACCACCCGATGATGTTCCTGTACGGGTACTCCGTGGTGGCCAAGCTGCGGCCCGAGACGCGCTACGACCAGGTGGTCGAGGCGCTGGGCGGCCAGGGCGAGCTGGTGCGCGAGCCGGCGGAGCTGAGAGGCGCGCTGGAGCGCGCGCTGAGCGCCGGGCGCCCGGCGCTGGTCAACGTGCTGACCGACCCCGAGGTCGCCTACCCGCGCCGGTCCAACCTGGCCTAGGCGCGGCCGTCCGGACAAAAGGAAACCGCCCTCGAAAGGGCGGCTTCCAAAGTGGCCCCGTCAGGACGGGCAGGGGTACGTGCCATGAAAGGGCCGGTAAACGGTTCAGGCGGCGGGAGGCGCCGATTCGATGCGGCTTCGCCCGAACCTATGTGCCCAGATCAGCGAGCGTCGGTATTGCACGTCACCCTCTCACCCGGACGAGAGGCAGTATCAGGCCGCAACGGACCCCCGTCCATCGAACATGCGTCCAGTTGCCTTTACTCCACGGGCGTGCCGGCCCGGCGGGCGAGCAGCGGAGTGACCACGGCGTAGAGGACCTCGATGCCCATCTGGGCGAGGCGGACGGCCACCGCCACGGCCAGCGCGACCGTGACCGGCAGGATCGGGGACAGCGCCGCGGTCATGGCGCCCTCCCGCGCCCCCAGGCCGCCCGGGAGCACGAAGGCCATCACCGAGGCCGCGAACCCGACCGAGTAGGCGCCGATGGCGGTTCCCGCGTCCCCGGCCGGCACGCCGTGCAGCGCCTCGGCGAAGGCGAAGACCGCGAAGCCGGCGACCAGGAAGGACGCCGAGAACAGCAGCGTGTACATCGCCACCTGGCGGCGGCTGAGCGAGATGGGGAGGGTGGCGCGACCGAGGCGCGACAGGGCCAGGTCGGCCAGGCGGTGGAAGATCGCCGGGTCCAGCAGGGTCAGCGTGATCGCCGGCAGCGCCAGGACCAGCCAGCGCGCGGGCACGTCGCGCAGGTCGGGCAGCGTGATGACGAAGTAGGCGCCCAGGATCGCCGCGCCGGCGAACGTGAAGGCCAGCTCGTAGGCCAGGCTGGCCGCGCACACGCGCTTGGGGACGCCCTCGCGCTCGGCCAGCGCCATCCGCCCCGCGGCCAGCGCGACGTTCGTGGGCACGTAGCGGCCCAGCAGCGTAATGCTCCACACCGCCACGCCGCGCAGGGTGGGAATGGGGGAGCCCAGCGAGTGCAGCAGAGCCACCCACAGCCGGGCGTGCAGCCACTGGAAGGCGACCAGCGCCACGATCGCGGCCGCCAGCCAGCCCGGCCGCAGGCGCCAGCGGATGTCGGGCAGCTTGGACCACTGGCTGGAGATCGCCAGCCCCAGGGCCACCAGCACGACGACGACCATCACCGCCATCAGCACGCGCTGCCAGCGCGGGATGCCGCCCTGCAGCGAGGTGGCGCTGGCGCCGGCCTCTCCCAGGCGATGGAGCAGAGAGGGGCGTTCGCTCACGGTCCCTGGGCCCCCGCGTCCGCGGCCACCGCGAGCGCGGCGCCCCACAGGATGTCGTGCTCGGAGACCTCAACCTCGTCCAGGCCGAACGCGCGCAGGGCCTCGAGCAGGATCACCACGCCGGCCACGATGGTGGGCGCGCGGTCGGGGTGCAGGCCGGGAACCGAGCGCCGCTGCTCGACGGTCATCTCCGCCAGGCGGGCGAGCATCAGCTCCAGCGCGCCCTCCTGGACGCGGTAGCCGTGGACCTTGGCGGGGTCGTAGGGCTCGAGCTCCTGGTCGATGGCCGCGCAGGAGGTCGCCGTGCCCGCCACGGCCACCGCGTGGCCGACGCGGGCGCGGACTTCCGCGGGGACTTCGCGCGCCACGATCTCGCGGACCTCGGCGGCCAGCGCCTCCAGCTCCTCGTGCGCGGGCGGGTCGCTGTGCAGGTGGCGCTCGGTCTGGCGCACGACGCCGGCCTGGGTGGACACGTGGAACGTCATCTCGCCGTCCTCACCCACCACGTACTCGGTCGAGCCGCCGCCGATGTCGATGACCACGAGGCCGCCCGGGTCGTCGGCGCCGCGCTCGGCGGTCGCGCCCAGGAAGGTCAGCTGGGCCTCGGTGTCGCCGTCGATCGTGCGGGCGTCCAGGCCGTAGCGCTCGCGCACCTGCGCGGTGAACTCCGCGCCGTTGGACGCGTCGCGGACCGCGCTGGTCAGGACGGCGGTGGTGACCTCGCAGCCGTGGGCATCGATCGCCTCGCGATAGGCGTCCAGCACCGCGAAGACGCGCTCCTGGGCCTCGGGCGCGAGCGCGCCGGTGGCGTCCACGCCCTGCCCCAGGCGGGTGACCTCGCTGCGGCGCTCCAGCTCGCGGATGCTGCCGTCCCGCACCTCGGCCACGAGCAGCCGGGTGGAGTTGGTGCCGATGTCCACCACTCCCACGCGCATGAGGGCGGATCGTATGGGCTGCTGCCACAGGCGCCCGCGCGGCGGGGCTACGCGGTGGCGCCGACCGCGTCCAGCGAGGCGTCCAGCGCCCGGTCCCAGTTCTCCGCGATCCGCCGTGCGGCCTCGCGCTCCTGGTCGCGGATCCGCTTGGCCACCTGCTCGGTCTCCTCGTCGCCGGCCCGCCGGGCGACCCGGCGCAGCTCCTCGTAGCCGGCGATCTCCAGGTGCTCGAACGCGAAGGCGAAGCCCGCGAGCTTGGCCGGCGTGTCGGGCTGGGCGGCGAAGAAGGCGCCCCAGTTCAGCGCGCCCAGCCGCAGCGCGGCGTCCTTGAGCTTGTTGGGCTGCGCACCGTGGGCCGTGAGCCGGGCCTCGATCAGCGTGCGGTGCCCGTGCGTCTCCTCCAGGTGGTCGGCGAACGCCCTGGCCAGCTCCGGGTCGCCGGCGATCTTGCGGCCCTTGTCCAGCAGCTCGATCGCCTGGGACTCGATCGCGTGGGCGTCGGCCAGGTACTTGACCAGCTGCTCCTCGATCTTGGCGGCGTCCACGTCCTGCGCCTCCAGCGAGGCCTCGATGGCGAGCTCGAAGCGCTTTTTCAGCCGCTTGGCCATGCGCGCCTCCTGCTCGCCGATGGAGCGCGCCATCTCGGCCGTGGCCTCGTCGCCCGCGCGGCGGGCGACCCGCTCGAGCAACTCGTAGGCGGCCAGCTCCAGGTGCTCGTAGGAGTAGGCGTGCGCGGCGAGCTTGCCGGGCGTGTCGGGCTGGGAGCGGGCGAACAGGACGAAGCCCTTGCCGGTCACGGCGCCGGCGATGTCCTTGACCTTGGACGGCGCGGCGTCGTGCGCCTCCAGGCGCTCGCGCACCCGGCGCTCGTGCTCCTCGGTCTCGACCAGGTGCTCGCGGAAGATGCGCTCCAGCTCGGGGTCCCCGGCGATGTCGGGAGCGCTGCGCATCTGGGCCAGCGCCTGCACCTCGATCGAGTGGACGTCGGTCAGGTACTTGACGAGCTGCTCGTGGATGGTGCGCTCGGACATGGGGGACCTCCTGGTCGGATCCCTGTCCGCCTACCCGTCTGACGGCACGGGGAACGCGTGGGGGAGGGGCGTTCCGGCGAGTCCGGCCAGGAGGTTGTCCACGGCGAGGTCGGCCATCCGTTCTCGGGTCGCGTGGGTGGCCGAGCCGACGTGGGGGAGGACCAGGAGGTTGGGGGCCTGGAGCAGGGGATGATCGGGCGGGAGCGGCTCGGGGTCGGTGACGTCGAGCGCGGCGCCCGCGATTTGCTCGTCGTGCAGGGCCCGGGCGAGCGCGTCCTGGTCGACGATCGCGCCGCGGGCCGTGTTGACGAGGAAGGCGGTGGGCTTCATCGCGGCCAGGAAGACGTCGTCGACGAGGTGGCGCGTCTCGGGCGTAGAGGGAACGTGGAGGGAGACGAAGTCGGCCTCTTTGAGTGCTTGGTGGAGGTCGTCACCGCGCTTTACGGCGAGGGTGCGCATCCCGAAGCCGGCCGCGCGCCGCGCGACGGCCGTGCCGATCCGCCCCAGGCCGACCACAGCGAGCGTCGCGCCGTGGACGTCGCGGCCCAGCAGCCAGTCCGGCTCCCACGTGCGCCACTCGCCCTCGCGCACCGCCCGCTCGCCCTCGGGCAGCCGCCGGGCGATCGCGAGGATGAGCGCGAAGGCCAGGTCGGCCGTGGTCTCGGTCAGGACGCCGGGGGTGTAGCCGACCGGGATGCCGCGCTCTTGCGCCGCGGCGACGTCGATGTTGTCCGCGCCGACGGCGAGGTTGGAGATCGCCCTGAGGTCGGGGGAGGCGTCCAGCAGGGCACGGTCGATCCGGTCGGTCAGCAGGCAGAGCAGGCCCTCGGCCGGCGCGGTGTGCTCCCTGAGTTCCTCGGGTGACGGAGGCGTACGCTCAGGCCACACGTCGACCTGGTGCTCGCGCGCGAGACGGTCCAGGGCGTCGCCCGGCAGGCGGCGGGTGACGAAGCAGCGGGCCATGGGACGCCGCCGATGCTAGTGCCGGCGGCGCCGCTAGGCTCGGGCGGATGGAGGTCTGGCTGCACACGTTCTCGTTCCCCGGCCGCGTGGCCGAGCTCGCGCGCCGGGCGGAGGAGTGGGGGTTCGCCGGGTTGCTGGTCGCCGACAGCCAGAACCTCAACGCCGACGTGTGGGTGGAGCTGGCGCTGGCCGCGGCGGCGACCGAGCGCATCGGCCTGGGCACCGGCGTCACGAATCCGGTCACCCGGCACCCGGCGGTGACCGCGTCCGCGGCCGCCACGCTGCAGGCGGAGACGGGCGGCCGCGCCGTGCTCGGCCTGGGGCGCGGCGACTCGGCGCTGGAGCAGATCGGCCGCCGGCCGGTGTCGCCCGCGGAGCTGGAGGAGGCCACGGTGGCGATCCAGGGCTACCTGTCCGGCGCCGAGGTCCCGCTGGAGGGCGGCGGCGGCAGCCGCATCGCCTGGCTTCCGGACCCAGGGGTGCCGAAGGTCCCGGTGGCCATCGCGGCGACCGGCCGGCGCGTAATCGAGCTGGCGGCGCGCCACGGCGACCGGATCGACTTCAGCGTGGGCGCCGAGCCCGACCGCGTGCGCTGGGCAGTGGACGTCGCGCGCGCCGCGGCCGGCGGTCGCGAGGTGTCGCTGGGCGCCTTCGTCAACGTGGCGGTGGATGCCGACCGGGCGCGGGCCCGGGACCTGGTCCGCGGCAACGTGGCCATCTTCGCCGGCTTCGGCGGGGGCGGCCATCCGCCGGACCTCGACGACGCCTTCGTCGACCGCTTCGCGATCGCGGGGCCGGCGGACGAGGTCACGTCGCGACTGCGCGAGCTGGCCGCGCTCGGGTTGGACCGCGTGATCGCCGTCCCCGGCTCGCTGGGCGCGGACCCGGCGTTGATGGCGGCGACGGAGGAGAGCCTCGCGCGCGACGTGATCGGGCATCTGGCCGGCGCCTGAGCGCTTCGAGGCTGGACCGCGCGAAAGGGTCAGGTTGAGCCGGCCCCACGGTCGCGCTAGAATTGCTCGTTCACGCCGCGGGGTGGAGCAGTCTGGTAGCTCGTCGGGCTCATAACCCGAAGGTCGCGGGTTCGAATCCCGCCCCCGCTAT